>NZ_JBFACT010000007.1:0-238379 GCF_040640995.1 Amycolatopsis sp. NPDC021455 | reverse complement strand
ACGTACTTGTCGAAGGCGTAGCCGCAGGCGATGCTCACCAGGGCGCTGACGGCGGCGCCGCCGACGGCGTACAGCAGGCTGTTGAGGTACCAGCGCCCGTAGATGCCCTTGTCCATGGCGAACAGGTCCTGCAGGTTCTTCAGCGGCGAGAACCCCTGCAGCGAAAGGATGTCACTGCCGAAGAGCGCGTCCCGGTCCTTCATCGCGGCGAGCACCAGCCACAACGCGGGAAGCAGGGTGTAGAGCACGGAGATCGCCACGCAGGCGTTGACGGCCGCGCGGCCGAGGAGCTTCGGCGGGTTCACGCGGTCACCTCCCGGGTGCGGTTGGTCCAGCGGGTGACGCCGTAGGACAGCGCGATCGTGCACGCCAGCAGGATCACCGACGCGGCCGCGGCGAGGCCGTAGTTGTTGCGGGTGAACGCGGCGTCGTAGATGTACATGCTCGGTGAGAACCGCGCGGTGATCATCGGCGTGGCTTGCGACAGCAGCATCGGCTCGGTGAACAGCTGCAGCGACCAGATCAGCGTGAACAGCACGACCATCACGATCGACGCGCGGATCATCGGCGTCTTGACCCACAGCGCGGTCCGGACGCCACCGGCGCCGTCCACTACGGCCGCTTCGATCACTTCGCGCGGCACGGCCTGCAGGGCGGCGTAGAAGACGACGACGTTGTAGCCGAGGTTGCTCCACAGCGCGATGTTCACCATCGCCGGGATGACGGTGTGGACGCCGAGGAAGTCCACCGTGATCCCGGCCTTGCCGAACAGGTCCACCACCGGGGACAGGCCGGGGATGTAGAGGTAGAGCCAGATGATCGCGGCGATGATGCCGGGCACCGCGTGCGGCAGGAACAGCGCGAGCCGCGCCGATCCGCGCAGCCGGGCGACGCCGGAGTCGAGCAGCAGGGCCAGGCCGAGGGAGCAGACGACCAGCAGCGGCAGGTACAGCAGGCAGTACAGCGCGACGACGCCGAGCCCGCTCAGGAACGTCGGGTCGGCGAGGACGGCGGCGTAGCTGCGCAGCCCGACGAAGATCGTGTGTTCGGGGCCGAAGCCGAGGCCCGGTTCGTCGGCGCCGAAGAAGCTCAGCCACAGCGCCGTTCCGGCTGGGATCAGGAAGACCACCACCAGCAGCACGAAGAACGGGGCCATCAGCACGGCGCAGGCGGTACCTTGCCGATGCCGCCTCCGGACGTGCGGTACCGGTGTTCTGGAAGCGCTTTCCGGACGCGCGAGTGTCGTCGTCATCGGTCTCCCTCAGCTGCTGTGCTCGGTGGTCGCCAGCCCCAGGGCGATCAGGTCCGGCATGGTGGCGCGCTGGGCGTCGCGGACGGCGTCGAGCAGGGTGCCCTGGCCGGCGCTCGCCCGGGCGAACCCGTCCTGCAGGACGCGCTGGGTCGCGCTCATCCGCGGTCCCCAGGTCCAGCCGTCGCGGATCTTCGCGGCCTCGGTCTCGAACAGCCGGTAGATGTCCTGGCCGCCGTAGTAGCGGCGGTCGAACGCCTTCCGCCCGACCTCGACCAGGCCGGGCGCGGCCGGGTACTGGCTGCTGGTGCCGCTGGACAGGCGGGCGCGCAGCGCGTCCGGGTGCGACACCTGCCATTCGATGAACTCCATCGCGGCTTCCGGGTGCGCGCTGTCACGCGTGACGGCGAACGTCGAACCACCGTGCGTCCCGACCGCCGGCCGCGCCGGATCCCACTGGGGCAGCGGCGCGATCGCCCACTTGCCCTTCTGCCCCGGCCGGGCCTTCATCTGCGCGCCGGCGTCCCAGGCGCCGCTGAGCCGGGCCAGCACGAGCCCCTGCCCGATCTGCGCGTCGCCTTGCCGGCCCGCGACGCCGTTGGCGAACACGAGGCCGTCGTCGATCAGGCCCTGCCAGTACCCGGCCACCCGGCGGGTGGCGGCGTCGGCGAGGGAGACGTTCCAGGCGCCGCCGGAGGTGTCGAACCACTGGGCGCCCGCCTGCCAGGACACCGCGGCGAACTGGGTAGCTCCGTCGGTCGCGAAAGCGACCAGGCGACGGCGGTCGTCACGGACCTTGCGAGCTACCTCGGTGAACTCGTCCCACGTGCGCGGCGGGCCGGAACCGTACTGGGCGAACAGATCGGTGCGGTAGTGCAGCACCATCGGCTCGACGTCCAGCGGCACGGTGAACACGCGCCCGGCGAACGTCGTCAGGCGCAACGCCTGCGGGAGGAGCTTGGCGCGCAGGCGAGCGGAGACGAGGCCGGTGATGTCCCGGGCCACCCCGTCGATGGCGAACCCGGGCACCTGCGGGTATTCGATGGTGGCGACGTCCGGTGCGTTGCCCGCGCGGACCGCGTTGCTCAGCTTCGCGTACCCGCCCTGGTCGCCGGACGGGATCTGCTGGAACACCACGTGGATCCGGTTCTGCGTCTTGTTGAACGCGTCGACCACCTGCTGGCTGCCGCGCAGGGCCGACCAGAACGTGATCCGGGTGGCGCCGCCCGGGGCATCCCCACCGGGACCCGAGCAGGCGGCCAGCGGGAAAGCGAGGCCCGCGGCGAGGATGGTCCGGCGGCTGGGCATCGATGCCTCCTGCGGGTCGCGGGCTCCACGCAGTCTGGGTTCCTGACCGAATTCCGGTCAAGAGCCCCCGCCAACTCGGTCAATCGATCAGTGGCCGGGTCGAGCCGCGAACCTTCAATTCCGGCAACACGGTGATCCGCCGCGGCGGCCGCACGGCCGGTTCACGCAGCCGCTCCAGCAGCAGTTCCGCGGCCAGCCGGCCGACCTCAGCCTTGGGTGGCGCGATCGCGGTCAGCGGCGTGCTGCCCAATGCGGCGACGACGTCGTCGTAGGCGACCACCGAACAGTCGCCGGGCACCTTGATCCCGGCCTCGGCCAGCTGCTGGACGAGCATCAGGGCGTCGACGTCGCCGTGCATGACCACGCCGGTCGCGGCCCGCTCCCGCAGGACGTCGGCGAGCGGGCGGAGATCGCGCGCGGGTTCCCGTCCGGCGCCCGGCGCGCTGAGCACCACGGTCCGGTCTTCGATCTCGGGCCGTCCGGCGCAGATGTCGGTGAACGCCGCACGGATCGCCCGCGCGGTCGGGCTGTCGTCGCGCGCGGCCAGGACGATCCGCCGGTGCCCGAGGGCCAGCAGGTGCGTTACAGCGAGGTGGACGCCGTACCAGTGGTCGGTGCACACGGAATCCCGGGCGTGCAACGCACTTCCGGGCCGTGGCCGCCGCTCCATCAGGACGACCGGGACGTCCGCGGCGGCCAGCCAGCCGTCGTCGGCCTCCTCGGTGACCGAGTTGCGCCAGCGCGGCGCGATGAGCACACCCCGGGCGTCGTCGGCGAGCAGCCGTTCGACGATCGTCCGTTCCGCCCCGGCCACCTGCGGCGCGGGGTGCAGCACGACGCGGACGTCGGCCTCCTCCAGCGCGGCACGGGCGCCGTGCAGCACCTCGGTCAGGTAGGCGTGCCGCTCGGGAACGACCAGCACCACCGGCCCGCGGCCGTCCGGCGCGGGTACCGGCTCGGACCGCCGCGGGACCAGCGACCGGACGACACCGTGGCCGCGCCGCACCCGGCCCGCCCTGGCCAGCTCCTCGACGTCCCGGCGCACGGTGATCACCGAGACGGCGAGCTCCGCGGCGAGTTCGGTGACCCGCGCCTGACCCCGCGCTTCGACGACGGCCAGGATCCGCCGCCGCCGGTCCGTTCCCGACTCCCGCATCTCGACCTCGTCCGCCGGCTGTTCGTTCGATCGGCTCCGCGGAGCATACGATCAGCCGGTGGCCCGGTCGAGCTTCGTTCACAGCATCGGCACCTGGGCCCGGTAGTGGTCGAGGTGGCCCACAGGCCGTCGAGGTTGCACAGGTCGCGGGTGGCCCGGGGTTTCAGCATCAGACCTCCTGAGTTTCCAGCCGGAGCCGCCACTGCCACGAGTAGCGGGTTCCGGCGAGCCGGTGGGCGGGGCGGGTGTCGGGGCCGAGCAGCGCGGTCCCGACGCCGCGGGTGCCGTGCTCCTGCGGCCGCACGTAGTGCATCGCGAGCTCGTCGATCGGCTCGGAGCCGGCCTTGGGCAAGACAACGAGTTGCCGCGAGTTGTCATGCCCGGCGGCCGCACAGCCGGAAGATCCGATTCGTCGCCTTTGTGTCCACAATAGACTCTATCGTCCCGGTGGCGGAACATCGCTTCGGCCGTCGCGAACCGGTGCGGGCAACTTGTGGCAACTCGTTGTGCCGGAAGCATTCTCCCTCAGACCATGGCGGCATGGTCGATTCGGCACGTCGCCCCCGCGCGGCGGACGTCAAGCGGATCCGACGCAGCACGCGACCGATCAAGGAGGATCCCATGCCGCTTTCCGAACCAGCCGGCGCCGCGGCGGCGACCGCCGAGCCCGCAGCCGGCCGCCAGGAGCAGCTTCCGGACGTGAGCCGGCGGTACATGGTCCTGCTCATGCTGGCGGGCATCGGCTCGTCGATGGCCTCGGTCGCGCCGTCGGCCTTCTCGCTCGCGATCCGGCTCCAGCAGATCGCCCCCGGGCGGGTGGAGGTGCTGGGCTACATCACCGGGCTGGGCGGCATCGTGTCCCTGCTGGCCGGCCCGATCGTCGGCACGCTGAGCGACCGCACCCGCTCGCGCTGGGGCCGCCGACTCCCGTACCTCGTCGTGGGCACGCTGGTCGGCCTGGTGGCCCAGCTCATCATGGGGTTCGCCGGGAACATCCTGGTCCTCGGAGCCGGCTGGCTGGTCGCGGTCCTCGGCTACGGCGCCGTCGGGCACGGGATCGGCAGCCTGCAGGCCGACAAGCTGCCCGAACACCAGCGCGGCAAGGTGTCCGGGCTGACCGGGATGGCCCAGATGCTCGCCCCGGTGCTGGGCATCGGGCTGGCCACCTCCGTGGTCGGCAGCCCGGTCCTGGTGTTCCTGCTCCCCGGGCTCGTCGGCTTGAGCCTCGGCCTCCCGCTGTGGTTCTGGGCCGCGGACACCGACAGCCGGCAGCTCCCGCTGCCGGCGGAACCGCTGACCGCGGCGAGCATGTTCCGGAAGCTGCTGTTCAGCCCGCGCCGCCACCCCGACTTCGCCTGGAACGGCGTGGGCCGGTTCGTCTTCTACTTCGGGATGACCTTCAACACGACCTACATGACCTTCTTCGTCGCTCAGCACCAGAAGACCGACGTCACGGCCATCGGCGGGCTCGTGGCCGCCCTAGCCGGCGCCGGGCTCGTCGCCACGGCGGCCGGCGCGTTCGGCGGCGGCCTGCTGTCCGACCGGCTGCACCGGCGCCGGCTGTTCGTGCTGCTCGGCGGTGCGGTGTTCGCGAGCGGCGCGGTGCTGATGGTGACCTCGGGCAGCGTGGCCGGACTGATCGCGGGCTCGGCGCTGACCAACCTGGGTCTCGGCGTGTTCGCCGCCGTCGACCAGGCCATCGTGCTGGACGTGCTGCCCAGCCGCGCCGAAGCGGGCCGCTACCTCGGGATCATCAACTACGCCCAGCAGATCCCGCACGCCCTCGCGCCGCTCGCGGCCGGCGGCCTGATGGCGGTCGGCGCCGCCGGCGGAACCCGGAACTACGACCTGCTCTACCTGGTGGGCGGCGCCCTCACCCTCGCCGGCGGCCTGATCATCATGACCAAGGTAAGGACGAGCCGGTGAACCGCGAAGCCCGCTACCCCTGCGAAGACGCCGGCCTCGCCTCGGAGAACCGGATCGCAGACCTGACCGGACGGCTGACCGTCGAGAGGACAAGGTGGGGCTGCTGCACCCGCAGACGGCCGTGGGCGACCCGGAACGCCCCCCGATCGGTACGGCCGCAAGGCCGCGGCGGCGCACGTGCGCGAAAGCCGGATCACGCACCTGCTCGCGCAGGGCGCGGCGGCCGACGGCCGGGAGTTCGCGCAGTGGCACAACCAGGTGCAGCGGATCGCCCTCGAACACCCGCTGCGCATCCCGGTCACGCTGTCCGGCGATCCCGGCACTCCGCCTTCGGCAGCCTGCTCACCGCGAACCGGTCGGGCAGTTTCTCCCGCTGGCCCGAACCCCTCGGCCTGGCCACCGCCGGCTCACCGGAGCTGGCGGAGGAGTTCGGCGACGTCGTCCGGTGCGAGGTGCTGTTCGGGCAGGACGCCGACCCGAGGGCACACTGCCGTTCGACCTGCCGTCGTCGATGCGGGCGGTCGAAGCCGGCCGGACGGACGTCCCGTTCGACACCGCTGACCCGCTCTTCCGATGCGGCTGGGGCCTGCGATACCCGCGGCGCTAGGGGGACGGCGACCTCACGCGCCGTCGAGGAGTTCGGCCAGCGTGGCCAGCGCCTGCCGGGCTCTCGCCAGCCGGGCGGGGTCGTCGCCGACGGCGGCGGCGAGCGCGCCGTCGATTTCCGCGGGCGGGCGCGACCGGGTCCGGCGCAGGGCCGCTTCCGTGGGCCGGACCAGGGTCCGGCGCCCGTCCGCGGGATCGGCGACCGTCTCGACGACGTCGTTTTCGCGCAGCTGGGCCACGCACGCCGAGACCTGGCTTTGCGGCAGCTCGACCCGGGCGGTGACCTCGGAGATCGAGCTGCCCGGGTTGTCGAAGATGTCGGACACGATGGCCCGGGTCGAGCCGCGCAGCCTGCCGAACTCGTCGTCCGGCATCGCGCGCACCCCGATCTTCATCAGCCGGCGGCCCAGTTGGTACAGCTCGAACGCGTTCATCGCCCCAGACTACATCACACTAGATATATCTAATTAGATCTATTACCGTGGACCGCGTGCTGATCCCGTTGCTGACCGCTCACGTCCGCCCGCACCGGCGTGCCGTGGCGGTGGTCGCGCTCGTCCAGCTGGTGCAGACGATCGCCGCCCTCGCCCTGCCGGACCTGAGCGCGGACATCATCGACAACGGTGTCCTGCCGGGAAACACCGGCCACATCTGGTTCGCGGGGTCCCTGATGACCGTGGCCGCACTGGTGCAACTGGCCTGCGGCATCGCAGCGGCCCGCCTCGGCGCGCGGATCGCCACCGGCCTGGCCGCCGACCTGCGCGGCGCGCAGGTCGAACGGATCCAGGCCTTCTCGACGCGGGAACTGACGAGCTTCGGTGCCCCGTCGCTGATCACCCGGGTCACCAACGACGTCCAGCAGATCCAGACCCTGGTCCAGACCGTCCTCACCTTCATGGTCACCGCGCCGCTGATGTGCGCCGGCGGCATCGTGTTCGCGGTCGCCCAGGACCGGCGGCTGTCCCTGCTGCTCATGGTGATCGCCCCGGTGCTGGCCACGGTGACCTGGCTGGTCACCCGACGGATGGTCCCGGCCTCGCGGGTACTGCAGACGACGATCGACACGGTGAACCGCGTCCTGCGCGAGCAGATCACCGGGCTGCGCGTGATCCGGGCCTTCGGGCGCGAAGACCAAGAACACGCCCGCTTCGCCGCGGCCAACGAACGGCTGACCGGCGTGTCCCTGGGGATCGGCAAGCTGATGGCGCTGATCGTGCCGGCGGTCACCGCCGTCGCCGGTGTGTCGGGCGTGGCGGTGGTCTGGTTCGGCGCGCAGCGGGTGGACAGCGGCGCGATCGGGCCGGGAGCGCTGACCGCGTTCCTCGGCTACCTGCTCCAGATCCTCGGCGCGGCCATCATGGCGACCTACCTGCTGCGGCAGCTGCCTCGCGCGCAGGTCAGCGCCCGCCGGGTGGCCGAGGTGCTGAACACCGAAAGCAGCCTGGCCCCACCCGCGCAGCCGGTGCGGACGCTGCCGCGCCCCGGCCGGGTCGAGTTCCGCGACGTGAGCTTCCGCTACCCGGGCGCCGAAGCGGCGGTGCTCGACGACGTCGCCTTCACCGCCGAGCCGGGCCGGACGACCGCGCTCATCGGCAGCACCGGCAGCGGCAAGAGCACCACGCTGTCCCTGATCCCCCGGCTGGCCGACCCGAGCGGCGGAGCGGTGCTCGTCGGCGGGGTGGACGTCCGCCGGCTCGACCCCGCCGTGCTCGCCCGGACCGTCGCCTACGTGCCGCAGCGGCCGTACCTGTTCTCCGGCACGATCGCCACCAACCTCCGGCTCGGCCGCTCCGACGCCTCCGACGAGGAACTCTGGTGGGCATTGGAAACCGCCCAGGCCGCCGAGTTCGTGACCGCGCTGCCGCTCGGCCTGGACACCCCGGTCGCCCAGGGCGGCACCACGTTCTCCGGCGGGCAGCGCCAGCGGCTGGCGATCGCCCGCGCGCTCGCCGTCCGGCCCGCCGTGTACCTGTTCGACGATTCGTTCTCCGCGCTCGACCAAGTCACCGACGCGCGGCTGCGCGCCGCGCTGGCCACCGAGACCGCCGGCGCGACGGTCGTCGTCGTCGCCCAGCGCGTCGCGACCATCCGCCACGCCGACCGGATCGTCGTCCTCGACGAGGGCCGGGTGGCCGGGCAGGGCACGCACCGGCACCTGATGGCGGAGTGCCCGGTGTACCGGGAGATCGTGCTGTCCCAGCCCGGCGAAGCGGAGGCGGCGTGAAGAACGGTACGGCCCGGCGCCTCGGGCGGCTGCTGATCCGCGATCCGCGGCTGCCGACCGGCATGGCGGTCACCGGGCTGGTCGGCGTCCTGTTGACCGCCGCCGGGCCGTGGCTGCTCGGGCAGGCCACGAACCTCGTCATCGCCGGGGCCGCTGGCCACCGGCTGGACTTCCCGGCGATCGGGCGGGTGCTCCTCGCCGCCACCGGCGCCTACGCGGGCGCCGGGCTGTGCGCCGTGCTCCAGGGCCGCCTCGCCAACACCGCAGCGCAGCGCGTCCTGATGACGTTGCGCAACCAGGTCGAAACCAAGATCGCCCGGCTGCCGCTCGGCTATTTCGACAGCCGGCCGCGGGGTGAGATCCTCAGCCGCGTCACCAACGACATCGACAATGTCGGCGTTGCGCTGCAACAGGTCTTCGGCCAGTTCGTCATCCCGCTGCTGTCGATCATCGGCATGCTCGCGGTGATGTTCGCGATCTCCTGGCCGCTCGCGCTCATCGCGCTCGTGACCGCGCCGGTGTCGGTCGCGGTGGCCGGGTGGCTCGGCCGGCGGGCCCGGCCGGGGTTCCGCGCGCAGTGGCGGGAGACCGGCTGGCTCAACGCCCAGGTCGAGGAGATGATCACCGGCCACGCGCTGCTCAAGGCGTTCGGCCGCGAGGAGCAGGCCAAGGCCGAGTTCGCCGGGCACAACACCCGGGTCGCCGAGGCCACCTTCGCCGCGCAGTCCCGGGCGAACACGCTCCAGCCGGCGATGACGTTCCTGGCCAACCTGCACTACGTCCTCATCGCGGTGGCCGGCGGCTTCCGCGTGGCCACCGGCGCGCTGACCGTCGGGGACATCCAGGCGTTCATCCAGTACTCCCGCCAGTACAGCCAGCCCTTCTCCTACCTCGCCAGCATGGTCGGCACGGTCCAGTCGGGCATCGCTTCCGGCGACCGCGTGTTCGAACTCCTCGACGCCGCCGAAGAGCCGCCGGACCGGCCGGCTCCGGCGCCGGCGGAACCGACCTCCGGCCGCGTCGAGTTCCGGCACGTGCGGTTCCGCTACCGGGCGGACGAGCCGCTCATCGAGGACCTGTCCCTGCTGGCCGAGCCCGGTCACACGGTCGCGATCGTCGGTCCCACCGGCGCGGGCAAGACCACGCTGGTCAACCTGCTCATGCGCTTCTACGAACTCGACGCGGGACGCATCCTCCTCGACGGCACCGACATCACGGGGATGTCCCGAGCCAGCCTGCGCGCCGGCATCGGCATGGTGCTGCAGGACACTTGGCTGTTCCAGGGCACGGTCGCGGAGAACATCGCCTACGGCGCCGAGACCGCGACCGAGGACCAGGTCGTCGCGGCCGCGAAGGCCGCGCACGCCGACTGGTTCATCCGCACGCTCCCGAACGGCTACGACACCGTCGTCGACGACGAAGGGGGCGCCGCGCTCAGCGCCGGGGAGAAGCAGCTGCTCACCATCGCACGCGCGTTCCTCGCCGATCCCCCGATCCTGGTCCTCGACGAAGCGACCAGCTCCGTCGACACCCGGACCGAAGCGCTGGTCCAGCAGGCGATGTCCCGTCTGCGCG
Organism: Amycolatopsis sp. NPDC021455; assembly: GCF_040640995.1. Lineage (NCBI taxonomy): Bacteria > Bacillati > Actinomycetota > Actinomycetes > Pseudonocardiales > Pseudonocardiaceae > Amycolatopsis > Amycolatopsis sp. NPDC021455. Next base: position 228,335 of record NZ_JBFACT010000007.1, on the reverse strand, counting down.
AGGGCCGCACGGCCTTCGTCATCGCGCACCGGCTGTCCACGATCCGGGACGCCGACACCATCGTCGTCATGGCGCACGGCGCCATCGCCGAGCAGGGCACCCACGACAGCCTGCTGGCCGACGGCGGCCTCTACGCCCAGCTGTACCAGGCGCAGTTCGCCGCCGACCACGAAGGAATCGCACGGTGACAACGAAACGATGGAGACGATGACAGATTCGACGGCGAGGAACTTCTTCCGGGACCCGGCGCTGGCGGCGGACCCGTACCCGTACTTCGACGCGCTGCGCGAACAGTGCCCGGTGCGGCGCGAACCCCATCACGGCGTGACGATGGTGACCGGCTACGACGAGGCGGTCGAGGTCCTGCACGACGCCACGACGTTTTCATCGTGCAACTCGGTGACCGGCCCCTTCCCCGGCTTCCCGGTGCCCCTCGAAGGCGACGACGTGACCGAGCTGATCGAACAGCACCGCCACCGGCTCCCGATGAGCGACCAGCTGCCGACCCTCGATCCCCCGGTGCACACCGACCACCGGGCGCTGCTGATGCGGCTGATCACGCCGAAGCGGCTGAAGGAGAACGAGGAGTTCATGTGGTCCTTCGCCGACAGCGTGCTGGATCCGCTGCTCGCGCGCGGGGAGGGCGACTTCATCGCCGAGTACGCCGGCCCGTTCACCCTGTTCGTGATCGCGGACCTGCTGGGCGTGCCGCCGGAGGACCAGCAGGAGTTCGCCGAGGCGCTGCGGCACCGGCCGTCCGGCGACGGCGGCATCGGCAGCACCAGCTCGGAGAGTCTGCGTCACAACCCGCTGGAATTCCTGTACGAGCGGTTCACGGCTTACGTCGAAGACCGGCGCCGCGAGCCGCGGGAGGACGTCCTGACCGGCCTGACGACCGCGACCTTCCCCGACGGCTCGACTCCCGCGGTGACCGACGTGGTGCGCGTCGCGGCCAACCTGTTCTCCGCCGGACAGGAGACCACCGTCCGGTTGCTGAGCACCTCGCTCAAGGTGCTGGCCGAGCGGCCCGACCTCCAGCGGCAGGTGCGCGAGGACCGCAGCCTCCTCGCCAACTTCATCGAAGAGGCGCTGCGCACGGAGAGCCCGATCAAGGGGGACTTCCGGCTCGCGAAGGTCCCGACGACGATCGGCGGGGTGGACATCCCGGCCGGTGCCACGGTCATGGTGCTCAACGGCGCCGCCAACCGCGACCCGCGCCGGTTCGAGGAGCCGGGGACGTTCGACCCGCGGCGCCGCAACGCCCGCCAGCACATCGCGTTCGGTCGCGGGATCCACAGCTGTCCCGGCGCGCCGCTGGCCCGCGCCGAGACCCGGATCAGCCTCGAGCGGCTGCTCGACCGCACCACCGACATCCGGGTCAGCGAGCGCGTGCACGGCCCGGCCGGCGCCCGCCGCTACCGGTACCTGCCCACGTTCGTGCTGCGCGGCCTGACCGAGCTGCACCTCGAATTCACGCCCGCAGAGAAGGAGACCCGATGAAGATCGCCATCGACCAGGATCGCTGCCGGGGACACGGGTTCTGCTGGACGATCTGCCCCGAGGTGTTCGACCTCAACGACGACGGCTACGCCGAGGTGCGCACCGAGGACGTGCCCGCCGAATTCGCCGACGCGGTCCGCTCGGCCGCGAACAGCTGTCCCGAACGCGCCATCGAGGTCGACTGACCGTTGCCGGCCGGGCCCGGGCCCGGCCGGCACGTGTTCGGTTCCTCTTCCCTGCCGTCCGGGCCATTCCGGGTCAGCAGTCTTCGGCGAGCTGACGCGGAAACGAGCCCGTCCGTCGAGTGGAGGAGCACACAAGCGCGGAGACAACGCCTTCTGAAAGCGCTTCCAGTGATTAGGAAACCCACTGCCGTGGTGGATGTCAAGGTGCAATCAGCGGCGAACCTACTCAGCTTGTCACGCGGAGCGGCCGACGACGGTCACGGGCCGCCACGCGCCGCAGTCGACGCGCGGACCACCGGTGCGGACCGGAACAGAACCTCCCGGTGGCGGTGATCCGGAGCCGCCTTGCCGAGCAGAAGCTCCGCCGCCGCGTGGCCGAGCCGGCAGGTCGGGAAGCTACGCCCGATGGCCGCACGAGATCAACGTCCGGCATTCGGAACCGGCTCGAGTGGATGCGTGCCCGACGAGGACCGCTCGGAGCAGCGGCCTTGTCAGAACGGAAAACTCTGCGCTACCTTGCACTGCGGGAGCGCTCCCAGGTCGACGGTGAGCCCCCTTCTCAAGTCGCCTCTGCGGAGAGCGGCACATTCTCGATGATTTTGTCAGCGTGAACACTTCAGGTAGCCAACGGAGGCACCTATGTCCCACGTCAGAATCTCCCTCGCCCTGGCCTCTCTCCTCGGAGGCGTGCTGCTGACCGCCCCGAATGCCTTCGCGGGCGCGGAAGCTTCGTGGACCGCCACGGCGAGCTATCCGAACCCGGGCCGGGTCACCGGCGACGTGGGCGTGCACGACCCCTCGGTCGTCAAGCGATCGGACGGCAGCTACCTGGTGGCCCACACCGGCGACGGCATCGCGCTGAAGACCTCCCCCGACCGGATCGCCTTCCGCAACGCCGGCGTCGCGTTCCCCGGCGGCACGCCGTGGGCGAACACCTACACTGGCAACAGCCGTACTCTGTGGGCCCCGGACGTCTCCTTCCACAATGGCCAGTACTACCTGTACTACGCGGCCTCGACGTTCGACTCGAACCGGTCGGCGATCTTCCTGGCCACGAGCGCGAGCGGAAACTCCGGCACCTGGACGCACCGCGGCCTGGTGATCGAGTCGCGGGCATCCGACAACTTCAACGCCATCGACCCGAACCTGGTCGTGGACGGCCAGGGCCGCTGGTGGCTGGCCTTCGGCTCGTTCTGGTCGGGCATCAAGATGATCCCCCTCGATCCGGCCACCGGTCTCCGGCAAAGCGGAAGCGGCGTCACGGCCGTCGCAGGACGCAACGGCGGCGCGATCGAGGCGCCGTTCATCGTCAAGCGGGGTCAGTACTACTACCAGTACGTCTCGTTCGACTACTGCTGCCGTGGCGCGCGGAGCACCTATCGCATCATGGTCGGCCGCTCGACGACCATCACCGGCCCCTACGCCGACCGCAGTGGCGTGCCGATGAATTCCGGCGGCGGCACCGAGGTGCTCGCCGGACACGGCAGCATCCACGGGCCCGGCCACGAGGCCGTGCTCGCCGACACCGACGGCGATGTGCTCTTCTACCACTACTACACCGACAGCGGCGCTTCGCTGCTGGGCACCAACCGTCTCGCCTACGACGCCTCCGGCTGGCCGGCTGTCCTCTGAGGACAGTCAGATACCGGCTGGAGGCTCCCACGGTGCTTCGAGGGCGGCTCGAAGCGCGCTGACGGTGGTTGTGCCGATGCGCTCGCCGAGCACGGCCTCGAAGCGCTGCTGGAGCTGCTGCGGACATGAGCCACGCGAGCCACCCGTTGCACGGCCACATCCGCGGTTGTGCGCCCTGGCCGGCTCCTTGACGTCCTGGCGCACGGCTCCCGGCGGCTTCGAGGGCCGCGACTGCCTCAGCGAACGGAAACCGGTGGGTCACCGCCGATCGAACGGCTGATCCCGCGAGAACTGACTCACTCTTCGCGCGGCCCCATACGGAACTGCGGCGCGCGATCGCGAGCCCTCCCATCGGCGTCAGGTCGAGCTGCGCCGCACGAGCAGCGGTCCACCGGCGTCGATCGGAGGTTCGATCTCCTGTCCCGACAGTGCGGCCACGATCGCTTCGGCCCGTCGGCGGCCCGCCTCGTGGACGTCGAAGCGGATCGTGCTGAGCGGCGGGGCGGCCAGCTTCGCCGTGGGGATGTCGTCGACCCCGATCACGGCCAGCTCCGTAGGCACGGCAATGCCCTGCTCGCGCACACCGGCCAGGACCGCGATCGCGGTTTCGTCGTTGTAGGCGCACACGCCCGTGACACCGCTCGCGCGCCACCGTGCCACCGCCCGGCTCGCGTCGGCAATTTCCAGGCCGATCTCCTCGACCACCGACGGGTCGATGCCGGCGGCGGCGCACGCGCCGGTGACCCCGGCGAGACGGGCATCGGCCATCGCGCGCAGCCCGGGATGGGCCGGCATGGCGTACCCCAGCCTGCGGTGCCCGAGGCCGATGAGGTGCTCCGCCTGCAGAGCTCCGGCCAGTTCCATCGCCTCGTCGACACCGACCCGCGGATCCGGCAGGGGCAGCACGACCTCGGCGCCCGCACGGTGCAGGGCGTCCGCCGTCTCGGTGTCGAAGGGACTCAACCCGACGACCGCGGAAGCGTTCACGGTCGCGCACACGTCCGGCAGCGGCCGGCCGCGCGCGCCCGCGAGGTGGGTGATCAGGGTGAGCCCGTGCTCGGCCAGCGCCCCGGCGAGTTCCTCGACGAAGCGGCTGGTGCCCGGGCCGAGCCGGGCGTCCGGAATGGACAGCAGGACGAGCTCGCTGCGCCCGGCGGCGAGGGTGCGGGCCGACGCGTGCGGGCGGTAGTCCAGGCGCCGGGCCGCCTCCAGCACGCGCTGCCGGGTCTCCTCCGGGATGGACTGACCCGGCCGGTTGTTGAGCACGAAGCTCACAGTCGTGCGCGAGACCCCGGCCGCGCGAGCGACGTCCTCGCTGGTGCTGCGTCTGCTCGATCGCGTCATGGGCCTCTCACCGATCACTGGGTGTGCCGGACGGCACGACATGCAGATATAGCGCGCGTTAGTTACTCATCGGCACTCACCCACCACGCCGTTACCTATTCGTGATGCGCACACGTCTTGCCTCACAACGTGCTGGCAGCGTGTACTAACGCGCGTTGGTAACGCGCGTTTGCAAAGGAGCTCGCCGATGGTGTTTCCCGACGGGTTCCTCTGGGGCACGGCTACGGCCGGTCACCAGGTCGAGGGCAACAACACCGCCAGCGACTTCTGGCCCCTGGAGCACGCGCCCGGCTCCCGGTTCGCCGAGCCGAGCGGGGACGCCTGCGACCACTACCGGCTCTACCGCCAGGACATCGCGCTGCTCAAGGAGCTCGGCTTCACCAGCTACCGCTTCTCCATCGAGTGGTCGCGGGTCGAGCCGGAACCTGGCTTCGTGTCCCGGGCGGCGATCGAGCACTACCGCGACGTCCTGACCGCCTGCCACGAGTCCGGCCTGACCCCGATGGTGACGCTGCACCACTTCACCAGCCCGAAGTGGCTGCCGGACCTCGGCGGCTGGGAGAGCGACGAGACCCCGGAGCGGTTTGCGGCCCACTGCCGCGTGGTGATGGCCGAACTGGGTTCGCTCATCCCCTACGCGGTGACGATCAACGAGGCCAACATCGCGGTCCTGACCCGCCGGATGCTCGCCGACCGGCCGGCGCCGGAAGCGACCGAGCAGGCGCCGGTCGGCGCGGACATCGCGGACTCGCTGCTCGGCGCCGACCTGCCGAACGTGTTCCTGTTCGCCTTCGGCGACGCCGGTCCCGCGATTGCCCGGCGGGCACACGTGCTGGCCCGGCAGGCGATCCGGGAGGCCAGCCCGGCGACCAAGGTCGGCGTCACCCTCGCCCTGCAGGACTACCAACCTGAGCCCGGTGAAGAGGAGACCGCTCGCCTGCGGTGGGCGGAGACGTTCGACGACTTCCTGCCCTCGATCGACGGCGACGACTTCCTCGGCGTGCAGAACTACACCCGGGTGCGGCTCGGGGGGACCGCGGAAGCGGAGGTCGAGCGGACCCAGATGGGGTACGAGTTCTACCCCCAGGCACTGGAGAACGTGCTCCGGAAAGCCGCTGCCGCGAGGTTGCCGTTGATCGTCACCGAGAACGGCGTCGCCAGCGCCGACGACACCCGGCGGGTGGAGTTCATCCGCCAGGCCACCGAAGGGGTGCATCGCTGCCTGGCGGACGGTGTCGACGTGCGCGGCTACTTCTACTGGTCCGCTTTGGACAACTACGAGTGGATGTTCGGCTACCGGCCGAAGTTCGGCCTCATCGCGGTCGACCGGGCGACCCAGCGGCGGACGATCAAGGACAGCGCGCACTTCCTGGGCGCCATCGCCAAGCGCAACTCACTCACCTGAGAAGGGTATCCATGCTGAAACCCCGCACCACCGCCACCCGCGAGCTCGTCAACCTCGACGGGCTCTGGGACTTCGCCACCGACGCGCAGGCCGGTCCGCAGCCCTGGTCTTCCCCGCTGGGCATGGGTCTCGAGGTAGCGGTGCCGTCGAGCTACAACGACCTGTTCGTCGATCCCGGGATTCGGGACCACGTCGGCTGGGTGTGGTACCAGCGCACCGTTCGCGTGCCGCGAGGCTGGGCCGGTGAGCGTGTCCTGGTGCGCGTGGACGCGGCCACGCACGCCGGACGGGTCTACACCGGTGACACACTGGTGGCCGAACACCAAGGCGGCTACACCCCGTTCGACGCCGACGTCACGGATTTGGTCGTGCCAGGCGAGGAGTTCCGGCTGACGATCGGGGTGAGCAACGAGCTCACGAACGTCACCATCCCACCGGGCAGCATCACGGTCGGCCAGGACGGCCGCCGCCGTCAGAAGTACCTGCACGACTTCTACAACTACGCGGGCCTGGCCCGGTCGGTGTGGCTCTACAGCGTGCCGCGGACCCGGATCACCGACCTCACCGTCGTGACCGATGTGGACGGTGCGGCGGGCACGGTGGACTACAGCGTCGAGACGTCGGCGGCCGCCGAGGTCCGGGTCCGCCTTCGCGACGAGACCGGCGCTGTGGTTGCCACCGGCGAAGGTGCGAACGGACGGCTCCGGGTCGAAGACGCCATGCTCTGGCGGCCGGGTGCGGCCTACCTCTACCGGCTCGAGGCGGAGCTGGCCGACGGCGACACCCTGCTCGACAGCTACCCGCTCGATGTCGGCATCCGGACGGTCGAGGTACGCGGGACGCAGTTCCTGATCAACGGCGAGCCGTTCTACTTCACCGGTTTCGGCAAGCACGAGGACTCCCCGATCCGGGGCAAGGGACACGATGACGCCTACCTCGTGCACGACTTCCAGCTCCTGGACTGGATCGGTGCCAACTCGTTCCGGACCTCGCACTACCCCTATGCCGAGGAGGTCATCGAGTTTGCCGACCGGCACGGCATCGTCGTGGTCGACGAAACCGCGGCAGTGGGCCTCAACCTGGCCGTAACCGGCGGGCTGACCGGCGTGGGAACGAAACCGACATTCTCCCCCGAAACCTTCGGCGACGACACGCGAGCCGCGCATGCCCAGCACATCCGGGAACTCGTGGCGCGCGACAAGAACCACCCCAGCGTGGTCATGTGGTGCCTGGCCAACGAACCCGCCTCCCACGAGGACGGCGCCCGGAAGTACTTCGAACCGCTCGTCTCGCTCCTCCGGTCCCTCGACCCGACCCGGCCGATCACCTACAGCGTCGTCATGTTCGCCACCTACCGGAACGACAAGATCGCCGACCTGTTCGACGTGCTGAGCCTCAACCGCTACTACGGGTGGTACCTGGACAACGGCGACCTCGCGAGCGCGGAGCAGAAGCTGGAGGCCGAGCTGCGCGGCTGGGCCGAGCAATACGGCAAACCGATCATCATGTCCGAGTACGGCGCCGACGCCATGCCCGGGGTGAGGTCGGTGTGGGACGTCCCGTGGACCGAGGACTACCAGCAAGCCTTCCTCGCGATGTGCCACCGCGTGTTCGACCGGATCGAAGCGGTCACCGGCGAACACGTCTGGAACTTCGCCGACTTCGCCACCGGTCCCGGCATCCATCGGGTCGACGGCAACAAGAAGGGCATCTTCACCCGCGACCGCAAACCGAAATCGGCAGCTCACGAGCTGCGCGCGCGCTGGTGCGGGCCCGCCGGCACAAGGCGGCGGCCGCAATGAGCCACCCGGTTCGCGAGATCCGCAGTGTCCTGGCGACGGTCATGTTCGGCGACGAAGAGATCGGCCGGCTGCGGCAAGCCTTCGCACCGGCGGACTTCGTCCACGTCCAGCCCTGGGACGCCGACGGGATCGCGGCCGCGCTCGAGCATGCGGACGTGGCCGTGATCGTGGGTGATCTCGACGACCGGCACCTCGCCGCACCCCGGCTGCGCTGGATCCACTGCGACCACTCGGGACTCACCCGGTCCGCGCGGCCCGAGGTGTTCGAACGCGGCCTGCTCGTCACCGGGTCCGCGGGCCGATCCGCACCCGCGCTGGCTCAGCACGCGTTCTACTTCGCACTCGCGCTCACCTTCGACACACGCGGGCTGTTGGACGTCCAAGACGCGCACCAGTGGCGTCCGCCACCCGGCTACGAGAAGCGGCTTTCGTTGTGGGGCAAGACGCTCGGCATCATCGGGTTCGGCCACACGGGACGGGAGATGGCACGGCTGGGCAAGGCGTTCGGGATGCGAGTCATCGCCTACCGCCGCAGCGCGGGTGAAGCGACGGCGGACGTGGACCTCCTGCTGTCGGCCGACCGCGGCGACAGCATGGACCGGCTCGTGGCCGAGTCGGACGTGATCATGCTCGCGACCCAGCTGACCGACGCCACGCACCACCTGTTCTCGACCGCCGAGTTCGCCAGGATGAAGAGCACCGCCTTCATCGTCAACATGGCACGTGGCCCGGTCATCGATCAGGACGCCCTGGTGAAAGCCCTGCACTCCGGTGAGATCGCCGGCGCGGGCCTCGACGTCACCGACCCCGAGCCGCTGCCACCGGACTCGGCACTCTGGGACGCACCCAACGTCCTGCTCACGCCCCACATGACCCCGGCGCTGCCGGACCGCACTCAACGCTCGATTGACATCATCGCCGAAAACGCCCGGCGTTACCGCGCCGGAGAACCACTGCTGAACGCGCTGACCGAGCGCGACCTCTACACGCACCACCGGCGTCCCTGATCACAAAGGTGTGATTCCCATGCATGTTCTTTCGCGCAAGGCGCGGTGGGCCGCCGCGGTGGCCGTTGCCGCTCTGGTGCCGGTCTCCTCGTGCGGCACCTCCGAGTCCTCGTCCGGCGGTGCCACGCTCACGCTCGGCGTGCAGGCCCCGCCCAATTCCCTGGACCCGGTTCAGCTGCTCGAAGGTCAGCAGATGTACCTCTGGTCGTCGATCTACGACACGCTGCTCTACAGCGACAACAACGCGGTCCTCCAGCCCAACGCCGCCGAGAGCTGGCAGTACTCCGGCGACGCCCGGACGCTCACGCTGAAGCTGCGGGCCGGGATGAAGTTCAGCTCGGGCACCCCGGTGACCGCGGCGGCGGTGAAGACGACCCTCGACCGCACGAAGACGACGCCGGGCCCGCTGCAGAGCAACCTCGACGCCGTGGGGTCGGTCGAAGCCCCGGACGACCGCACGGTGGTCCTGCAGCTCACCCACCCCGACCCGAACCTGCTCGGCTCGCTGGCGCAGGGCAACGGCGTCATCGGCGACCCGGCGACGCTCACCACCCCGCGCACCGCGCTCGACCCGGTGGGTTCCGGGCCGTACACGCTGGATCACCAGGCCACGGTCAACGGCTCGAAGTACGTGCTGCACCGCCGCGACGACTACTGGAACGCCGCCGCGTACCCAGCCAAGACGGTCACGATCCGGGTGATTCCCGACCGCACGGCCCTGTTCAACGCCCTGCTGGCCGGCGAGGTGGACGCCGGCTCGGTCGACGCGAGCCAGGCACCGGCCGCGCAGAAGGCCGGGCTGGCCCTCAAGCGCGTCGACGGCGTCGCGGTCGGGGAATTCGTCCTGGCCGACCGGGCCGGCAAGCTGGTTCCGGCGCTGGCCGACGTCCGAGTGCGCCGCGCGATCAACATGGCGTTCGACCGTGGGAAGATCGTCGGCAAGATTCTCGGTGGTCTCGGTCAGCCCACCACCCAGGTCTTCAACCCCAAGTCGCCCGCGTACGTCCCGGCCCTCAACGACCGATATCCCTACGACCCGGCCGGCGCCCGCAAGCTCATCGCCGAGGCCGGCTACGGCGGCGGCTTCAGCCTTACGATCCCGGCGAATGTGGTTTCCCAGCTGGTCCAGCCGACGATCACGCAGGCGCTGGCCGACATCGGCATCACGGCAAGCTGGAAGCCGGTCCCGCCGCAGGACAGCACCCAGACCGGCGAATACCCGGTGTACTTCAACATCGCCGGCAGCGTCGCGGCACCGCGGACCGTCAACTCGAAGCTGGCCCCGACGGGGTCGACGAACCCCTTCAAGAGCCAGGCTCCCGACCTGACCGCGCTGATCGACAGGGCAGCGGCCACGACGGACCAGAACCAGGCAGCCGACGTCTACCGGCAGATCAACACCTACGTGGTCGACAACGCCTGGTTCGCCCCGCTGTTCACCACCAGCACCAACTGGGTGACCCGCTCGAAGATCACTTACCTGGGCACCGGCGCCAACCCGCTCTCGACTCTGAGGACCTTCGATGTCGGAAAGTGATGCGAGGCCGCTCGTTCTGCTGAACTCACTGGGCACCACGAACGCGCTCTGGGACGACGTCGCTCCACTACTGGCGAAGTCTTTCGACGTGGTGCGGTTCGACCAGCGCGGCCACGGAACCGCCGCGGCGGCCCCGCCGGCCACGCGGCTCGACGACCTCGTCGACGACCTGTTCGATGTCCTGGACCGGCTCGACGTGGAGTTCGCCCACCTGGCTGGGATCTCGATCGGCGGCATGATCGCGCTCCGGGCCGCGAGCCGCGAGCCGGACCGGGTTCTTTCCCTGACGGCGATGTGCTGTGCCGCCGTCCTGGACCGGCAGAGCTGGCTCGAGCGCGCGGCGACCGTTCGAGAGCGTGGCCTGGAGCCGATCGTGCCCGCTGTCATGGCGCGGTGGTTCACACCGGAGTTCCGGGGCCGCCGGCCCGACGTCGTGCGAACGTACGAAGACATGCTGCGGTCCACGCCGCCCGAAGGCTACGCGATGGGATGCGACGTGCTCGCCGACGCCGACGTCCGCGGCGACCTGGCCGCGATCAAGGCGCCCACCCTGGTGATCGGCGGGGCCGCGGATCCGGCCACCCCGCCGCCGGAACAACGCGCCATCGCCGGTGCCATCGCCCACGCCCGGCTGGAGATCCTGCCGGACGTGGGTCACCTCGCGCCGGTGGCCGCACCGGAGACGGTGGCGAAACTCGTACTCGACAACGCGAAGAGGAGTGCCTGACGTGGACATCGGTTTCATCGGCACGGGGGTGATGGGCCGCCCGATGGCGGCCAACCTCGCCGCGGCGGGACATCGGCTGACCGTTCACCGCGACACCCCGGCCGCCCGGGAAGCACTCGGGGACACCGTGCGGTACGCGGCATCCGCGGCGGACGCCACCCGAGGCAGCGAAGCCGTCGTCCTGATGCTGCCGGACACCCCGGACGTCGAAAAGGTCATGGGCGAGGTCATCGGCGTGCTGCGGCCGGGCACGCTCGTCATCGACATGAGCTCGATCTCGCCGGCCGCGGAACGGGGCCTCGCGGAGAAGGTGGCCGGCGCGGGCGGCGCCTACCTCGACGCGCCGGTCTCCGGTGGCGAGATCGGCGCCCGGGACGGCACCCTCTCGATCATGGTCGGCGGCGCGGCGGAAGCGGTCGAACGAGCCCGGCCGATCTTCGAGGTGCTCGGCGCACGCATCTCGCACATCGGGCCGTCCGGCGCCGGGCAGGTGGCGAAAATCGCGAACCAGGTCGTCGTGGGCGTGACCATCGAGGCGGTCGCGGAGGCACTGCACCTGGCCGAAGCCTCCGACGTGGACCCCCTGGCGGTCCACAGTGCTCTGATGGGCGGGTTCGCCGCCTCGCGAGTGCTCGAGGTGCACGGGCTGCGGATGATCAAGGGCGAGTACGAGCCGGGGTTCCGCATCCGGCTGCACCGCAAGGACCTGCGGCTCGCCGCGGAAGCCGCCGAAGATCTCGGCACGGCGTTGCCGGGAGCGAGCCTGGTGCACGGCCTCCTGGGCACCGCCGTCGAGACCGGCCTCGGCGACCACGACCACTCCGCCCTCCGGCTCCTGCGCGACGAACGAGCGGGCTGATGCCGTGCTCGCCTACATCGCGCGGCGCCTCGCGACGGGCCTGGTGCTCGCCGTCCTGGTCACCCTCATCACCTTCCTGCTGCTGAGCACCTCGTTCGACCGGGTCGCCGCAGCCGTTCTCGGCCCGGCCGCCACCCCGGAGGCCATCGGGCCGATGAAGGAGCGGCTGGGCCTCGACCGCCCGGTGCTGGTCCAGTACTTCGAGTGGCTCGCCCACACGGTGCGCGGCGACTTCGGCACGTCCTACTTCACCAGCGAGGACGTCGTGCACGCGGTGACCGGGCGGCTCGGCGTCACGCTGTCGATCATCCTCGTCGCCCTGCTGATCAGCGTCGTGGTCAGCGTGACGCTCGGGGTGCTGTCCGCCACCCGAGGCGGCATCGCCGACCGGCTCGCGCAGGGCCTGTCGCTGATCGGTCACCTGGTGCCCGGGCTGCTGATCGCCATCGGGCTGGTGTTCCTGCTGGCGATCAACCTGAAGCTGCTGCCCGCCACCGGGTACACCCCCTTCGCGGAGGACCCCGGCCGGTGGGCGGCGACGATCACCATCCCGGTGATCGTGCTGGTCGTCAACGGTATCGCGAACATGACGGCGCAGATCCGCGGCAGCATGATCGACGAGCTCCGCAAAGACTACGTGCGCACGCTGCGGTCACGGGGCATCCCCACCCGCTCGGTCGTCTACCGCCACGCGCTGCGCAACGCCGCCGGGCCGGCCCTGACCGTGCTGTCCCTGGAGTTCCTGCAGATGTTCGGGGCCGCACTCATCATCGAGAACGTCTTCGCGCTACCCGGCTTCGGCTCGTACGCGTTCAACGCGTCCCTGCAGGGCGACGTCCCGATCATCATGGGCGTCACCGTGTTCGGCGTCCTCATGGTCGTCAGCCTCAACCTCGTGGCCGACCTTGTGAACGGCTGGCTCAACCCCAAAGCGAGGCTCCATTGAGACGACTCCGGAAGGACCCGCAGGCCCTGATCACCGGGGCGCTGCTGCTCGTGATCGTGGTCCTCGGTGCACTGGCTCCCCTGCTGGCCGGACACGGACCCAACGACTCTTCCCTCGACGCGGTCAACGCCGCCGGCGGCACGCCGGGCTACCCGCTGGGCGCGGACGGCAGCGGGCGGGACATCGCGGCGCGGCTGCTGTTCTCGATCCGCACCAGCGCGGTGTCGGCGATCGTGGCGACGACTGTGGCGCTCGTGGTCGGCGTGACCTTCGGGCTGGTCGGCGGGTACTTCGGCCGCCGGATCCGCGGACTCACCGAGTGGGTGTTCAGCCTGATCATGACCTTCCCGGGCATCCTGTTGCTGGTCGTGCTGATGCCGGTGACGGGCGGCGACTACCGCGTCACGATGGCGATCTTCGGCGTCCTGCTCTCCCCCGCCATCTACCGGCTGGTGCGCAACCTGGTCCTCGGCGTGCGCAACGAGCTCTACGTCGACGCCGCCAGGGTGTCGGGGCTGCCGGTGCGGCGCATCCTCCTCCGCCACGTGCTGGTCGTCGTGCGCGGCCCGATCGTCATCGCCACCGCGTTCCTCATGGGCTCGGCCATCGGCGTGCAGTCGGGGCTGGCGTTCCTTGGCGTCGGCTCGAACACTGTGCCGAGCTTCGGCGCCATGATCTCGGAAGGGTTCCGCAACCTCTACGTCGATCCCTGGCAGTTCGCCTGGCCCGCCTTCCTGCTCGGCATCATCACCGCTTCGCTGGTGCTGCTGGGCAACGCGCTGCGCGACGCGCTCGAAGGTGCCCGTCCCAAGCCGGTGAAGGTGGCGGCTCCGGCCCGCCGGGTACCCGAGGCCGGCGAGCCGACCGGCGACCTGCTGGCCGTCCACGACCTCGCCATCGCCTACCCGACGCCGTCCGGAGAGCTCCGCGAAGTGGTGAACGGGGTCTCTCTCACCGTCGCCGCGGGCGAAACCGTCGGGGTGGCGGGAGAGTCGGGTTCCGGCAAGACCCAGACCGCCTTCGCGGTGCTCGGCCTGCTGCCCGCCGAGGCCGTCGTCACCCGGGGGTCGGTGCGGCTGAACGGACGCGAGCTGCTGGAGCTGGGCGAACGCGAGCTGTGCAGCGTGCGCGGGCGGTCGATCGCCTACGTCCCGCAGGAGCCGATGGCCAACCTCGATCCGTCGTTCACCGTGGGCGCCCAGCTCGTCGAAGGGGTCCGGGCGTCGTGCGGTGTGGCGCGCCGCGAGGCGAAGGAACGCGTCCTCGCGTTGCTGGCCAGGGTCGGCATCCAGGACCCGGAACGCACCTTCCGCAGCTATCCGCACCAGATCTCCGGCGGCATGGCGCAGCGCGTGCTGATCGCCGGAGCGGTCGCCAGCGAGCCCGAGCTGCTCATCGCGGACGAGCCCACGACGGCGCTCGACGTGACCGTCCAGGCCGAGATCCTCGACCTGCTGCGCGACCTGCAGCGCGAGTCCGGGATGGCCGTGCTGCTCGTGACGCACAACTTCGGCGTCGTCGCCGACATCTGCGACCGCGTCGTGGTCATGCGCCGGGGCGAGGTCGTCGAGACCGACACGACGCCGACCGTCCTCCACGAGCCGGCGCACCCGTACACCCGCACCCTGCTGGAGTCCATTTTGGATGGCAGCGCACTACGCACCGATCCTCCGATCGCGGCCACCACGCGAAGGGAACCGTGATGACGGCGCCTCTCCTCGACGTCGAAGAACTTCGCGTCAGCTACCCCCTCAGGGGGTTCCGCGCGCGGCCGGTCGAAGTGCTGCACGGCGTCAGCCTGACCATTGCCGAAGGCGAAACCCTCGGCGTGGTGGGCGAGTCCGGCTCCGGCAAGACCACGATCGGCCGGGCCGTGCTCGGGCTCACCGCCCCCACCGGCGGCGCGATCCGATTCGCCGGCACGAACATCACCCACGCCGCGGCCAAGCAGCGTCGCGCACTGGCCCGTGACCTCCAGGTGGTTTTCCAGGACCCGTACACCTCGCTCAACCCGTCGCTGACCATCGGCGAGATCCTGAGCGAACCACTCGTGGTGCACGGGATACCCGCCAAGGACGCACGGATCCGCGTCCGGACGCTGCTCGACCAGGTCGGGCTCCCGGCTGACGCCGCAGAACGGCTCCCCCGCGAGTTCAGCGGCGGTCAGCGGCAGCGCGTCGCCATCGCACGCGCCTTGGCCCCGCGGCCGAAACTGATCGTCTGCGACGAGCCGGTCTCCGCACTGGACCTGACGACCCAGGCCCGCGTCCTCGACCTGCTCATCGACATCCAGCGCCGGACCGGGGTGGCCTACCTGTTCGTGTCCCACGACCTCGCAGTCGTGCGCCACGTGAGCCACCGCGTCGCCGTCGTCTACCGCGGCGACATCGTCGAAACCGGCCCGGCGGCCATGGTCACATCCGAGCCCGAACATCCCTACACCCGTCAGCTGCTGCTCGCCGCTCCCGTCCCCGACCCGGTCGAACAGGCGAAACGCCGGGCCGAACGGCGTCGGCTGCGGGAGGCACAGCCGGTGCACGCCAACGTCTGAAGGAGAACCCAGTCCATGCCCAGCCGGTGGCAGCAGCCGTTCACCGTCTTCCAGACCAACCTCCAGGAAATCGACGCCACCATGGACGTCGAAGCCGCGCTCGACGTCGTCGAGAGCCACGGCGCCGACACGTGGCTGCTCAACGCAGGCGGCATCTCCGCGTTCTACCCGACGGATCTCCCCTACCAGGCGCGCAATCCCTTCCTCGCCGACCGGCCGTCCGGCGACCTGCTGGGCGACGCGGTCGCCGCAGCCGGCCGGCGCGGCATCCGGGTGCTCGCGCGCCTCGACCTGTCCAAGGTCACCGCCGGGATCGCCGCCGCGCACCCGGACTGGCTCTTCGCCTCGGCCGTCGGCAAACCGCAGATCTACCACGCGCTGTACAGCACCTGCCCGTCCGGTGAGTACTACCAGCAGCGCGCCTTCGACATCCTCGACGAGATCCTCGACCGTTACCCCGTCGACGGGTTCTTCTTCAACTGGTTCAACTTCAACGAGCGCGACTATAGCGAGGTCGTCCACGGCGTCTGCCACTGCGCGTCCTGCGTCAAGCGCTTCGCCGAGTTCAGCGGCGGCCAGGACCTGCCCGACGGCCTCGACTCGCCGACGTTCGGGCTGTGGCGGCGCTACACGGAGACCACGAAAGCAGAACTCGGGCGCCGGTACACCGACCACCTCGCGGCTCGCAACCGCGACCTCGCACTGGTGCTCAACAAGGGCGGCTCGATCGTCTACCAGGAAGGCAACAACGCCTTCCGGCACATGGCGGGCAAGGAGCTGTGGCCGCACGCGACGGCCGAGGCCGTCAGCGCCCACGTCTCCGCGCGGCCCGCAATCCCGCTGCTCGTGAATGTCCCGGCGCACGTCGACTCGACCTACCGGATGGCCGCAGAGCAGCCGGAGCACGTGGCGCAGCACCTGCTCCAGGTGATCGCACGCGGCGGCAACCCCTCCACCTACATCCTCGGCGCGCCGGGCCGGCTCCCGATGACAAGCGTCTCGCTGGCCAGGGACGTGACGCGATTCCACCGCGACCACCACCCGCTCTACGCGGCCCTGCGGCCCGCGGCGACCATCGGCCTGGTGCGCCCCGCAGGCGGCTGGGGCCGAATGGACACTCTCGAGGAGTTCCGCGGCATCTACCAGGCACTACAGCAGAAGCACCTGCCGTTCGACGTGCTGCCACTGGGCGACCTGACGTCGATGTCGCTGGATCGCTACCGGCTCGTCGTGCTGCCGGATGTCGGGCCGGTCGGCCCGGCCGCGGCGGTGGTGCTCGACGAATTCGTGGACGGTGGCGGCAATCTGCTGAGCACGGGCAACAGCGGCTTCACAGCGGACGGCGGCGCCGAACTGACCGCGTCCCCGGCACTGCGCCGGATCGGCCCCGAGCTGTCCGGCAAGGCGGTCTGGTCGACCTATGCCACGCTCGACGAGCAGTCCCGCATGGACCACAACGCCTTCGACGGCTCGGTCGTCCCCGTTCACGGCACCAACGCCCGCTGTGTCTGGAAACCCGGCACCGCGAAGGCAGGCATGGTTCTCGCCCAGGCGCCGTGGGGGCCACCCGAGCTGGCCTACGGCCACACCGCCACCGGCGACCCGGCGGTGGCCTCCATCGACCACGGCTCCGGCACGTCGTCGATGCTCACGTGGACGATCGGCCGCACCTACCGCGAATTCGCGAAGACCGAGGTGCGGGACCACCTCCTGCGCGTCCTCGAACCGCTCGCGGGAGCTCGCGTGCGCGCGGAGCTGCCCGAGCAGGTCGAGCTGATCCTCGGCCGCGACGACGACGGATACGTCGTCCACCTGCTCAACCAAACGGGAGCCCGCCGCCGGTCGTTCGGTCCGCACGTGCCCGTGAGCGGAGGCCGCCTCGTGGTCCACGGCGCAACCGGACGCGCCACGGCGCTGGTGGCCGGGCACGAGCTGCCGACCCGGCGCGACGGCGACCGGCTGGTCATCGACCTCCCGGTCGTCGACCTCTTCGAAGTGGTCCGCATCCACCAGGAGGAAACCCCCTGATGCCCGCGTTCACCCCCACCGAACTGGCCGAACAGCTCGGCACCGGCCTCCTGTCCTTCCCCGTCACGCACTTCACGCCGGACCTGGCCGTCGACGAACCCGCCTACCGCGCACACGTCGCCCGCCTGAGCGAGTACGACGTGGCCGGCCTCTTCGCCGCAGGCGGGACCGGCGAGTTCTTCTCGCTCACCGCGCCCGAGGTGGGCCGGGTCGTCCGCGCGGCCGTGCAGAGCACGCCGATGGGCACGCCGATCCTCGCCCCGGCCGGGTACGGCACCGCCCAGGCGGTGGAGCTGGCCCATGACGCCGAAGCGGCGGGCGCCGACGGACTGCTGCTGTTCCCGCCCTACCTCACCGAGGCGTCCCAGGACGGGCTGGCCGCCCACGTCCGCGCGGTGTGCGCCGCGACCTCGCTCGGCGTTGTGCTCTACAGCCGCGCCAACGCGGTGTACTCCCCCGAGACCGTCGCCGCGCTCGCGGACACCTGCCCGAACCTGATCGGGTTCAAAGACGGTGTCGGCGACCTGGAGGCCATCACCCGGCTGCATGCACGGCTGGGCGACCGGCTGGTGTACATCGGCGGCCTGCCGACCGCGGAGACGTTCGCCCTGCCCTACCTGGAGCTCGGAGTCACCACCTACAGCTCGGCGATGTTCAACTTCCTGCCCGGGTTCGCGCTGGCGTTCTACGCGGCGGTCCGGGCGGGCGACCGGACGACCGTGCGCCGTCTGGTCGCGGACGTCGTGCTGCCGTACACCGAGATCCGGGACCGCAAGCGCGGATATGCGGTGAGCATCGTCAAGGCGGGCCTGCGGGTCACCGGGCATCCGGCCGGGCCAGTCCGGCCGCCGCTGACCGATCTCGACGACGCCGAACTCGAGCTGCTCGCCGAGATCGTCAAGGCTGCCGGAGACCAGCCGTGAGCCCGCCGGTCGTCGCCGCGCTGCGGGTGGTGCCCGTCGCCGGGCGGGACAGCATGCTGCTCAACCTCTCGGGCGCCCACGCGCCCTTCTTCACCCGGAACCTGCTGGTGCTGACCGATTCCGAGGGCCGCACCGGCGTGGGTGAGGTACCCGGCGGCGAGGCCATCCGGGCGACTCTGGAGGAGTCGCGCGACCTGGTCGTCGGCACGCCGGTCGGCGCCTACCGATCTGCCCTTCGCGCCGTGCGGCACCGCTTCGCCGACCGCGACGCCGCCGGACGCGGAGTCCAGACCTTCGACCTGCGCACCACGGTGCACGTGCTGGCCGCGCTGGAGTCCGCGCTGCTGGACCTGCTCGGGCAGTATCTCGAGGTGCCCGTCGCCGAGCTGCTCGGCGACGGCCCGGTCCGGTCCGAGGTGCCGGTGCTCGGCTACCTGTTCTACGTCGGCGATCGGGAGCGGTCCGGGCTCGGCTACCGGGCGGGTGAAGGCGCGCCCGACGCTTGGACCCGCCTGCGCGACGAGCCCGCGCTGACCCCCGAGGCCATCACCCGGCTCGCCGAGGCCGCCCACGAGCGGTACGGGTTCGCCGACTTCAAGCTCAAGGGCGGCGTACTGCCCGCGGACCAGGAGGCCGCCGCGGTCCGGGCCGTCAAGGAGCGGTTCCCGGACGCCCGGGTCACCCTCGACCCCAACGGCGCCTGGTCACTGGCCAAAGCGGTCCGCGTCGGTCGGTCCCTGCACGACGTCCTCGCTTACGCCGAAGACCCGTGCGGTGCCGAGAACGGCTACTCCGGCCGTGAAATCATGGCCGAGTTCCGCCGCGCCACCGGGCTGCCCACCGCCACCAACATGATCGCGACCGACTGGCGCCAGCTCGGACACGCGATCCAGGCGGGCGCGGTGGACATCCCCCTGGCCGACCCGCACTTCTGGACGATGTCCGGCTCGGTGCGCGTCGCCCAGCTGTGCACGGAGTGGGGCCTGACCTGGGGCTCGCACTCCAACAACCACTTCGACGTGTCCCTGGCGATGTTCACCCACGTCGCCGCGGCCGCACCCGGCGAGATCACGGCGATCGACACCCACTGGATCTGGCAGGACGGCCAGGCCCTCACCACCGCGCCGCTGCGGATCACCGGCGGCCGCATCGAAGTGCCGCGCCGTCCCGGGCTCGGCGTCGAACTCGACGAGGACGCTGTCGCAGCCGCCCACGAGCTCCACCGCGAGCACGGCCTCGGCGCCCGGGACGACGCCACCGCGATGCGCACCCTGATCCCCGGCTGGGAATTCGACCCGAAGCGCCCCTGCCTGGACCACCCCGCAACCGAAGCAAGCAGCTGGAGGCATTGATGGACAACACCGGACTCGACGGCAGCAGCGTCATCGTGACCGGAGGCGGCTCGGGCATCGGACGGGCGGCCGCCCTGCGGTTCGCCGCCGCCGGCGCGAACGTCGTCGTGGCCGACATCAACGCCGACGCCGCCAAAACCGTTGCCGCGGAGATCGAGGCGTCCGAAGGACGCGCCGCGATAACGGTCGGCGATCTCAGTGATCAGGCGGTGGTCGACGAAGTCGTCACCACCGCGGTCACCGTGTTCGGCGGCTTGGACGTCCTGGTGAACAACGCCGGGATCATGGACACCATGTCCGCCGCCGGCGACGTCTCCGACGCTGAGTGGGACCGGCTGATCCGGGTCAACCTCACCGCCCCGTTCCTGCTCACCCGCGCCGCGCTGCCGCACATGCTCGCCAAGCGGAAGGGCGCGATCGTTTACACCGCCTCGGAGGCGGCCCTGCGCGGCAGCGCGGCCGGCGCCGCCTACACCGCGTCCAAGCACGGCGTCGTCGGGCTCACCCGGTCCGTGGCGGTCATGTACCGGGACTCCGGCATCCGCGCCAACGCCATCGCGCCCGGCGCGACCATGACGGGCATCACCATCGACGCCGACCCCGCCGCACTCGGCCCTCAAGTGCTCGGGAGGTACCGGCAGAACGTCGGCCGGCTCGCCGCCGCCGACGACCAGGCCGCCGCCATCGTGTTCCTCGCCTCGGACGCCGCCGCCAACATCAACGGTGCCGTGCTCCCCGTCGACGGTGGCTGGGCGGCGGTCTGAACTTCGAGTGCCCGGGGCCCCGAAACCTGATTCGGGGCCCCGAGGATCACTCCACGACGGTGATGGCCACTGCAGGGCAGATCGACGCCGCCTGCCTGACGTCGTCGGCCTGCTCGGCGGCGGGCTCGCCGGTGAGCAACACCGCGATGCCGTCCTCGTCCCGCTGGTCGAACACTTCGCCGGCGGTCAGCACGCACTGACCGGATCCGACGCACTTGGCCTGGTCGATGGTGATCTTCACGGTGTTTCCTCCCGGAATCGCCGTCACCAGGTGACGGGCAGCTCGTAGACGCCGTAGACCGAGCCGTCGTGCTTGAACGGGATCGTCGCGACATCGGCCGCCAATCGCAGCGTGGGAATGCGACGGTAAAGAGTGCCGTAGGCGACCTGGAGTTCCATGCGGGCCAGGGACTGTCCGAGGCACTGGTGCACCCCGAAGCCGAACGCCACGTGGTGCCGGGCGTTGCGGTGCACGTCCAGCTCGTCCGGCCGATCGGGAAAAGCTTCCGGGTCGCGGTTGGCGATGTCGTTGGGAAAGATGACACCTTCGCCGGCCCGGATGGTCTCCCCCGCGATGTCGATGTCGGCCAGCGCGATCCGGCGACGGCCGTTGTGCGTGATGTGCAGGTACCGCAACAGTTCCTCGACCGCCGAAGCGACGAGTTCCGGATCATCGGTCTCGCGCAGGAGCGCGAGCTGCTCGGGGTGTTCGAGCAGCGCCAGAGTACCCAGCGCGATCATGTTCGCGGTGGTCTCGTGACCGGCGAGCAACAGCAGAACACCGATCTGGGCCGCCTGTTCGCGGGTCAGTTCACCGGTGCGCACGCGTTCGACCGCCAGTTGCGAGAGCAGGTCGTCGGCCGGTTCGGCCAGTTTGGCCCCGACCAGCCCGTCCAAGTAGGACATCAGCCGCCCGGTGGCGGCCCTCCGTTCCGCAGTCGTCGCGGTGCGCCGGACGATGATCTTGCTGTTCTCCTGGAAGAACTCGTGATCCGTGTACGGGACGCCGAGCAGAGCGCAGATCACCAGGGACGGCACCGGCAGCGCGAACGCCTCGACCAGGTCAGCCGGTTTCGGCCCGGCCAGCATGGTGCCGATCAGGTCGTCCACGATCTCCTGCACCGTGGAACGCAGGGACTCGACGCGTTTGACGGCGAATCCCGCGGTGACCATGCGCCGCATCCGGGCGTGTTCCGGGCCGTCCATGGTGATGAAACTGAGCCCGGACTGGCCGGGATCACCAGGCTGCGCGGGGAACGGGAACCCGGGCCGGGTGACGTCGGAGCTGATCCTCGGGTCGGCGAGCAACGCGCGTTGCTCTCCGTACCGGGTCACCAGCCAGTGCGTGGTGCCGTCGGAGAGCTGCACCCGCGCGAGCGGGCCTTCCTTCTGCAGGGCGTACAGCGTCGGCGGCGGGTCGAACGGGCAGCCCTCGGCCCGCGCCGCCGGGTACCCCGGAGTCTCTTGCCGGGCGTTGTCGATCGTGCTGGTCATTGTTCGCTCCTTTGCAGGTGGAGCCGCCACGCCCAGGAGTACCGGGTCCCGGCGAGCCGGTGGACGGGCCGGGTGTCCGGGCCGAGCAGAGCCGTCCCGATGCCCCGGTGGGCGACGTCGACGTGGATGACGGTGGCCTCGCTCTCCGGCAGCTCCCACCAGTGGTCGGCCGACTCCAGCTGCTCCGCCGTGTGCCGGCCGACGTTCACGTGGACGGGGACCGGAGTGCTGATCGCGACGCGCCCGGCGGGTCCGGTCACGGCCAGCTCGGTGACGCCGCCGCGGGTGCCGTGTTCCTGGGGGCGCACGTAGGGCACCGCCAGGTCGTCGATCGTCGAGGTCCACCGGCCGAGCAGGGCGTGGCGGCGGCGATCGGGGTAGTTCTCCCACGGCCCGAGCCCGACCCATGTCGCATCTCGGAACCCGCCGGCAAGCTCGAAGACCATACCGACCCGGAGCCCGTCACGGGTGTCTTCGGGGAGGATCACGTCTTCGCGGAACACGAAATCATCCGAGCCGGCCTCGATCAGTTCCCGGTAGTGGACGATTTCGTCGCCGAACGCCGTGCGGTAATGGGTAGTGGTGGCCGTGCGATCGTCGTGCGCCGTCACCGACGTCTTGACCGGTTCGAGGGCGAAGAAGCCGGACCGGACGAACCGCTGGTCGAGGGAGAACGCACGGTCGTTGTCGGTGAGCGCGCGCCACAGCGACAACCGCGGCGCGCGGGCCAGCAGGGGATGGCTGACGTCGCCTTCGGCGTCGACCGCGACCGGCCGGCCGGCCGTCGGAAGTGCCGGCAGCGGCCGGGGCAGGGCGATCTGCTCCACCGCCACCTCGGTTCCCGCGGGCGCCCACTGGGCGTCGCTTCGGGTGCGCACGACCAGCGAGACGCCGAGGGCGTCCGGATCGGCGGCCGCCTGGACGATCTCGCCGGGCAGGAGGAGCGTGCCCTCCTGCCCGGCCACGAGGTCGGGCGTCGCCACAGCCAGGACGGCGGACGGACCATGGCGGGTGTCGACCCGCACCTCGAGCACATAGCCGGAAAGATCGGCGAACGACTGCCGGTTGCGCACGCGCACCTGGCCCCAGCGCAGGGTTTCCGCGTCGGAAACGACCCGAAGAGGACTGAAGACGCCACGGACCTCGTACAGGGCCGGTTTCGGGGTCAGGTCGGCGAACACGACCCCGTTGAGCAGGGTCGGGCCGTTGTGGGGCTCATCGCCGAAGTCCCCGCCGTACCGGTACCGGCCGTCGCCGTCGGGATCGAGGGCCTGGTCCGTGAACTCCCAGAGGAAGCCACCCTGCAACCCCGGCAGGGTCTCGAAGAGGTCCCAGTAGTCGGCGAACCCGCCGGTGGAATTGCCCTGCGAATAGGCGTACTCGCAGGTGATCAACGGGCGGTCGGCGCGGTGGTCGGCCGAATACGCCCGCAGGGCGGCGAACGAGGGGTACATCGGGACGACGAGGTCGCTGGCCGCGTGGCCGCCGTGCCAGTCCGTCGCGATGGCCCCTTCGTACTGCACCGGCCGGGTCGGGTCGAACCGCCGGACCCACGCCGCCGCCGCGTCGTGCGCCGCGCCGTACCCGCTCTCGTTGCCCAGCGACCAGATCAGCACCGACGGGTGGTTCCGGTCGCGCAGCACCATGCGCGCCACCCGCTCTACGATCTCGGTGAGGTACCGCGGATCGTCCGCGAGCGTGGAGGCGAACGCGTGACTTTCGATGTCCGCCTCCGCGACCACGTAGAACCCGAGCTCGTCGCACAGGTCGAGCAGCACCGGATCGTTCGGGTAGTGCGAGGTGCGGATCGCGTTCACGTTGCAGCGCTTGAGCAGGGACAGCTCGGCCAGCATCCGTTCCCGGCTGAGTACCCGGCCGGTGCGCGGGTCGATGTCGTGCCGGTTCACGCCTTGCACCAGGATCCGGCGGCCGTTGACGAGCAGGTCGCGACCGTCGATGGTGACCCGGCGGAAACCGACGCGCACCGACGTCGAGTCGACGACGGCCCCTTCCGGATCGACCAGCTCGACCAGCACGTCGTGCAGCTCGGGCCGTTCAGCCGACCACGGCGGGACGGCGAGGTCGGCGAGGTCGAGCCGCGCGGTCCCCGCCGGCACGGGCGGATTCCGGAACGAGGCGCCGATGTCCGGGATCGCCCGGTACTCCGGCGGAACGGGAGCGGCGGCGGCCTTGATGCTGAGGATGTCCATGAAGTCGTCCGGCAGCCGCCGGGCCGGCCGGACAGCGCGATCGTGCGGCGGCTTCAGCGGGGTCGGCAGCGTGGGCGCAGGCAGCCGGGGAGCGACTGGGAGTTCATGGGTCTCCCCCAGCACCTGCACGCGGACGGTGTGGCGTACCTCGGCGTGTCCGCGCAAGCCCTCGGTCGAGACGACCACCCGGAGCGAGCCGCGTTCCGTCGCCGGATCGAAGTCCGCCCGCACCGAGAGATCGGCCAGCCGGATTTCCGGGACGGTGTAGAGGAACACCGAGCGGCTGAGCCCGGACTGCCACCAGTGGTCCTGGTCTTCCAGGTAGCTGCCCGCCGACCACTTCGCGACCGCCAGCTCGATCGTGTTGGCCCCCGCGGTGACAACGTCGGTGATGTCGAACTCGGCGGCGAGGTGGGAGTCGGCGCTCGTGCCCACGGCCTCGCCGTTCACCGCCACGCGCAGCTGACCTTCCGCGGCGCCCACGTGCAGGACGACCCGGTGGCCCGGCGCCGGTTGCAGGTCGACCGTGCGGCGGTATACGCCGAGCGGGTTCGCGTCGGGGACCGCCGGATACACCTCGTCGAACGGCATCGGCACGTTCGTGTAGTGCGGACGGTCCTCAATGGACGTCATGGTCCACAGGCCCGGCACCTCGGCGGTCTCCCAGTCCGGCGCTTCCGGCGTCGTATCCGTCGCCCGCAGCTGGAACTGCCAGGTGCCGTCCAGGCTGATCTCCGGTTTCCGGCGCAGCGCGTGCATCGGCATGCGGTTGACCGCATGCAATCCGGACCGGTCGAACGGCGCCGTCACCGGCCTTCCCGGGGCAGCGCGTTGCTCTTGGCGACCTCGCCGAGCCAGCCGAGACTGGGTTTGGGGGTACGCTCGAACGTCTCCCGGTCGACCGCGATGAGACCGAAGGTCGGCGCCCAGTGACCCCATTCGTAGTTGTCGAGCGCGCTCCAATGCACATAACCGCGCACGTCGACGCCGTCGCTGATCGCGTCGGCGAGATGCCCGAGCGCCTCGGCGGTGTACGCGACACGACGGCTGTCGTCGGCCGTCGCAATCCCGTTTTCGGTGACCAGGATGGGAACGCCGCCGGTGACCTCATGGGTGTGGCGCACCGCGATGCCCAGCGAGTCGGGCCGGTAGGCCGTGCCGACCAACGTGTTGCCGGGGTGCGGCGGGTGCGGTTCGATCCCGTCGGCGTTCACCCATTGGCTCGAATACGACTGCACCCCGACGAAGTCGTCGTCGCGGGCGCCTTCCAGATAGAGGTCTTCCCGGACGTGGCTGAGTTCGCGGAGCCTCTCCTCGGCGCCGGGGCGGGCCACCAGCGCCTGGTTCGCGATGGTCCACCCGACGCGGGCACCGGTCCGCCGGCGCACGACGTCCCGCGCGGCGTGGTGGGCTTCGATCAGCAGCTTCCCCAGTTCGGGGTCGGGATCCGGAAGCGCCGGACGAGCGCCGCCGTCGACAGTCGGGCTCTGCCACTTCTTCCGCGCTTCGGGATCCTGCGCCAGCCGCGCCATCGAGGTCATGAGGGCGAGCATGTTGGGCTCGTTCATGGTGCAGACCCACTCGACGCCGTCGAGGATGCCGCTGACCGCCTCGACGTAGGCGCGGAACCGGTCGACTGCGCGTTCACCCAGCCAGCCGCCCTCTTCGACGAACCAGCGCGGGCTGGTGAAGTGGTGCAGCGTCACGACGGGCGCCAGACCGTGGCCCAGAGCCGTGTCGATCATCCGGCGGTAGTGGGCCAGTTCGGCCCGGGAGACCTCTCCGGGTTCCGGCTCCACCCGGGCCCACTCCACACCGAACCGGTAGGCGTTCAGCCCCGCTTCGGCCAGCAGCCGCATGTCCTCGCCGAAGCGGTGGTAGCTGTCGCACGCGTCGCCGCTGCGTTCCATGCCCTGGCTCGTCCGCTCCCGCGCCCAGAAGTCACTGTTGACGTTGTTGCCCTCGACCTGGTGCGGCGAGGTGGCCGCTCCCCAGAGGAAGCCTTCAGGAAAACGCACCGTCCCGGCGGAAGTTTCTGATACTCGCGTTGCCACTCAGCCATGTTCGAGTGCCCGCCGCGAGATCGACAACCGGTTGCCGTGAGTTGTCACGACGTGACCGGCTCCGAACCGTCCGCGCCGATCAGGGCCATGAACCGCTCGAGCGGCGTGACGATGTCCAGGCGCGGGTCGAGCAGCCAGACGATCTGCAGGCCGTTGAGCAACGCGTGCACGAGCGTCGTCGCGCTGTCCGAGTCGAGTTCGCCGGCGTCGGTCACGGCGGCGGCGATGCGGGTGCGCACGAGTTCGTAGCGCCGGACGACGTACTCGTGGGCGGGGTGGTCCGGCCGGGAGGCCGCCACAGCCAGCTCGGCCCACAGCCGCATCAGCTCGGGCGCCTCCTGGTGAGACCGCAGCAGACGGGCCAGGTAGGCCGCCAACCCCCCGAACGTCTGCTCGGCCTCCCGCTCTCCCGCCGCGCGTTCGTCCGCGTCGCGTTGGGCCAGCACGGCCATGAGGAGTTCGTCCTTGCCGGCGAAGTGGTGCTGGAGCACCGCGTGCGTGGTACCGGCGCGCTCGGCGATGTCACGCAGGGAGGACGCAGCATAGCCGCGCTCGGCGAAGCTGTCCCGTGCGGCGCAGAGGATTTCCGCTCGTCGAGCCGCCGACTTCGCGTAGGGCCCGCGTCCCACTCCATCACCCCGTTCATCACGTTCCGATCACGGTTGGTGCCGGAAAGTTGAATCGATCATACACTCGGATCAGATGAAATTTAGCCACATGGCAAATTTTCACTTCGGGTCCATCGGCGCGTTCGGAGACGGGATGAGCGAAGCGGGACAGCCCACCATCTACGACGTCGCCAGGTCGGCCGGAGT
This sequence comes from Amycolatopsis sp. NPDC021455, assembly GCF_040640995.1. NCBI lineage: Bacteria > Bacillati > Actinomycetota > Actinomycetes > Pseudonocardiales > Pseudonocardiaceae > Amycolatopsis > Amycolatopsis sp. NPDC021455. The sequence goes on along the minus strand of NZ_JBFACT010000007.1, from coordinate 201,191 downwards.
CGCGACGTCGACGGTGTCGCGTGCCTTCTCGCGGCCGGGCCGAGTGAGCGCGAAGACCGCGGCCCGGGTGCGCGCCGTCGCGGCGGAACTGGGCTACCGCGTCGCGCCGCTCGCGGGCCGGCCACCGGCCGGCCGGACCGCAACCGTGGCGCTCGTGGTCTCCGACGTGACCAACCCCGTCTACTTCGGCATCGTCCGCGCCGTGGAAACCGCGGCCGCGGCCGCCGGATACACCGTGCTCCTGGGCAGCGCGCGCGAGTCGGACGAGGTGGAACGGGCCATCCTGGAACGGACCCTGCCCACCGTCGACGGCGTGGTGCTCGCCGGCTCCCGGTTGCCCGACCGCACGATCCGGACCATGGCCGAGCACCGCGCGTTCGTCGTGCTCAACCGCGTGGTTCCCGGCGTGCGCAGCATCGTCCCGGACACCCGGCCCGGCATCGGCGGTGCGCTGCACCACCTGCGCGGCCTCGGCCACCGCGCGGTGACGTACCTGGCCGGACCGGCCGGGTCGTGGGCGGACGGCCACCGCTGGCGGTCGATCCTCGACCTCGCCCCGGAACTGGGCCTCAAGGTCAGCCGGATCGGGCCGTGCGCGCCGACCACCGAGGGCGGTTCGCGGGCCACACCCGAGGTACTCCGCCAGGCGTCGACGGCCGTGCTCGCCTACAACGACCTGCTCGCCATCGGCCTGATCACCGGCCTCGCCGAAACCGGCGTGCGGGTGCCGGACCAGGTCAGTGTGGTCGGGTTCGACGACATCTTCGGCGCGGACCTCTGCACCCCGCCGCTGACCACCGTGGCGGCTCCCCTGCAGGCCATGGGAGCGAGGGCTTTCGAGGAACTGCACCAGCAACTCGGCGGCTCGCTGTCGCGGCGGCGTCCGATGGCCCCGCTGCCGACCCGGCTCGTCCTCCGTGGGTCCACGCTGGGCGTTCCCGCTTGACCCGGCGCTCACCCGGCTTTCCAAGCGGTGCTGTGCACGACCACGTACGGCTGGTTCGCCAGGTCAGGCTGGAACCCGGGAACCAGGATGGGAGCGTCGTCGAGAAGGTCGACTTCCGCGAAACACATGATCGGGTACGAACCGGCGGTGAAGGCGGCCGGGACGGACGCGGCGAACCGTTCCCCGTCGCGGCGCATCGGGAGCCGGTTCCAGTCCTCCGAGTGATCGAGGTGGCGATAGTGCAACGTCGCCGCGGCGATCCGTCCGATCACCGCCGGCGGGCCGGCGAGACCGACCTGCAGCGAAGCAGCACGTTCGAACCGTTCCGGCACGACGACGTGCAGGCCGTCGAGCTCGGGCCGCCGGTCGCGGTGAGCGATCGGCACCGGCCCTGCGCCGGACGTGGCGCGGTCTCGCTCGACGCGCAGGGCGTGCAGGTCGTCGGCCATGGCGTCCCGGTTCTCGGCCCAGTGCCCGCGTTCGGACAAAGCGTGGCCGAACGTGAGCTCGTCCGCGTACACCCCCGCGGTGACCGCCGCGATGCCGGAGTACGCGTCGTGAGCACGCTCGAGCAGGTCGGCCGCCTCCACGACGTAGTCACGGACCTGTGTACGGGACCACAACGCGTACGCCACCGCAGCCCGGAACTTGCCGGCGAAGAACCGGCCGAGGCGGACGAGGATCTCCGCATCGATCAGGACCCGCCGCGTTTGCGGCCCCCCGGAGGCGAACCGCTCGCGAGCACGGTCGAGCACGGTTTCCCCTTCGCCGGCGAGCCGTTCGAGCCAGGTCGCAACCTCCAGCGGCGTGTACTTCCCGCACAGGCGACCGGCCACGGCGGCCTCGGCGTACTCCCCGATCCCGTAGAACAGCGCCGGGTCGAACGACGACACACCGTCCCAGTCGTTCGAGGCCGTGTCGAAGGCGTAGTGCCGCGACCGCACCCACGGCGTGATCGGCAGGTCGGCGTACACCTCCGGCCAGTACGCGTTGTTCGCCGCGCTCGGCGCGTGGGTCACCGTCACCAGCGGCAGGATCCGGCTCAACGGCGCGAGCAGCGCTTCGACGTCGGCCGCGAGTTCACCGTGCTCGACGCGCAGGAACCGTTGCCACGTCTCCGGCCTGCTCTCCGGGTCATACAGCAGGCGGCCCCACAGCAGGTAGGTGTACCGGTACTTCCGCCAGTCGGCGACCCCGAGCCGGAGGTCGTCCCGCACGTACGGGTCACGTCCGCCCGGCCGGCCGGAACCCTTTCTTCCCTTGAAGAACAGCGGCTCGCAGAACTCCACGCCGAGTGCCCCGCCGAGGGTGGCGTGCCGTCCGTAGCCCGCCGCGAACGCCGGATCACCCCACAGCAACAGCCGCTGCGTGCCCGGCCACATCCGGAAGAGCACGTCCATGTCCCGGTCCTCGTCCAGGAAGTCCGCGTAGCCGTAACGGGTGAACCGCCGGGCGATCTCGGTGACTCCCATCAGCTCGGCTCGTTCCTCGCCCAGCCGGCTGCGCGGTATCGGAGTCCGCTCGAACGGCCGGATCGATGCCTGGTGGTAGGGCAGGCCCAGGTGCTCCGCCCAGTACTTCACCGACGTCGCCGGCCGGATGTTCGGCTTCCGCCACGCGGCCAGCAGATCGGCGTCCAGCCCCTTCGCGTGCAGATCGACCCGCATCGGGCGCCCCGCCTCCGACAGCACCCGGAACATCCCGTCCCAGAACGCCACCCGGCCCCGCTCCGGGATGCCACCCTCGTAGTGCACCCGGAACGTGACCCCGTCGATCTCCGGGATCGCCCTGAGCAGGTCGCGCAACGCCGCCGCGCAGTAGTCGGCATGCGACTCCGCCCCTACCCCGAGGATGGGATGGCTGTGCCGCGCACCCAGCCGGTAGTCCGCAGCGTGGTTCCACAGTCCCAGCTGGAACTCCATGCCCCGGCGCCGCGTTTCCCGGACGACGAAAGCCAGCGACGCGAGATTCCGTGCCCGTTCCGCCTCGCCCACGCCCTGAGCCCGCACACCGAAACCGGCGACGTCCAGCAAGAAGGGGTACGGGAAGCACAGGTAGTTGTCCGTGGCGCCGGCGTTGGTGAGCCGGGAACCGTAGTTGTACTGCATCCCCAGCGCCAAGTGGAACCGGTTGAACCTCTGCTCGGCCTGGAAATCCAGGTACTCGGTCCAAAAGGCGCGGTCGTGGAACCACGGGAGGTCCTCGTGCTCGCTGGAAAACGCCCGTTGGACGCTGCGCACCGGGACCACCGGCCGGTGCTCCTCCTCCCCGGCACCGATCGCCTCGCCGGCGGTGATCCGCCCGGCCAGTTCCGTCAACGCGTAGGCCAAGCCCCGGACGTCGGACGCACTCACCACGACCCGGAGTGCTTGCCCCTCCTCCCCGGTCCGCATCCGGTAGGACTCCGCAGAGTGCGGCGGCTCGGGAAAGCCGTCACGCCGGGAATTCCACCCCACCGCGGACAATCCCACCGACAGGGGCCGGTCCATCCGTCCCGCCGCCCGGACCCGGCCGATCGCCCAGGCGATCGTCTCGTGCCCCAGCAGCGCGTCCGGACCGTCGAAGGTCACCCCGGTGTCGTCGATCCTGTTCACCACTCCCCCATGTTCGTGTCCGGTTCGGGGCAGGACAACGGGTTGCCACGAATTGCCACGACGTGTCCAGCGGCAACTCGTGGCAACCCGTTGTGCCGGGCGGGTTCTCCCTCGGACCATGGCGGCAGGGTCGATTCGGCACGTAGCCGCCACGCGGCATGCGGAACGCGGATCCGACGCAGTGCTCGGCCGATCAAGGAGGATCACGTGCCGCTTCCCGAACTTCCCGGCACCGCGCCGGACGCGCCGGTGGCCGCGCCGCTCGTGGTTGCCGAGGTTCCGCGTCAGGATTCACTCCCGGCCGTGAGCCGGCGATACGTGCTCCTCCTCATGCTGGCCGGGCTGGGTACGTCGATGGCCTTCGTCGCCGGCTCGGCGTACTCGCTCGCGATCCGGATCCAGCAGCTCGCCCCGGGCCAGGCCGAGGTGCTCGGCTACATCACCGGGCTCGGCGGTGTCGTTTCCCTGATCGCCACCCCGCTCGTCGGCGTGCTGAGCGACCGCACGCGGTCGCGCTGGGGCCGCCGTCGTCCGTTTCTCGTCGCGGGCACGCTGCTGGGGCTGCTGGCCCAGGTCGTCCTGGGGCTCGCACCCAACATCGTGGTGCTCGGCGCGGGGTGGCTGCTCGCGGCCCTGGGCTACGGCCAGGTCCTCGGCACGATCGGCAGCCTCCAAGCCGACAAGCTGCCCGAGCACCAGCGCGGCAAGGTTTCCGGGCTGACCGGGACGGCACAGCTGCTCGCGCCGGTGCTGGGCGTCGCGCTGGCCACCACCCTGGTCGGCAGCTCGGTGCTGTTGTTCCTGGTTCCCGGACTCGCCGGGCTGGTCCTCATCATTCCACTGTGGATCTGGGCCGCCGACGCCGACACTCGCAAGTCCGAGCTGCCTTCGGAACACCTGACCGTGGCCCGGCTGTTCGGGAAGTACCTGTTCGACCCGCGCCGGTACCCCGACTTCGCGTGGAACGGGCTGGGCCGGTTCGCCTTCTACTGCGGGTTGTACTTCAACACGACCTACATGACCTTCTTCATCGCCCAGCACCAGAACGCCGACGTCACCGCCGTCGGCGGTGTCGTGGTGGCCCTGGGCGGCGCCGGCGTCATCGCCACCGCGCTGGGCGCGCTCGGCGGCGGCATGCTGTCGGACCGGCTGCGCCGGCGCCGGCTGTTCGTCTTGCTCAGTGGAGCGTTGTTCGCGTTCGGGGCGGTACTGATGGTGAGCTCGAGCGGCCTGGTACCGCTGATCGTGGGCTCGGCCTTCACCAACCTCGGGATGGGCGTGTTCGCCGCCGTCGACCAGGCGATCGTGCTGGACGTGCTGCCCAGCCGCGAGGAGGCCGGCCGCTACCTCGGGATCATCAACTACACACAGCAGCTCCCGCACGCACTCGCGCCGCTCGCGGCCGGCGGCCTGCTGGCGATCGGGGCCGCCGACGGCACGAAGAACTACGACCTGGTCTACCTCGTGGGCGGCGCGCTCACCCTCGTCGGTGGCGCGATCGTCATGGCCAAGGTCAGGAAGAGCCGCTGACCCGCGATCGTCGTCACCCCGGCCTCGGCTTCAAAGCGGACGGCCCGCCAGGACGGCCTCGACCAGCGGCCGCAGGTGCTTCGGGGTGACGGGCTCGCGCAGCACGTGGACCCTCAGGTAGACCGCGCCGATCAGGGCCTGCAGCAGCGGGCGCGAGTCCGCTGTCGCAGGCCACTCGCCGCGTTCGGCGGCGCGTTCGAAGATCTTCTCGAACGCGTGGAAGCGTGTCGCCCAGTGCTCGCGCAGCTCGCGCGTCGTGTCCGCGTCACCCGGCAGGCCCAGCGCGAACTGGAAGGCCGCCCGCGCGAGCGGGCTGTCCAGATAGCGCCCGGCGGCAGACATCGTCGCCGTCAGGTCCTCGACGAGGGTGCCGCGGTCGGCCACCGGGATGTTGCGCTCGAACAGGGCGAAGCTCGCTTCGGCCACCAGGCCGTCCCGGGTCTTCCAGCGCCGGTAGATCGACGTCTCGTGCACGCCCGCGCGGGCCGCGACCGCGGCGATGCCCAGCTTGTCGTAACCGGACTCCTCCAGCTCCGCGACGGTGGCGGCGATCACCGCATCGCGCACGCGCGCACTTCTCCCGCCCCGACGCCGCCGCGGTGCGCCTTCCTGCTCGCCATCCATCGCCATGCGCTCACGTTAGCCGGTCGCCGCGCGGTCCGGCACCCGACCTTAACGCAGGGACGCTTGCGTTAAGGATTCCTGTCGCGCTACGTTGGCCTTGCCGAAGGGAGAAGCGCGTGCAGATAAACCGGGACGTAGTGGTGAAGGTCCGTGACGGGGTGTCCATTTCGGTCGACGTCTTCCGGCCGGACGGTGCCGCGCCCGTGCCGGTGATCGTGTCGATGAGCCCGTACGGGAAGGGCGTGCACTGGCCGGACCGGTTCCCGCTCTACGAGGAGGCCGACCAGAGCGAGCACGCCGTATGGGAGACGCCCGACCCGCAGTGGTGGACCGATCGCGGGTACGCCGTGGTGCGGGCCGACGCCCGCGGCACGGGGAAGTCGGCCGGACGGCTCGACGTCAACAGCCCCGAGGACGCCGAGGACTTCCACGACGTGATCGAATGGTGCGGCACCCGGCGGTGGTCCACCGGGAAGGTCGCCACCAGCGGGATCTCGTGGTACGCGGTGATGGGGTGGCGCGCCGCCGCGTTGCAGCCACCGCACCTGGCCGCGGTCGTCGCCTGGGAAGGACTCACCGACTGGTACCGCGAGTTCGGCAGGCAGGGCGGCATCTACGCCAACGGCGGCTCCGAAGGCTGGTGGCAGAGCCAGATCGAACCGCAGCGCAACACCGAGGACTTCGCCGACCTCACCGCCGAACTCGGCGACCGGGAACTGCTCGACGACTGGTACCGCGAACGGACAGTCGACCTCAGCCGGGTGACCGTGCCGCTGTTGTCGGCAGGCAACTGGGGTTCGGTCCACCTGCACCTGCGTGGCAACATCGAGGGCTGGCTGGGTGCGGCGTCGGAGCACAAGTGGCTGGTCGTCCACACCGGATCGCACATCGGCCCCTACTACACCGAGTGGGGCAAGCAGCTGCAACTGCGCTTCCTCGACCGATTCCTCAAAGGCGACGAGACGGCCATGGACGGCGTCCCGCCGGTGCGGCTGGCCATCCGCCGCGGACACGACGTCGAGTGGCGCGACGAGCAGGAATGGCCCCCGGCCCGCACCCGGTGGCGGGAACTCCACCTCGCCGGCGAGGCACTCACATGGGAAAAGCCGGAACCGGGCACCACGTCGTATCCGGCCACGTTCGAGTTCGAGGCGACCGAACGCCTCGAACTGACCGGACCGGTGGCCCTGCGGCTGTGGATGTCCCACGAAGCCGACGACCTCGACGTGTTCGCCCGCCTCGACCAGTACGACGCGAACGGCGAGCGAATCCCCGCACTCGGGCCGCACGGAGCACTCACTCCCGTGCCCATGGCCATCGGCTGGCTGCGCGCCTCCCACCGCAAGCTCGACCCGGAGCGGAGCACGCCGTACCGCCCGTGGCACACCCACGACGAGATCCAGCCGCTGCAGCCCGGCACACCCACTCTGCTGGAGATCGAATTCTGGCCCACCTCACTGACCCTCGAACCCGGCCAGCGGCTCCGGCTGCAGCTGCTGACCGGTGACGACGATCTGAGCCCCCGCCTGGCCCACAACCACCCTGGCGACCGCAAGATCGGCGACGGGGCGACCGTTCACTTCGGCGGCGAGCACCCGTCCCACCTGCTCGTGCCGGTCATCCCGTCCTGACCGGCACCACCACGACAACCGCACGATCGACCATCCGGCGCTCTACATCGGCGCCGAGAACGACGCGGTGCCGAGGTTCATGCCCCCTTCTCTGATGGACGGCCACGTCACGGACCTCCGCGGCGCCGACGTCCTGCCCGGTGTGGGGCACTGGCTTCAGGAAGAAGCCCCGTGGAGGTCAACCGCCGGCTCCTGGCCGGACTCCCGGAACCGTCATGAAGCTTTCCGGATTTCAGCGAAAAACCCATGAGTCACCGGGGGTGGCCTTCGAACCGATCTTCGCGGTAACCTAAATCAAGCAGTTGATTTAGATGCGTGGTCGGTCTCGTCCTGCTCCGAACTCACGTCCTGCCTGCCCTGGCAGGCGGAAGGGATTCCATGTCGCCCCAGCCCGATGACCCGGACCGTTCGCGCTTTGCCCCCGAGGAGCTCGGCTTCGATCCCGAGGTCCTGCGGGCGAAGTACCGGGCGGAGCGGGAGCGCCGCCTCCGGCCGGACGGTGCGGCCCAGTACCGGCGGGCCGCCGGCGAATTCGGGTACTACGCCGCCGATCCCTACACCGAACGCGTCGACCGGGAGACCGTGCACGACCGCGTCGAAGCCCTCGTGATCGGCGGCGGCTTCGGCGGGCTGCTCACCGGGGCCCGCCTGCGCCAGGCCGGGCTGACGGACATCCGGATGCTCGACGAGGCCGGCGACTTCGGCGGCACCTGGTACTGGAACCGCTACCCCGGCATCCACTGCGACATCGAGTCCTACTCCTACCTGCCATTACTGGAGGAAGTCGGCTACGTCCCACAGTGGCGCTACTCGCCGGGCGAAGAGATCCGGCAGCACGCCATCGCCATCGCCAAGCACTTCGACCTCTACCGCGACACCCTCTTCCACACCCGCGTCACCGAACTGCGCTGGGACGAAGAAGCCGCCGAGTGGCAGGTGCGCACCGATCGCGGCGACGCCTTCCGCGCCCGGTACGTCATCGTGTCCTCCGGCACGCTCACCCAGCCGAAGCTGCCGGGCATCCCCGGCATCGAGACGTTCCGCGGGCACACCTTCCACACCAGCCGCTGGGACTACGGCTACACCGGCGGCAGCCCCGACGGCGGCCTGGATCGCCTGGCCGACAAGAAGGTCGGCGTCGTCGGCACCGGCGCGACCGGCATCCAGGTCATTCCCCACCTCGGCCGGGACGCGCAGCACCTTTACGTCTTCCAGCGCACCCCGTCGTCGGTGGACGTCCGCGGCAACCGGCCCACCGACCCGGAGTGGGCCGCGTCGCTGAAGCCCGGCTGGCAGCGCGAGCGGATGGACAACTTCCTCACGATCGTCACCGGCGGGCACGCCGAAACCGACCTCGTCGGCGACGGCTGGACCAGCAGCGCCCGGCTGCAACGGCAGATGCTCAGCGGCACCGTCGACACCTCGCTCTCCGACGAAGACCGCGAATACCTCGACGAAATCGCCGACTTCCGGAAGATGAACGAAATCCGCGCCCGCGTCGACGAGGTGGTCACCGACCCGGCCACGGCGGAGCTGCTCAAACCCTGGTACCGCTACATGTGCAAGCGGCCCACGTTCAGCGACTTCTACCTCCAGACGTTCAACCGGCCCAACGTCACCCTGGTCGACACCGCCGACCACGGCGGAATCACCCGCATGACCGAGAACGCCGTCGTCGTCGGCGACGAAGAGTACGAAGTGGACTGTGTCATCTTCGCCACCGGTTTCGAAGTCGGCATCTCCGGCGTCCTCTCCGGCACGCTGCCGGTGTACGGCCGCGACGGCATCCCCCTGCTGCAGTCCTGGAGCCAGGGACCGAAGACACTGCACGGCTTCTACAGCAACGGCTTCCCCAACCTCTTCCACCTCGGGTCGCTGCAGAACGCCACCGCCGTCAACTTCGTCCACATCCTCCAGGAACAGGCCACGCACATCGGCGCGGTCGTCGCCGAAGCCCGCAAGCGCGACGCCCACCGCGTCGAGCCGACCACCGCCGCCGAAGAGTCGTGGATCGCCACCATCCGCGCCCATTCCCGGGACACTTACCGGTTCCTGGCCGAATGCACGCCGGGGTACTACAACAACGAAGGCAAGCCCCGCCCGCACACCAACTCCTTCAGCCCCGGTCCAGTCGTCTTCCACGACCTGCTGCGCCGCTGGCGCGAAGAAGGCGGCCTCGACGACGTCCTGGCCCGAGCGTGAACGGCTTCCACGCGCGCTCGCTGACCCGGCCGACGCCCCTGCGCGGTTCGAACGGCGTCGCCTTCGGCCCGGACGGCCGGCTCTACGTGGCGCAGTTCCTGGCCGGCGAGATCAGCGCCGTCGACCTGGCCACCGGCGACGTCGAAGTGGTCGTCCCGGCCGGCGGGCCGGTGCAGGCGCCGGACGACCTCGCCTTCGGCGCCGACGGGTCGATGTACCTCACCGACCTCGTACCCGGCCGCGTCTGGCGACGGCAGCCCGACACCACCTTCACCCTGGTCACCGACCAGGTGCGGCTGCCCAACGGGATCGCCTGCGTCGGCGACCGCCTGTTCGTCAACGAGATGGTCCCTGGCGGCCGGCTCCTCGAACTGGGCGAGGCGGAACCGAAGGTCCTCACCGGCGGACTGGCCATGGGCAACGCCATGCAGCTCGGCCCGGACGGCGCCCTCTACTACCCGCACATGCTCACCGGCGAGGTCTTCCGGATCCCGCCCGACGGCGGCACGCCGGAACTCGTCGCCGCCGACGTCCACGAGCCGGTCGCCGTCCGGTTCGACCTCGGCGGCGTGCTGCACGTGCTCTCCCGCGGCGCGGCCGGCATCGTCACCCGCATCGACCTCTTCAGCACCGGCGACCGGGAACTGGTCACCAGCGGGCTGTCCGGACTGGACAACGCCGCCTTCGACCCCGAGAACCGCATGTTCGTCTCCAGCTTCGCCGCCGGCGGCATCACCGAACTGCACCCCGACGGCCGCACCCGCGAGATCACCCCGCGCGGCTTCGCCGGGCCCTACGGCGTCACCGTGGACTTCGGCGGCACGGTGCACGTCGCCGACCACTACCGCGTCGCCGAGCCACGCGACGGCGACGTCGCCACGACCGAGCTGCTCACGTTCACCCACGGCATCGCCGCGGACGGCGACCTGCTCCACCTGACCTCGCAGTACGGCCAGGTCCGGACCTACGACCGGGCCACCCGGGCGGTCCGCACCCGGGCCGACGGCCTGGACCAGCCCCTCGGCATCGCCGTGGACGCCGACGACGCGCTGGTGGTCGCCGAGGCGGGCGCGGGCCGGGTCCTCGCCATCGACGCCGACGACGAGATCAGCGTGCTCACCTCCGGCCTCGGTCGCCCGGTCGACGTGGCCGCGGACGACGAAGGCCATTGGTATGTCAGCGACGAAGCCCACGGCACGGTGTACCGCCTCGACGACGGCACGCCGATCCCCGTGGCTGTGGACCTCGATGCCCCTCAGGGGATCGCCGTGAGCGACGGCCGGTTGTACGTCGCCGAAACCGGGACAGGTCGGCTGATAACCCTGGACCTGGCCACCGGGGAGACGACTGCGACGGACCTCCCGGCCGGCCCACCCTCGTTCAGGGACCTCCCGGCGTTGAAGGCCCACGGCATTCCGGGCGTCCCCCGGCCGTTCGCCGGTCTCGCCGCGGCGCCCGGCCAGTCCCTCTACCTCACCGCCGAGGGCACCATCCTGCACCTGACTCCCGCGGAGCACCCGTGACCACCATCGCCGCACCGCCACGCCGTCAGGTTCTTCAGGCACTGAGCGGCCTGCTGCTCGCCTTGTTCGTCTCCACCCTCAGCAGCACCGTGGTGGCCACGGCCCTGCCGCGCATGCTGCACGACCTCCACGGCACTCCCGTCCAGTACGCCTGGGTCGTGACCGCCACCCTGCTCTCGGCTACCGCCGCCACGCCGATCTGGGGCAAGCTGGCCGATCTCTTAAGCAAGAAGACGCTCATCCAGACCGCCGCCGTCGTGTTCATCGCCGGCTCGGTCGCCGCGGGCCTGGCCCAGAACACCGGCCAGCTCATCGGGGCGCGGGCACTGCAGGGCGCCGGCGTCGGCGGCCTGCAGTCGCTGGTGCAGATCGCCATCGCCGCGATGATCCCGCCGCGCGAACGCGGCCGCTACGCCGGTTACCAGAGCAGCGTCACGGCGCTGTCCACCATCGGAGGGCCGCTGCTGGGCGGCTTCATCGTCGACACCTCCTGGCTCGGCTGGCGGTGGTGCTTCTTCATCGGCGTACCCGTGGCCCTGGTCGCATTGGTCTTGCTCCAGCTCACGCTGCGGCTCCCGGTGGTACGGCGGGAAAACGTGCGGATCGACTACTGGGGCGCAACCCTGATCACCGGCGGGGTCAGCCTGCTGCTGATCTGGGTCTCCTTCGCCGGAGACGCGTTCGCGTGGGCGTCGTGGCAGACGGCTGTGATGGTCGGCGGCACGCTCGCCCTCCTCGGACTGGCCACCATCGTTGAAACCCGCGCCGCCGAACCCGTCGTCCCCCCACGCATCATCCGGCAGCGCACGACGGCGCTGGCCATCCTCGGCAGCCTCGCCGCCGGAACCGCCATGTACGGCGCCGCGGTCTTCCTCAGCCAGTACTTCCAGGTCAGCCGGGGCCACAGCCCGACCGAAGCCGGACTGCTGACCATCCCGATGATGACCGGCATCCTGGTTTCCTCCATCGTCGCCGGCCGCCGGATCAGCCGCAGCGGCCGCCTCAAGCCCTACCTCGTCACCGGCGCCATCAGCCTCACGGCCGGGTTCGCCGGTCTCGGCCTCATCGACGAGCGCACGCCCCTGGTCTTCGTCGGCGTCGCGATGCTGCTGATCGGCACCGGAGTCGGCATGACCCTGCAGAACTTCGTCCTCGTGGTGCAGAACGCCGTACCCCTGCGGGACATCGGCGCGGCCAGCGCCACCGTCTCGTTCTTCCGTTCCCTCGGCGGCACCATCGGCGTCGCCGTCCTCGGCGCGATCCTGGCCCGCCAGGTCGCCGAACGCCAGCTCGCCGGCGACCCGCCACCGGTCGCCTACGGCGCCGCAACCGGGCACATCTTCGCCATCTCCGCCGGCGTCGCCCTGCTCGGCGTGCTCGCCGCGATCCTGCTCAAGCCGGTATCCCTGCGCACCACCCTCGACAAGGCAGACAACGCCGAGCGGCAATCCACCCGTTCAGCGTGAAGTGTGTTCAGCCTCGACCCCAGGAACTCGGTCGAGCGCTAGGTGTTGTGACGGTCAGCCGCGGGACTCCCGGGGGAACCGGGCGCCGGCCAGGAACTGCAGGATCCAGCGGTTGAAGGCGTCGGGTCGTTCCCAGTGGGGTGTGTGGCCCGCTTCGGAGAAGATCACCAGGCGCGCGTCGGGCAGGTGACCGAGCACGGTCCGGGTCAGCGGTATCGGCAGGTAGAGATCGCCTTCGCCCGCGGTGAGCAGGGTCCGCACCGTCATTTTCTCCAACAGGGCCCACGTGATGTTGTTCGCCAGCTTCGGCAGCGGGAGCCCTTCGGGTCGGGACAACGCGGCGAGCTGCTCCCACCGGGCCACGCCGTCGGGGTCGGCCGCGCGGTAGGGGCCGCCGAGTTCGAGGAACGAATGAGGCATGGCGTTGAACCCGGTTGGCTGGAGCCGAGCCAGGGTCGCCCGGAACTCGGGTTCCTGGATGCCCATCTGGCTGTTCGCGATCACCAGGCTGCGCAGCCGTTCCGGATGGGACAGCGCGAAGTCCATGGCCACGAACCCGCCCAGCGCGGCGCCGATGAGGTCGAACTTGCGCAGGCCGAGGTGGTCGACCAGCGCCAGCAGATCATCGGCGGCGGGCGGGTCGTCGGGGGTCGGTGCCGACGAACGGTAGTACCCACGCCGCGAGTAGGCGATGACCCGGTGGCCCGCCCCCACCAGCGCGGGCTGCTGGAACGGCCACGCGAGCGCGCTGCCGGTCGCGGTGTGATCCAGGACGACCGGGCTTCCCGTGCCGCCGGTGTCCCAGTAGAACAGCGACCCGCCGGGCACGTCGACGACGTCTCCGGTCACCGGGTACTGCTCCGGAAGCGGACCGGTCGCCTCCGCGGCACTCGCCAGCGCGGTGAGTGCAGCCGGTGCGGCCACCGCGGCCAGCGCTGCGCCGCGGAGCACCGCGCGCCTGCCGGGCGAATGCGTTGCTGTCATCGCTTTTCTCCTGTCTTGTCGCCGACGGCCGCTCACAGCAGCGCCTCGGCGGTGATGGGCAGTTCCCGGACACGGCGTCCGGTGGCGTGGAAGACCGCGTTGGCGATCGCGGGCGCCACGCCGATCTGGACGAGCTCCCCCAGGCTCTTGACCCCGATCGGGTCGGCCTGGTCGTCCCGGCCGTCCAGGTAGATCGCCTTCAGAGCGGGAATGTCGGCGTTGACGGGGACGAGGTAGTCGGCCATGTTCGCGTTGACGATCCGGCCGTCGCGGTGGTCGGTGACCACGTGCTCCAGCAGGGCCGTCCCGATACCGCCGACCATCCCCCCGATCGCCTGGCTGTCGGCGAGCTTCGGACTGATGATCCGGCCCGCGTCGTAGACGCCGAGCATCCGCCGCACCCGCACCACGCCCAGCCGGGCATCGACGCCGACCTCGGCGAACATCGCTGCGTAGCCGTACATCGAATAGCCGGACCGGCTCGGCGCGTAGGACCCGAGTGCCTCCAGGAAGCCTCGGCCATTGCGGGCGAGGAGATCCCGATAGGTCTCCCCGCGCAGATTGTCTCCTTTCAGGTGCAGCCGACCGCGGCTGACGACGATGTTCCCGGCGTCGACCCCGTACAGCGGCGAGCGCTCATCGGCGACGGCGAGCCGGATGGCCTGGTCCCGCAGCTTGTCGCCGGCGTCCTGGACTGCCGAGCCGACGCTCGCCATGGTCGTCGACGAACCCTGGAACGGGGCGAGCGGCATGGCGGAGTCGCCCAGCCGGAACTCGACGTCGCGGACCGCCAAGCCGAGTGCGTCCGCCGCGACCTGGGTCATCGAGGTGTAGGTGCCCGGGCCGGAGTCACTGGTCGCGGACTGCACCACCGCGGTGCCGTTCGCGTCCAGCCGGACGTGGGCCTGGGCCGCGCTGAGGAAGACGTCGTAGCACCCGGTGGCCACCCCGGTGCCGACGAGCCAGTCACCGTCACGGGTGGCGCGTGGCTTCGGGTCGCGCCGGGACCAGCCGAACTCGCGGGCGCCGACCTGGAAGCACTCGCGCAGCCGCCGGCTGGAGAAGGCCTGCCCGGTCGACGGATCCGTGGCGGGCTCGTTGCGCAACCGCAGTTCGATCGGGTCGACGCCCAGCTCGTGAGCGAGCTCGTCCATCGCGGACTCGATGGCGAACGCGGCCGTGCTGTAGCCGGGGCCGCGCATCCACAATGGAGTGCTGACGTCGAGCGGCACGATCTGCGCCGTCTGGCTGACGTTCGGCACGGCGTAGAGCATCCGCCCGAGCATCAGGCTGCCTTCCCAGAACTGCTGGTACCGGGAGGTCTCGTACTTCACCTCGTGGATCGTCGCACCGAGCCTGCCGCTCGGGTCGCTGCCGAGCCGCAGCCGGTACTCGTAGGTGGGCCGGTACCCCACCGTGAAGAACATCTGCCGCCGGGTCAGCACGAGCTTCACCGGACGGCCGACCTCCCGGGCGGCCAGCGCCGCGATGGTGACGTGCGGCCAGGCAAGCAGCGCGCCGCCGAACGCGCCCCCGACGAACGGGGAGAGAACGCGGACGTTCTCGAGCGGGACGCCGAACACCGCGGCGAGCTCGTTCTGTGTGCCCATCACCCACTGGGTCTTGTCCCACAGCGTCAGCTTGCCGCCGTCCCAGCGGGCGATGGTGGCGTGCGGTTCCATCGGGTTGTGCTGGTTGCGGGCGTAGGAGTAGGTCAGGTCCAGCCGGACGGCCGCCGACGCCAGCGCGGCCTCGGCATCCCCTCGCGCATAGGGCAGGGCGAAGGGCGCGGGGCCGGGCTGCGCCGGGGCCTGAGCCGGGTCGGTCGACGGCGGTTCCGCGGCGTAGGTGACCTCGACCAGGCTCGCCGCGTACTGCGCGGCCTCCAGCGTCGTCGCCACCACGACGGCGACGGGCTGGCCGAAGAACCGCACGACGTCGTCCTGGAAGACGTGCAGCCGCTCGCCGGGGAAGGGGGTGCTGACCCGGTTCGGACCGTAGGCCAGCGCCGGTTTGTCGAGGTGGCTGAGCACCCGCAGGACACCGGCCTCCGCGCGGGCCTTCCGCGTGTCGATCGCAGTGATGCGGCCACGCCCGATACTGCTGTCCACGACAACGGCGTGGACGACACCGGGGATGTCGTGGTCGGCGGCGTAGCCGGCCCGTCCAGTCACCTTGAGCCGTCCGTCCACTCGGGACAACGGGGCGCCGACGGCGGCCTGCGGTTGGCTACTCACGGCGTTCCTCCCACGATGCGCAGCTGACGTTCGACCGTCCTGGTGAGCAGGTCGACCTTGAACCCGTTGTGCGTCAACGGCCGTGCCTCGTCCGCCGCCCGCGCGGCGGCCCGCGTCCACAGCTCCGGCGACGGCCGTTGCCCGAGCAGGACCTGCTCGACGGCCGGCAGCCGCCACGGCACGGTGCCCACCCCACCGGCCGCGACCCTCGCCAGCCCGATCACGCCGCCGCGGACGTGCAGCGCGACGGCAGCCGAGGTGAGCGCGAACTCGTAGGACTGCCGGTCGCGGACCTTCAGGTACCCCGACTTCAGCGGCTGGGGGTGCGCCGGGATCTGCACGGCTGTGATCAGCTCTCCCGGCCGCAGCGCCTGCTCCCGGTCCGGGGTCCGGCCCGGTTGGAGCAGGAAATCGGCGAAGACGACCTCGCGCGGCCCGTCCGGGCCCAGCAGGTGCACCGTCGCCTCCAGCGCCGCGAAGGCCACCGCGACGTCGGAAGGATGCGTGGCCACGCACTGGTCGGACGTGCCGAGGATCGCGTGCGTCCGGTTGTATCCGGCCAGGGCCGCGCACCCCGAGCCCGGGACGCGCTTGTTACAGCCGGCCGTCACGTCCCGGAAGTACGAGCACCGGGTGCGCTGCATGATGTTGCCACCGATCGTGGCCATGTTCCGCAGCTGCGCGGACGCGCTCAGCTCCAAGGCTTGCGAGATCACCGGGAACAGACCGCGGACCTTCGGATCCGCGGCCGCCTCGGCCATCCGCACCAATGCGCCGATCCGCAGCCCGCCGCGCGGGGTCACGGTGATCCCGCGCAGCGGCAACGCGCCGATGTCGACCAGCGCGCCAGGGCGTTCGACGGTCTCCCGCATGAGGTCGACCAGGGTGGTGCCGCCGGCGATGTACCGGCCACCGCGCCGGCCCGCGGCGAGCGCGGCGCCGGTGTCGGCGGCCTTGGTGAAAGAGAAGGGATACATGGGCCATCACGTCCCGTGCGCGGCTTGCTCGACGGCGCTGACAATGTTCACGTAGCACCCGCAGCGGCAGATGTTCCCGCTCATCCACTCCCGGATCTCGGCCGCCGAACCGGTGTGGCCCTCCCGGATGCAGCCCACGCCGGACATGATCTGGCCGGACGTGCAGAAGCCGCACTGGAACGCGTCGTGGTCGATGAACGCCTGCTGCAGCGGATGCAGCGCATCGCCCCCGAGTCCCTCGATCGTGGTGACCTCGGCCCCGTCCAGCCGGACCGCCAACGTGAGGCAGGAGTTGACCCGGCGGCCATCGACCAGGACCGTGCACGCCCCGCAGGCCCCGGCGTTGCACCCCTTCTTGGTGCCGGTCAAGCCCAGATGCTCACGCAGCAGATCCAGCAGGGACGTGCGGTTGTCGACGGTGACGGTGGTCCGCCTGCCGTTGACCGTGACCGTGACGGCATTGCCGGGCGCTGTCCCGGCGTCCGCCGCCGGAGCGAACAGTCCCGCGCCGTCCACGGCCAAGGCGCCGCCGGCCAGGGCCGCGGCGGCCATGACCGTGCGCCGGTTCGGCCCGCGCGGCAGGCCGTCGGGCAGAGATTCGTCCACGGTGCCCTCCGGCAATCAGGCGACCGGGCCGTGGCCCATGGCGGCTTCCGACACGTCGTTCCACTCTTCCCAGAGCGCGATCCGGCGGACGTATTCCTCTCGCATCTGCTCGAGCAGGCCGGTACCGAGGAAGATCCGCAGCGGCGGCTCATCGGCGTCGACCACGTTCAGGACAGCCTCCGCGGTCGCCTGCGGATCACCGTGCGTCATCCTGCTCCAGTACGCGGCCATCTGCTCGCGCACGCCGTCGTAGGCCGGGAGGGCATCCGAGCGCACCGCCGAACTGCCGCCCCAGTCCGTGGCGTAGCCCGCCGGCTCGACCAGCGTCACCTTGATCCCGAACCCGGCGACCTCGGCCGCGAGGGCCTCGCTGAGCCCTTCCAGCGCCCACTTCGACGCGTTGTAGACACCCAGCAGCGGAAAGGCCCGCAGCCCGCCGATCGAAGAAACCTGGACGATGTGGCCCGAACCCTGCTCCCGCAGGTACGGCAGGACCGCCTGCGTCACCCACAAAGCACCGAAGACATTCGTCTCGAACTGGGCGTGGACCTGCTCCTCGGTCACCTCTTCGGTCATCCCGAACAGCCCGTGACCGGCGTTGTTGACCACGACATCGATCCGCCCGAAATGGGCGTGCGCCGTTTTGACCGCCTGCTCCACAGCGGACTTTTCGGTCACATCGAGCGAAAGCGGCAGGACAGCGTCGCCGAAGCGCTCGACCAGGCCGTCGAGCGCGGCGACGTCCCGGGCCGTCGCCGCCACCTTGTCACCGCGGTCGAGCGCGGCTTCGGCCCAGATGCGGCCGAAACCGCGCGACGTTCCGGTGATGAGCCAAACACGAGACATCGAAACTCCTCAAGGGACTGTGGAGGGGACGAGCTCCACCCTGCCGCCCGTTTCCGGGGGCAGCGATGCCCTGCGCGACGTACCTTTCGGGTGCCTACCACTGGCAGAGGCAGGCTCGATCGCGTCCGCCGGGCGACAATGAGCGGCATGTCCAGCACCCCCGGCCCCGACCGGCGAGCCGAGCTCAGCGAGTTCCTGCGCACCCGCCGCGCCCGGCTCAAGCCCGCCGACGTCGGCCTGCCCGACTACGGCACGCGCCGGCGCGTCCCGGGGCTGCGCCGGGAGGAGCTGGCCCAGGCGGCGGGCGTGTCAGTCTCGTACTACACACACCTCGAACAGGGCAACTCCGCGAACGTGTCGGTGGAGGTCCTGGAGGCCATCGCCACCGCCCTCAAGCTGACCGACACCGAACGCACCTATCTCACGCAGCTGGTCAGGCCGACCCGGCGGGTGGCGGCCAAGCCGGCCGCCCGCACGCAGCAGCTGCGCCCCGCCGTGCAGCAGCTGCTCGACGCGATGACCGACGTGCCCGCCTACGTCAACGGCCTCCGCATGGACATCCTCGGCTGGAACAAACCCGCTGCGGCGCTCTTCGGCAACTGGGCGGATCTACCACCCGAGCAGCGCAACTGGGGACGGCTGATCTTCCTCTCCCCCGCCACCCGCGACCTGTTCCTCGACTGGGACCGCAAGGCCCGCGCGGTCACCGGCATCCTGCGCATGCACGCCGGCAGCCACCCCGGCGATCCGGGGCTCACCGCGCTGATCGGCGAGCTGTCGGTGCGCAGCGAAGAGTTCCGCCGGTTCTGGGCGGCCCACGAGGTGCGGCGCAAGAGCCACGGCCCGATGCCGCTGCGGCACCCCCTCGTGGGTGAGCTGCAAGTCGAGTACGAGACGTTCCCGCTGCCCGACGACCCGGACCAGATGCTGGTCACCTACCACGCCGAACCCGGCACCGACTCCGCCGCGGCGTTACGGCTGCTCACCAGCTGGGGAACGGACGCGACGACGCCGCTCAGCCCGGACCCCAGCGAGACCGGCGGATACTGACCTACCCCACTTCGAACGCGCCGATGTCCGGTTTGCCGGTGTAGAGCCACCGTACGCCGCGGCCTTGCCGGAGTACAGGTGGAGCGGGTTACCCGGTGCCGGGGAGCGCGTTTGGCGCAGCACGAGGGCGTCGATGCCGTCGGAGCCCGCGCCGTTCGCCTACTGCGTCGTCTCGGCGACCTCGCTGACTGGGCGGTCACGTCGTCAGCGAAGTCTTCACGACAGGAAGCTCCCGTACGGGCCGTTGCGGATCGCCGTCTTCTGCTGCGCGGAGAAATGCGTGTTCGGGTAGTCGTAGAACGAAGCCGACATCGGCGTGCCGTCCGTGCGGGACGAATCCGGGAGGCCGAAGGCGTGGCCGAGTTCGTGCACCATCCCGCCGTACCACCGGTTCATCGCGCCGTTGCTGCCCGCCGCGCCGTCG
The DNA here is from genome assembly GCF_040640995.1 of Amycolatopsis sp. NPDC021455. Classification (NCBI taxonomy): domain Bacteria; kingdom Bacillati; phylum Actinomycetota; class Actinomycetes; order Pseudonocardiales; family Pseudonocardiaceae; genus Amycolatopsis; species Amycolatopsis sp. NPDC021455. The sequence continues at coordinate 181,551 of NZ_JBFACT010000007.1, read as the reverse complement.
GCGTCGTGCCCGGACAGGATCACCCAGCCGTTGCCACCACCCCCACCGGCACCGGGGCCCTCCGCGCTGATCTCGCCGACGTTGAGCCACCGGCTGTCCGGGGCACCGAGCCCCAGCTTGCGGCGCAGCTCCTGCTGCATGTTGAAGACTTCCCACCAGTACCGCTCCGGCCCGTTCGGCGTGGTCTCGTACCACCGCCGGGGGTGGTCGCCGGTCACCACCTCGACGACGGTTGCGTTGAGCGTGAAAGTCCTGCCCAGTTCCTGCTTGTAGTACCGCTGCACCTCCCGCATCACCCGGGCGATCCCGTCCGGGTAGCGCTGGTCGAACGGCACGTCGGACGGCCGGAGCCAGTAGACCCGCACCGTCTTCGACGGCGGGACGGCGGTTGTAGCGGTCGCCGTCCCCGCGGGCATGGCGACGGAAGCGAGCAGGCTTGCCGCAGCCAGCAGGAGCAGCCGGATTCCCCGGGCGGATCGCCGGAGTGTATGCATCATCACTTGTCCTCTCAGCACGACGAATTCATTCGGAAATCTTCGGCAGGCTCGCATCCACCGTGGACGGCTGCGAGGCGTTCGCCGGCGCCGTCACGAGGGTGCCGACCAGCAGCCCCGGCGACCACGGCTCCGACCAGATGCTTCAGGCGGACATGTGACCTCGGCAGGCTTGGTGTCGGCCATGTGCAGGCGGTCATCGCGTAGCCGACGGATCCGGCCACGCGATGACCGCGTGCACCTCACCCGACGTACGACCGCTACCGCGTGCTGCCGGGGTTGGAGCTGTTGCCCCAGGCGTACTGGAGCCGGTCGCGACCCGAGGCGTTAACTGTGGTCAAGGACAGGTTGACGCCGGTGCCGTGGAGCTGTTCCATGGACCAGGAATCGCCGGTCCGCAGACCGGGCCAGTAGATGGAGCCGATGCCTTCGCTGCGCATGGTGTCGGTCATGCCGTAGTAGTAGGACCTGTTGTTGTCGCCGTCGCGTGCGCCGTTGTAGTTCACGCCCGTGCTCATCGGGACGCCGAACTCCGTGACGATCGTGCGGGAGCCGTAACCCTTCAGGTGGCTTTTGAATTCGGTGATCCAGGCGGCTTCGGTCTTGTGGGAGATCCCGAAGACGCTGTAGAGGTGCAGGGACAACAGGGTGCCGCTCAGGCGTGAGTCGGCCCCGACGGTCGCGAGGTTGGTGTCGGTCCCGCTGCCGGCCACCACGATCCGTCCGCGGGGCACGTTGGGGTAGTGGGCGACGAAGCTCGCCGCGAAGTTGTCCCAAGCCTTGTCGCTGTATCCGCCCGGCTCGTTGTAGATCTCGAAGTACACGCCGGACCTGCCGAGGTATCGGTTGATCACGGTGTCCCACATCTTGTAGAACGCCGTGGTGTCCTTGACACAGCTGCAGGAGCCGGGATAGGCCCAGGGCGCGATCATGACGCTCAGGCCCTTGTCGAGGGTCGCGTCGAGGGCGCCGATGTAGCTGTTCCACCAGGCCGACGAGGTGGTTTTGTCGTTCATGCCGAAACGGACCATGGTGGCGCCGAGGTTCGCCTTGAACCCGCTGACGATCGCCGAGGCCTTGGCGTAGGTCGTGGCGTAGCTGTCCGACGTGGAAAGGCCCGACGGCACGACCGGGCCGTTGACGAAGTTGTCTCGCTGATCAGCCCAGTTCACGCCCTTGAACTGGCTGGTGTTGCCGGCAGCGTGGGCCGGTCCGCCGGCCAGCGCCGCGGCGAGCGCCGCGGTGGCCAGGACCGGGAGCAGCGTGCGCCGTCGCGGGATCGGGTTGCGATTGCGATTGCGATTGCGTCGGGGACGAGAAAGCATGAAGGGCCCCTTTCCAAGGTCCGATTGGTTACTGCACGCCGGTCACGACACCGGTTGCCGTGTCCACGCTCACTCGCGGGTACCAGCTCATCGTCATCGTGGTCGCCGTCGGGAACGTCAGCGGCAGCCACACGTACTGCGACTCGTTCACCGGGCGGTTCTTCGCGCCTGCCCAGCGGTCGCCGAGGTAGACGTACGACGTGGCCTGCGTTCCCTGGACCGCCACCACGTACGCGGTCTGGGAGCCGTACGCGGTGCTGTTGCCCACGTTGGACAGTGAGGTCCAGGTGCCCGTGATACTGCTCGCCGTCGCGTACTTCTGCTGGTTCGGCTGCCAGTACGTGGCTCCAGAGGTCAGCATGAAGTACTTCCCGCCGCGTTTGAACAGGGCGGGCGCCTCCCGGGACGATCCCGGCCACAGCGTGCGCACCCGGCTCGCCACCCCGAGGTAATCCCCGGTGAGCCGGTACAGGTTCAGGTCGGCGTTGTTGCGCGCGGCGGAGACCATGTAGCCGGTGCCGTCGTCGTCACGGAACAGCGTGATGTCCCGGGACATGTTCCCCAGCGGCTGGAAACTACCCCGCCAGGTGTAGTTCCCGTCGACCGTCGCCGAGGTCGCCACGGCCGCCCGGGCCTGGCTGTAGTCTTTGCCGTTCTCCTTGTGCATCCACATCACGAACTGCCGGGTGGCACCGTTGTAGATCACCTTGGGACGTTCGATGCCGGCGACCTTGAGCTCCGAGCTCGACGACTGGGTGAGAACGTTGTTCCGGAACTCCCAGGTCTTCAGGTCCGTGGAGCGGTAGACCGACACCGCGCGGAAGGTGTCGTCCGGGTTGCGGTTCTCGCCGAACCAGTAGTAGTAGTCACCGACCTTGAGCATGCCACCGCCGTGGGCGTGCACGACAGCGCCGGACGTGTCGGTGAACTGCGTACCGTTGGTCACCGTCACGGGGGCCGCATCGGCCGGGGCGGCGGTCAGCAAACCCAGGACGGTCAGCAAAGTCGTGAGGGAAGATCTGAGAGCCACAGGACCTCCTGAGGGGAGAGAAGTGGACGACAAATCGGAGGCGCTTTCTCTACGCGGCAAGCGATCACACCAGCCGGACTTCCCCTTTGATCTTGTTCCTCCGTATTCGGAGAAGTGCGCCGAGTTCTGGACCGCCGCGAGCTTGGGAGCGCTCCCAGCGTAACACGGACGGAATCCTCGGGGTATTTTTCCCGGCACAACCAACGAGACGCCTGAAGTAAGCGCTTTCTCCGGCCCCGCCCGGAATCCGCGCTCCGGATGGCAACGCCCACCGACGGTCGACGGGTCGGACAGGCATCGATGCCTCCTGGGTTCGCGAACTCCCCGCATTTTGGGCGCCTGAACGAATTCCGGTCAATAGTCGTGGGCAACTCGGTCAATCGATCAGCGACCGCAGTGCTCCCGGAGGCCACCCGCCGCAGCAGGCGAGTGCTGGCGGATCCCGTTCCTGCTGGCCGTGTCACCGGGTTGACTGGGATCTGCATCCGGCGGCGGATCAGCGACATCCCCGCGCTTCACCCGGCTCAAGGAACAAAGCGGCCTGTCGGCCAACCCGATCAGCTCCGGCTACTACGTCCTGTTCACCTTCATGGGCAAGAACCTCAAGTTCAGCATCGTTTCGGTTCATGGACAAGCTTTCCGACCGGATCGGGCGCAAGAAGGTCCTGATCGGCGCCGCGGCCGCGATGGCCGTGGCCGGCATCCCGTGCTACGCGCTGATCGCCACCGGCTCGATCGGGCTCGCGATCGCCGGTGCCTGCGTGATGGCCGTGATCTTCGCCGGGCAGGCCCGAGACGGGTGTCAGGAAAGGACAGCAGGACGAGGTCGCTGCGCCCGGCCGCCAGGCTGCGTGCCGACGCGACCCGGACGCAGCGGAACGGGCGATGATCCAGCTGATCACGCAATCCGCAGAGGACGCGGAGGCACTGCCGGCCCGACGCGAGGAAGCGGCACCGCATCCCACGCCACACTGACCACCCCAGCCGGCCCGACCGCTCGGTCACCGGGTTGACGCGTCACGACAGCCGCGTCGCGCCGGGGCCAGGCGATGCGACGATCTCGCGGGCCGCGTGGATCTCGTGCCCGTGGCCGCACTTGAGGACAGCCTCGACCGGGGCACCGCAGCCGCTGTGCCGCAGGGACATCGTCGGCTTCCGCTCACCGGTCAGCCAGCGATCGGCCCAGCCGATCATGGCGACCATGGTCGGCACGAGATCCCGGCCCTTCTCGGTGAGCCGGTACTCAGCGCGCTCCCGAGTCCCGGGCTCCTTGTAGGGCACCTTGACGAGGAGCTCCTGGGCGACGAGGTCGCGCAGCCGGGCCGACAGCACTCCCGGGCTCATCCCGGTGCGGCGGAGGAAGTCGTCGAACCGGCGGGTGCCGTAGAAGGCCTCGCGCATGATCAGGCCCGTCGAGTGCGGAGCCAGCGCCTGCAAAGTCAGGACCACCGAGTCCGGATCGATGTCCCAGGCGTCGCGATCCCACGGCTCGCCCCCTTCGTGCGTCATCTCACTCCTCCTGCAACCTGACTTGCCCTGACCGTAGCCAGCATCCTAACCTGACTTCGGTCAACCGAAGTCAGATGGAGGTCGGAAATGACAGGCGGCGGCGAGAGTTATGTGCGGAGCCGGGTGGACGACACCTGGGACGCGATCGTCATCGGGTCCGGCATCGGCGGCCTCACCTCGGCCGGCCTGCTGGCCCGCGACGGCAAGCGCGTCCTGGTGCTGGAACGGCACACGACGGCGGGCGGCTGCACGCAGGCGTTTCGCCGCAACGGGTACGAATGGGACGCGGGCCTGCACTACATGGGCGAAGTGCACCGGCCGACGAGCGCCCTGCGGCGGATCTTCGACCACATCACCGGCGGCGCCCTCGAATGGGCACCGATGCCCGATGTCTACAACCGGATCTTCATCGGCGACCGCGAGTACGAATACCCCTCCGGGGCGGCGAAGTTCAAGGAGCGCATGAAGGGGTACTTCCCGGACGAGGCGCGCGCCATCGACCGGTACGTGGACCTGGTGTTCGAGGCGAGCCGTTCGGCCAAGACCTTCTTCGCGCACCGCGCGCTCCCCCGGCCGCTCGCCGAGGACCTCTACGAGCAGATGTGCGAGCCGTTCCTCGACCACGCCGACCGCACGGTCACCGAAGTGCTGTCCGAACTGACCGACGACCAGGATCTGATCGCCGTGCTGTGCGGGCACTTCGGCGACTACTCCCTCGAGCCGTGGCGAGCGTCGTTCGCCATGCACGCCATGCTCATCCGGCACTACATCGACGGCTCCAACTTCCCGGTCGGCGGCTCCGGGCGGATCGCCGAGACGGTCGCGGACACCATCCGCGCGGCCGGCGGCGCGGTCCTGATCGGAGCCGAGGTCGCCTCGATCCGGATCGGCGAAGACGGCGCCGCGCGCGGCGTCACGATGGCCGACGGCCGCGTGTTCCACGCACCGGTCGTCATCAGCGACGCGGGGATCACCGCCACGGCGAACCGGCTGTTGCCCGCCGGAGTCGCGACCGATCTCGCCGACGAGTGTGCCGCGATGGAGCGATCACTGCCCTGGGTCGTGCTCAACATCGGCATCAAGGAATCCGCCGCCGCGCTCGGCCTGGACCCGCGCAATATCTGGGCCCACGGCGGCGCGGACATGCAGGAACGAATGTCCGCTCACCAAGCTGACCCACACAACCAGCCGATGCCCGCGTACTTCCTCTCCTTCCCCTCGGCCAAGGACCCGTCCTGGGACGAGCGTTACCCCGGCCGGGCCACGATCGACATCTGCGGGCTGACCACGTGGTCGCTGTTCGAGCCGTTCGACGGCAGCCGCTGGATGCGCCGCGGCGCGGAGTACGACCGGCTCAAGGAGCGGCTCACCGAGGAGCTGCTCGGCCAGGTTCTGCGCTTCTGTCCCCAGCTCGAGGGCAAGATCGACCACACGGAACTGGCCACGCCGCTGAGCTTCAACCACTTCCTCGGCCGCACCACCGGCGACTTCATGTCCTTCGCCCACACGCCCGAGCGGTTCCGGCAAGGCTGGATCAGCGCCCACTCGCCGGTGCCCGGCCTGTATTTCGCCGGCCAGGACGTCGTCGCCGCGGGAATCAGCGGAGCCATGGTCGGCGGCGTCACCGCGGCGTCCGCCGTGCTCGGCCGCAACGTGCTGGACGACCTGCCCACCGTGCAGTAACCGGTCAGATCGATGACGCGAACGTATGCGTGCCGGAGCCGACCGTCTTCCCGGCCGGGCTGCCGGGAAGACCCACGGTCGCGGTGGCCGAGCCCGTGGTGATGTGGTCGCCGGCCTTGCGCACCGCTCCGACGAGCCGGTCGAGCACGGCGGGACGGCCGGCGCAACGACGTCAACCGCGTCTACCTCGCGGCCTCCACCGCTCCCTTGCCGTCCCGCACGGTCGTGGAAGTCCCGGACCTGCCCCAGCAGGCCCGATCGAAATCGAGGCCATCGCCCACCGCTGAACAGGTCCTCAGGAGACGACGACCCGGACACATTCGTTCTTCGCGAGCTTGATGACGATGGTGCCACCGGAAACGGTGTAGCTCTTGGTCCCCTGCTGCACCCACGCGTTGTCGGCGTTGTAGGAGCCGGTCTGCGCCGATGTCACCGACCCGATGGCGGTGGGGAGGGTGAAGGTGCCGGTCTGCGTGCTGACGAGCGCGAACTCGGTCGCGCTGCGCTGGACGGCGAAGGCCTGGCCGGCGGCCGTCGTGGCGTAGGTGAAGCTGTGGCTGCCCACCGGCTTGGTGCTGGTGACGGTGGCGGCGGCCGTGCGGTTGTAGACCTGGAGTGACTTGCCTCCGACATCGATCGGGTTCCGCGATGCGAGATCCGTGGAGATCTTGTTCAGCGCGGTGTTCAGGTCCGCGATGACGTAGCCGGCGGGCTTGCGGGTCACGACGTGGGTGCGCGTGTCGTAGTTGTACAGGGCTTCGTTGTCGGAACTGCCGACGTCGGGGTGGACCGCGGCGTAGAAGTTCAGGACCGCGCCGCCGGCGAGGGCGCTGACCTTCTGGGCGACGGAGGACTGGTTGCCCACGTAGTTCTCCATGATCATGGGGAAGTTCTTGCCCTGGGCCCAGAACGAGTCGGTGCCGTACTTGAAGAGCCGGTCGTTGTCCGTGGTGTACGGGTCGTTTCCGTAGAAGTCGATGAAGTTGGTTCCCTTGGCCCGGAGCGCCTCGTTCTCGGCGATCGGCCAGGCGTCACCGACCAGGTTCGAACGGGTGTAGACCGAGTGCACGGACTGCTTGACCACGGCCCCGAGCTGGGTCTGGTAGTCGAGCAGCACGTCGCGGCGGAACTTGCCGGCGTCGGTGTAGTGCCCGCTGGTCCACCGCGCGGTGCTGTAGCTGCTGTAGCTGCGGTCGGGCCCCAGGTAGTTGGACACGTGCGAGGTGTTCGGCTCGTTGAGCACCTGGACGCCGACCAGGCGGTTCGTGGTGTCGTACGCGGCGAGGTGACTCATCAGCCGGCCCAGCACGTACTTCTCGCGAGCGAGCAGGCGCGGATCGGTCTTGTCGAGCAGAGCCAGGCTGCCGCTCATGGGCTTGGTGCCGTTCTGGTACACGACCCACTGGTAGCTTCCGTTGGCGACGTACGAGGGAAGCCGCGGGCCCTGCCCGACTGACGTACCGTCGGAGTCCGAGCCGAACCAGAGCACCTCCAGCCGCAGCCCGTACTTGGCACACCAGTCGATGCAGAGGTCGATGTCGGTCCAGGTGAAGACGTTCATCGCGGACTCGACCATCGACCACCAGATGGGGATGTTCACGACGTTGAAGCCGTCCTGCGCGATCATCGCCATGACGGGTTCCAGCTGGGCGCTGGTCCACCCGTGGTTGTACTTCAGCTTGTCGTAGCGGAACTGGATGCCGTTGTGGAAGAACGGCCGGCCGCCTGACATGAGCGTGAGCCGGTCATACACGGACTTGGACGTATCGACGTAGGAGATCGGGGACTCGACCGCGGCGGTGGACGCGCGTGGGCTTGCGGCCGCCCCGGGAGCGGCGGTGAGGCCCATGAGGGCGCTTCCCGCCGCGGCCGCGCCGGCACTCGCCAGGAACTTCCGGCGCGACCATGCACTGGCGTTGGATGACATCGGTGTTCCTCCGAATCATGGGACCTGCACGACGGAAGCGGAAAGGTGCTACGAGGCGCCGACGCCGGTGCTGGTCTGGGGCACCCTCGGGATGGTGCCGTCGGCGTTGTGGTCGAGGTACTCGATGGCCAGGGAGCGGCGGAAGTCGCCGCCGTGGGGAAGGCCGTTGCGGTGGTAGGCGATGTACCACCGGCCGTTGTAGGCGGCGATCGACTGGTGGTTGGTGCTGACGTTGGTGTAGTCGAGGATGACGCCGCGGTAGGTGAACGGGCCCAGTGGGCTGGTGGCCGTGGCGTAGTGGATCTGCCCGGGCCAGCCGGTGGAGTAAGAGAAGTAGTAGATGCCGTTTCGTTTGTGCATGTGGGGGGCTTCGCCGTAGGTGGTGGCGCCGGTGATCGTCACGTTCTGGATGGCTCCGGACGTGGAGATCATGTCCCGGTTCAGCCGGACCGCCTTCGGTGTCCGCGTGCCGAAGTACAGGTAGGCCTGCCCGTCGTCGTCCACGAAGACCGCCGGGTCGATGGGCTCCTCACCGGTGTTGGCGTCTCGCCCCTTCTCGATCAGGGCGGTGCCGCGGGCGTCGGCGAAGCCGGTGACCGGCGAGGTGCTGCGAGCCACACCGATCTTCGTCCGGTCGACCGGGGCGTAGAAGTAGTAGTACCCGTTGCGTGCCACCGCGGCGGGAGCCCACGCGTACTGCCGGGCCCAGCGGAATCCGCCGATGGAGAACGGCGCGCCGTGGTCGGTCCAGGTGACCAGGTCGGTCGACGAGTACACACGCCACGCCTTGGAGTCCCAGTAGCTGCCGCTGTTGCTCGCGTCGTCGGTGGCGTAGATGTACATGCGGTTGCCGGACACGAGGATCGACGGGTCGGCGGCGAACCGTTTCACGATCGGGTTGACCGCGAAGGCCGGTGTGCCCGGCATGAGCAGCACCGAGGTCACCGCGACCAGCACGGCGGCCAGGTATACGGTCATGCGCCGCAGGGTTGTCATGGCAGACCTCCTGGGGAATCTGTCCTGGCAAGGGTGGCGTTGTTGCGCAGCTGACCGGCGAGCTGCGCCTCACCAGGTGAGCGGGAGGGTGGCGATGTAGTCGGTGAGCAGCCCGGAAATGATCCGGTGGTCGTTGCGGGAGAAGTGCCAGTCGCAGCCGAGGTGGTCCAGGCGCGGGTCGTCGAAGTTCCAGAACCGGACGCGGCTGTCGCCGCGGGTGTTGCGGTCGGTGACGACCTGCTGGGCTTGGGTGGCGTACAGGTTGCTAGCACCGACGACGATGGTCGTGCCGGTGCCGTACCGCGTCCGCAGCTTGTCGAGGAAACCCTGGTAGGCGCTCTTGTACGCGGCGATCAGACGCTCGGCGGTGGGCCAGGGCTCACCGGAGTGCAGCGCGGTGCTGAAGTCGTTGGTGCCCAGCGCGACCACGACCAGCTGCGGCCGCCACGTGGCCGGGACCGGCCAGGCGTCGCTGGAGACGTTCTGGAGTGTGCGGTCGTAGTAGGTGCGGTAGTCGGTTCCGGGGTCGCCGCCGTTGTAGTTGCGGACCATGCCGCGGCCGGAGTAGGCGTTGACCTGGTAGTCGGCGTTGAGGCCGCGGGCGGTGAGGGCGCCGTAGCTGATGTCGGTGTCGGTGTTGCGGTCGATCCCGCCGTTGGCCGAGCAGTCGCGGGTGGTGGACAGGTCGCCGTAACCGGCGGTCAGGGAGTCGCCTATGAACTCGATCTGCCGGGTGCGGGCGGCGGGTTTCGCGAGGATCTGTCCGCCGGGGGCCGCGGCGAAACCGTCGAACTCGCCGGCGACCCAGGGGCTTTCGGTGCGTTTGACCAGCCGCACGCTGTGTTCGGCGTTGGTCAGGCCGCGGATCTGGCGGGTGGTGCGGCCCGGGGTGACCAGCGTGGCGACCGTGGTGCCGTCGACCTGGATGTCGTAGTCGTTCCGGGCGTCGTTGAGCCGTACGTCCACGCCGGTGCCGCGGAAACGGCCCTCGAAGTAGATGCCGGGCCAGGTGTACTTCGCGGCGCCGGTCGTGCGCTTCACCCGGCCCACCGTGTGCACCCCGGCCAGCGCGTCCACCGGCGACGTGGTCGAGGCCAAGGCCGAGGGTACAGCGCCAACCGTGACGGCGGCGGCGACGGTCAGGACACCGGCGACGGCGGCCAGCCGGGATCGGCGGATGGTCTGCATGCGTTCCTCCGAGAACAGGCAAGGGATGCGGGTGGAAGCAGGTCGAGACGAGTCCGACCTGCTTCCACCCATCAGGCGTTCAACTCACGTTGGCGTAGAAGTTCGTGACGTCCAGCTGCCCGGTGCCGGTGAAGATCTCGGTTCCGGCCTGCACGCTGGTGAGGTACTTCGAGCTGCTCATCCAGCCGCGCCCGACGAGGTGGTTCAGGAAGTCGCGGATGTCGAATGTGGCGGAGGTGGTGTTGGACGTGCGCACGAACGAGTAGACGTTCCAGCCCGTCGAGCCGCCGATCCGGCCGCGGTACAGGTCCCAGTTGGTGCCCGCGACGGTGACGGTGGCCTGCCGGGTCCCCGCCGGGCCGGCGCCGCCGGCCCGGTACGTCCAGATCATCACCTCATCGCTCGGCGTGGTGCCGCTGCCGGGGTTGGCCATCGGGTGCAGCCACATGTCGTAGGAGACGTTCATGGCGCCCCCGCTGTGCCGCACGTTGTAGCTGTAGCCGGTGCTGACGCTCCGGTTGGCCGAGAGCTGCACCGGCAGACCGGTGCCGGAACGGCGCCAGCCCCAGTGCCACCCGAGGATGGCCGCGTCGTAGGACTTCACCGAAGAGCCCGACCCGGACCAGCTGTAGCTCGTGCCCCAGCTGATGGTGTTGCCGGACTGCGAGGTGGTCCAGATGCACTGCCGGCCGGAGCCGGAACCGGCGCCCCACAGGTTGTTGGTGATCCAGTACTTGCCCATGTCGTACAACCCGCCGTTGTTGCACGCGCTGGCCGCCTGAGCGGGCGTCGCCGGGACGGTCACGCCGACGAGCGCGAGGGCAGCCGTGGCGAGGCCGACACGGCACCTGCGGGCGAAGCTCTTTCGAACGAATTGCATTTCGAGACCTTCCCTTCGAGTCAAAATCGTCACTGGCGTCCGAACGACATCTCCGCGATCCCGACGAACCCTTTCGCCGTGCGCGGCGCGCGGCTGGTCAGGTCCACCCGGAGGCGGCTGGTGCTCACCGGGGTGAACGTGACCCTGGTCGGCTGGCCCGACCCCGTCGCCCACTCAACCCGGGGGTCACCGACCGGCACAAAAGCCGTACCGTTCCAGTACGACACCGAAATCGTCGCGGGCAGCGCGTGCGACGCGTTGACGAGGAACGAGGCCTGCACCGAACGGATCGGCGCACCTTCGAGACCGGACAACGACACCCACTCCGCCGCGTGCGCGCTGCTCACCTGCGGCAGCAACGCCGTGGCGGACTTCAGGTAGTAGTTCGACCAGTACGTCGAAGTGTTGCCGTCGAGCATCGCGGCCGGGACGGTGCTCGGCGCGCCGGAGTAGCTCGCGTCCGCCGCCACGGCCGCCGCCACGCCGGCAGGTTCGGCGGCACGCGGTCCGAGACCGGTCCGGGCACCGTTCGCGGAGATGGTCGCGATGCCGTCCCGCAGGCCCGGCGCCCGTGCCGTCACCGTGACCCCGGCCGGACCCGGGCCGGGCGTGACCATCGCCAGGGCCAGGCCGTTGAACGCGGTGCGCGAACTCGCCTGGTAGTTCTCCGCGCTCTCCTGCCTGCCGTTGTCCAGCCCCGCCAGGCTGCCATTCTCGACCTGGAACGAGATCAGGTCGTCCGCGTCCGGCACGACGACGCCCGCGCTGTCGACGACCTCGGCGGTGACGAACGTGAGCGACTGGCCGGCGGCACTGCTGTCGGCTTTGAGCCTGATCGCGGACGGCTCGCCTGCCGTGCGGACCTCGTCCCGGGCGACCTCGACCCCGCCACGCTTGGCGACCGCGACGAGGTGACCCGGCTGGAACGGCACCGACCACGTCAGGTGCAGTTTGCCGGCGCTGCCGTTCGGGCTGGTGTAGCTACCGGGATACCGGCCGCCGGTGACGGTCTTGTCGTCGCCGCTCGCCTCCGTGGTCTCCCGGTACTTCGCGCCGTAGGTGGTCGTCTTCGTGTCGAACGTCCGCTCGCCCAGGGACTTGCCGTCGAGAAACAGCTCGACCGCGTCCGCGTTGCTGTACGCCCACACTGACACCGGCTCGCCGAGCTTGTGGTTCGTCCAGTCCATCGGCAGCAGGTGCACCATCGGATCACTGCTCCACTGGCTGCGGAACAGGTAGTAGAAGTCCTTCGGGAACCCGGCGGTGTCCACGGCACCGAAGAACGACGACTTCACCGGGAATACGTTGTACGGCGTGGGTTCGCCGATGTAGTCGATGCCGGTCCACAGGAACTGGCCGGCGAACCACTTGCGGTCGCGGTCCTTCTTCAGGCCGTACTCACCGCTGTAGGTCCACGTCGCGAGATTGTTGTCATACGAGGACGTGTTGCGCTTGCCCGGCGTGTAGTTCTCCCCGGTGTTGAGCTGCTCGGGGTCCTGGTAGTAGCCGCGGGTCGAGGTGGAGGACGACGACTCGCTCTCGAAGAAGAACTTCGCGGGATACTTGACGTGCAGGCCGTCGATCGACGAGGCCGTGTTGTAGTTCACCCCAAGCCCGTCGAGCATCTTCAGGATCTGGTCCTGCGGCGAGCCGGACGCGGGGACGGAGCGGTACCGGTCGCTGCCCATCACGATCGGGCGGGTGGAGTCGATGACGCGCACGTCGTCGATGAGGCGGCGGGCGATCGGCACGCCGGAGGCGCTGCTGACGTCGTACACCTCGTTGCCGATCGACCACATCACCACCGACGGCGAGTTTCTGGCCGCCCGCACCATCTCGCGGATGTCGGAGCTGCTCTCGGTGTCGAAGAACCGGCCGTAGTCGTAGGTCGTCTTGGACATGTGCCACATGTCGAACGCCTCGACCATCAGCATGATGCCCAGCTCGTCGCACGCCTGCAGGAACTCCGGCGACGGCGGGTTGTGCGAGGTGCGCACGGCGTTCACACCCATGCTCTTCATGATCCGCAACTGCCGGACCGTCGCGTCCGCCGACACCGCCGCACCGAGCGCGCCGAGGTCGTGGTGCAGGTTGACGCCCTTGAGCTTCGTCTCCACGCCGTTGAGCGAGAAGCCGTTGTTCGGATCGAACGCGAAGTACCGGACGCCGGTGCGCGTGCTGACCGCGTCCACGGTCTTGCCGTTCACCCGGACTTCGGTGTCCACTGTGTACAGGTGCGGCTGGTCCACCGTCCACAGGATGGGCCGGTCGATCCGCACCTCGGCGACCGCGGTGCTCGGCTGCGCCGTCAGGGCAGCGCGTACGGTGCCCGTGCCGACGACCTGTCCGCGCGCGTCCTTGACCGTGGAGAGGATCTCCGCCTGGGCGCCGCCGTCACTCACGGCGGTGGTGGCCACGCGCATCGTGGCGTAGCCGGACTTGATCGTCCTTGCCAGGTCGGGCGTGGTCACCTGCACGCCTTGACGGGTGACGCGGGTCGGCTCGGTGACGACCAGCCGGACGTTGCGGTAGATGCCGCTGCCGGAGTACCACCGGCTGCTCGGCGTCTGGTTGCGCACCTTCACCGCGAGCACGTCGGGAGTGCCGTCGGTGTGCGCGCGCGGGCTCAGGTCGAACGCGAAACCCGTGTAGCCGTAGCGATGCCGACCGAGCAGGGTGCCGTTGAGGTACACCTCGGAGTCCATGTAGACGCCGTCGAACTCGATCGACACCTTCTTGCCCGCCATCGACGACGGCAGCGTGAAGGTCTTGCGGTACCAGCCGAGACCGCCGGGCAGGAAACCCGTGGCCGCGGCGGTGTTCGGCCCCTGCGCGGGATCGATGCCGATGCTCCAGTCGTGCGGCAGCCGGGCGTCCCGCCACGCCGGATCGTTCGCGCCCGGCTGCGGGGCGTCTGCGCCGGTTCTGTTGACCAGCAGGAACTTCCATGCATCGGTGAAGTCCACCACCCGCCCGGTGGACTGCACCTGCTCCACCCGCTGTGCCGGCGCCGACTGAGCTGTCCCTTGTGGACCGCACACGCCTGCCACCAGCACAAAGCCGAGGATCAGCGCCAACCCGCCGACCATTCTGTTCCACCGGCGATTCACCCGTCCGCGTGTCATCCCAGTTGTGCTTCCCATTTGATCTTGGAGCCGGACGCGTCGCCCGCGAGGCGGTCTCGTGCCGCGGTGTCGCCGTACATGGTCCAGCGGGCCCAGTCGACGACGGTCTTCGGGAAGCGCTGGTCGCTCCAGAAGCTGGTGTGGCTACCGCCGATGAAGGTGAGGAACGCTTTGGGCCACTTGATCTCGTTGTAGGCCTGGCGAGCGGAGGAGTAGGCGCAGGTGGTGTCCTTGTCGCCGTGGACGAACAGGACCTTGGCCGTGACCGAAGGGGACGGGTTGCCCATGTCGACGCAGGACTGGGGGTTGGCGGAGACGATCCGGCTGTCCGGCCACGAGGTCAGCAGGCCGTGGGTGACCATGCCGCCGAGGGAGTGGCCGGAGACGCCGACGCCGATGCCGGTGTTGATGTGCCCCGCGAGCGGTCCGCTGGCGTTGAGGGCGAGAGTGTTGGTGAGGATCTGCGAGACGTCCTTCGAGGTGTTGCCGTTGTTGACGTCGCCGAAGTTGTGGTTGAAGTAGGGGGCGGGGACGACGAAGCCCGCCGCGGCGAGGGCCTTGATGATGAACAGGGAGTTCTGCGGGCTGCTGCTGTAGCCGTGGGTGAAGTTGTAGATGGGGAAGACGCCGTTCGCAGCCGGGGCGTTGGTGACCGGGTTGCCGCCGGCGGTGCCGGTGGCCGGGTAGTAGACGTAGGTCGTGCAGGGTCGGCTGCCACGCTTCCAGTCGTACTTGCGCACACCGACCGCGAACGGGGTGGCCGGTGCCGGGCCCAGCGGCGCGAGGGTGGCCAGTGCCGGTCCGGCGCCGAGCAGGGCCAGACCCGCGCCCGCCGCGCCGACGGCGGTCAAGCTGAGGAACGTGCGTCGTTGCATGGTCATCGATGACTCCCTGGGGGTTGGGGGGTGGGCGTCAGGCCACCGGCTACCTGAGGTAACCGGCCAGGCCGATCTTCTGGTCGCGCAGCGCCTTCGCCACGACCCGCGCGATCCGGTCCGCGCCCGCGGCCTCGAAGTGCGTGTGGTCGTTGCAGAAGAACGCCCCTACGGCACCTTTGCTGTAGTCGCCGTCGTTGGGGCACAGTTTGAGTGTGTTGTAGAGGGTGTAGCTCAGCTTGTGCAGGTCGATCACGGGTGCGCCGGTGGCGGTGCCCGCGGCCGTCGTCTGGGTGAGGAATCCCCGGTTTCCGACCGCGGTGCTTCCGCTGCAGGTGATGGCCGCAACCGGGGTCAGCAGGACGGGCTGGACACCTCGGCTCTTCGCCGCGTTGGCCATCGTGGTGAGCAGGCTCTGGTAGCGTGCCGGGCCGACGTGTCGCGGGCAGCTCGCATCGCCGTCGTTGATGCCGAACTGGATGACCAGGTAGTCGCCGGACTGCATCCCTTTCGCGGGATCGAGCATGTCCAGCCACCGCTGAGCGAACGCGTTCGGGCTCACCACGCATTCACCGGCGGAGTTCTTGGTGCCGGTCACGTTCGACTCGTACAGCCACGTCTGGATGCTGCGGCCCGACACGGCCTTGTTGACCACGGTCACCTGGTCGTTGAACAACGCATCGAACCTGCTGCCCCAGCCGACCGGGCACGAGGACTTCGGATCCGCCATGGTCGAGTCACCGGCGAGCCACACCTTGACCGTCGCGGCGGCCGTCGCGTCCGCTCTCGCCGGCTGCGCCAAGCAACTCGGAGCGACGGTGCCAGGCGGCTTCGCGACCGCCGGTACGGCACCGGCCGACATCCGCAGGAACGCGGCGGCGGGCAAGTGAGCGTCGGCGATCCCCTTGGTCACGAGGCCCGCCATGACCGTTCCGCCGTACTCGGAGAAGTGCGTCGAGTCCTGGACCCCGTCGTGCTGGACCGTCAGGTACAACGGCCAGGAAGCGCTTTCTCCAAGCTTCTCCAGGAGGGCCTGGCTGCGCGCGGTGAGGTCGATCAACGGCGCGCCCAGCTTGCCGGCGACGTCGCGGATGACCGCGGGCAGGTCGACGCCGAGGGTGTTGACCACCAGGCCGGTCGGGGTGAGCTTGCCGTTCGCCCCGAACAGGTGCCGAACCGGCGGGGTGACCAGGACCGGCAACCCGCCACGTTGGCGGACGCCGTCGACAAGCTTGCCCAGATTGGCCCGGAACGTGCTCTCGGTGGTGGTTTTGTCGTTGTGCGCCAGCTGGATCAGCACTTCGTCGCCCCGCTGGATCAACGGCTTCACGGTGGCGAACAGCCGGAGGTTGCTCAGCCAGCTCACGGTGCTCTCGCCCGAGTCCGCGTAGTTGGCGACCACGATTCCCGGCTGGAGCAGCTGGGGCAGTTCCTGCGCCCAGCCCCGCTTCGGGCCCTTGAGCCAGTCCGACGCGGTGGAGTCGCTCACCACGAACAGCCGCGGCCGGCGCACGGGAGCCACCGACACGTTCGAGGCAGCCGGGTGGCTTCCGGTGAGGTGAACCTGCAAGTCGGGCGTTCCCGTTCCTTCCTCCCCGGTGGGCATGCTTTCCGGGCTGCGCACGTTCACCGCCAGCACTTCCCGGCGGAACTCCCCCGCGCGGGTGCTCACCGGCGCGAGCATCGTGCGACGTGCCTCGACCTGAACACCGGTCTGCGCGGCCTGGCTCGCGCTGCCCAAGTTCACCGTGACCTCGTAGTCGCCGGGCGCGACGTTGAAGGAGTAGTCGACAGCGGTCGGTGTGGCGGCGCCGGCTGCCCCCTCGGTCACGACGAGCCCGGCCACGAGCAGCACGGCTATCCGTGTCGTGAGGCTCACCGGAACCCGTCCATGATGGCAGTGGGCCGGCGGGTGGCGGCGTCCCAGGCGACGTTGGCGTAGCCGGTGAACGGTGAGTAGCCCTCGGGCTCCCAGTAGAAGAGGCCTTGGCCGCCGTTGTTCTTGAGCGCGGCGAGGTAGGCGACCAGTGAGGCCTTGGTGGCTGAGACCTTGCTGACGGGACCACCGAATTCGCTCTGCATGAACGGCTTGTGATAGGCGTCGGAGATCTTCTTCATGTTCCCGACGATGCCGGCGGCCAGGCTCGCGCTGCCGTAGGAGGAGAACACGGACATGTCCCACTTGCCGCCGTTGCCGGCGTACCGGCTGAAGAAGGTCTGCATCGAGTCGTACTTCTGGGGCTGGGCGAGGTGGATGCACACGGTCGTGCTCGGCGACACCTGCTTGACCTGGTTGTAGGCGGCGTTGAGCAGGCCGGTCATCTGGGCGGGGTTGGAAACGCCGCCGACCGGGCGGCAGATGCCGCTGTTGATCTCGTTGCCGATCTGCACCCACGCCGGCAGGACGTCGTTGCTCTTCATGACGTTCATCGTCTGGTTGACGTAGGAGTTCATGGCGCTCAGCATCTGGTTGTAGCTCATGTTCTTCCACGCCGCGGGCGGGTTCTGCACGCCGACGGAGTTCCAGGTGTCGCCGAACATGTAGTCCAGCATGATGGACATGCCCGCGGCCTTGACCCGCTTGGCCAGCGCGGCGACCTCGTTGATACTGCAGTGGCCGTCGGTCGAACTGTTCGAGGGGTTGACGAACGTGCGCAACCGGATGGCGTTGATGCCGTATCCCTTGAGGATGGTCAGCAGGTCCTGGCTCTGCCCGGAGGCGTTCTTCCACGTGTAGCCACGGGCTTCCATCTGTGGCGCCCAGCTGATGTCGGCCCCCTTGAAGAAGGCGGCCGCCGCATTCGCCGGTGTCGCGGCGCCCAAGGCGAGCGCGCCCACACCCACGGCCGCACCGAGCAGCACACTACGGCGCCCCAGCCGCGTCGATGCGATTTCCGGCTGGTCAGTCAGAGAGACTTTTCCATATTCGGTCATTCGATCTCCTTTGATCGACGACGAGCCGCGCGGGGGCCGAAATTGAACGTTCACAACGTGTGCGCGGTACTGGTAAAGATGGAACCTCATATCCTCGCTTCTGACAAGACCTCAAATGAGGCTATTTACGCGCATTTTCCGTCGAAGCAGTCGAATAGTGACGACCAATTCCGGCACCGACGCCTCACCCGCCGCGACTCACCAGGGATGTAACTCCACATAGGACTCGATGCGCGCCCGATCCCACGCGCCGTTCCCCACCACAACGCGGTAGCGCAGGCGCAGGGTCTCCCCCGCCTCGAGAACGAGCTTGTCGAAGAACGCGAACGACGGGTTCACCGCGGGGAACGGGGTGGTACGCACGAACCAGCGGGTGACCTCGTTGCCGGGGTGGTCGAGGAACACCAGCGTCGAAGCCCGGTCCACTTCGTCGTGGTGCCCGACGTAGGCCAGCCACGGTGCTTCCTCGCCCATCATCTCCGGACCACCCTGCCCGTTCGCGGCGATGACCTCCCCACCGGTGAACTCCCTCGGCCCACGCCAGAACAGCCCGGTGTAGCCGGCCAGGTCCCGCCCGCTCGTCGTCGGGCTGCCGAAGACGAGCGGCCCGCCGCGGACGTTCGTCAGCTCGGTGCCGAACCGCAGGGCCCACGAGTCGCCGTCGACGTCCTGGACGGCCAGCTCCCGGATTTCGTCCACCCAATGCTCACCCGCCTGGGTGTGCCAGGTCAGCTTTTCGGCGAAGCCGGTGCTTTGCGGCACGAGGTCCTCGTGCCGCATGGTGCCGACGTTCGGCAGATCGACGTAACCGCGGTCCCGCACGTAGGTCACGCCGCCCCAGAAGTTCTGCCCGGAAACGTCGGTGGCGGTCATCTGGATGCCCTTGTGCCACCGGTGGTCGTGCGGCCGGTAGGCCGTCACGACGTCGCCCGCGAGCGTCCGCACCGGATGCAGGTACGGCTTCGGACCCTCGAACGCCGTGGCCGCGGACTGCACGACGTAACGGAATAGCTCCACACCCGCGGCCCGCACCGCGACGGCGTCCCCGGCGGGGACGATTTCGGGAATCATCGGGCCGCGTCGACGTCGGCCTGCAGTTCGGTGATGAACGCCTTGGCGGCCGCGTCCGGCGTCGCTCGGGTGAACAGGACGTCTTCGGCGTGTCGCTTGAGGATCGTCTCGACGGTGCTCGCGCCGTTGGGCGTGACCTGCGGCGGGTCGGTGACCTTGAGCTGGTTCAGGAAGTCGGCCGCCGCCTTGTCGGTGGGTTTGAGGGTGCCGCCGATGCCCGAGCGGATCTTCGTGTTGGCCGGGACGCCGCGGTCGGTCAGCATGATCTTCGCCGCGTCCGGGTCATTGGCCAGGAAGTCCAGCAGCAGCGCGGCCTCCGCCGGGTGCTGGGACCGCGCCGAGACCGACCAGAACATCGATGGCTTGTAGTACGTGGCGGGCGTCTTGGCCTCACCGGGCAGCTTGAGCAGCTTCAGTTTCTGGCCGCTGGCCGCCGAAAGCGCGGTCAGCTGGGTGTTCCAGCAGAAGCCGAACGCGGTGGCGTTGGTGGCCACAGCCGTCTGGCTGAGCGTTCCGCCTGCCTTCTCGATGGTGACCGAGGGCGGCGGTGCGGCTCCGCCGTGGGCCAGGTCCAGCAGGTAGGTGAAGTAGCGGGTGAGAACTTCGGGCCGGATGGCGACGTTGCCCTTGTCGTCGAACAAGGACCCGCCTGCCTGCCGGGCCCAGATCTGCAGTCCGCCGGCATCGCTGAAGCCCGGCGACTGCACGCCCCACACCGAGCCGCCACCGGCCTTCGACACCTGCTCGCCCACCGTCTTCAGGTCGTCCCACGACCAGGTGGCGTCGTCCGGGAGTGGCACGTGGTACTTGGCCAGGAGGTCGGTGTTCGCCACCAGCGCGTAGGAGCCGAGGCCCACCGGCAGGCCGTACTGCTGTCCTTCGATCGCACCGGTGGCCAGTGCCTTGGCGTCGAAGTCGCCGGTGTTCAGATGTGTCTTCTCTGTGTTCAGGTCCAGCAGCGCGCCGCGCTGGGCGTAGGAGGCGAGGTAGAGCTCGTCCATCTGGATGACGTCCGGCGCGTCGTTCGCGGCGACGGTGGTGGCCAGGCTGTCCCAGTAGCTGTTCCAGTCCTTGAACTCCCCGCGCACGGTGATGTTCGGATGCTTCTTCTGGAACAGCTCGATCACCCGCTGGGTCCGCTTGTGCCGGTCGTCGGCGCCCCACCAGGAGAAGCGCAGCGTCACCGGCCCCGCCGACAGCTCGTTACCCCCGCCGGAGGAGGACGAGCAGGCCACCGGCAGGGACGCGGTCATCGTCAGCAGGACCGCCCACACGAGGTGTCTCGTCCGCATGGCCTTGTTTCCTTTCCGAGTTACTTGCCCCCGGTCGTGGCGATTCCGCGGACGAGGTAGCGCTGTCCGAAGAGGAAGGCCAGGAAGATGGGGAGGAGGGAGAGGACGCTCATCGCGAACAGCGAGCCCCACGAGGTGGTCGACGTGGCGTCGACGAACGAGCGCAGGGCGACCGGCACCGTGTACATCTGCGGGTCGGTCAGGTAGATCAGCTGGCTGAAGAAGTCGTTCCAGGTCCAGATGAACGTGAAGATCGTCGTGGTGGCCAGCGCCGGTTTCATCAGCGGCAGGATGATCCGCAGGAAGATCCGGGGGTGCCCGCAGCCGTCGATCCGGGCGGCCTCGTCCAGCTCGCGAGGCAGCCCGCGGATGAACTGCACCATGAGGAAGACGAAGAACGCGTCGGTGGCCAGCACCTTCGGCACGATCAGCGGCAGGAACGTGTTCACCCAGCCCAGCTGGGAGAACAGGATGTACTGCGGCACGATGATCACGTGCACCGGCAGCATGATCGTGCCGAGCATGACGGCGAACCACCACCGCTTGCCGGTGAACTCCAGGCGCGCGAAGGCGTAGGCGGCCATGGAGCACGACACCAGGTTCCCGAGGATGCAGCCCAGCACCACGATGGCCGAGTTGACCAGGTAGTGCCCGAACGGTGACGCCAGCGCGGTCCAGCCGTCGGCGTAGTTCTGCACCCGCAGGTGGTCCAGCACCAGGCCGGCGCTGCGGAAGATCTCGTCGTTCGGCCGCAGCGAGCTGATGACCATCCACAGCACCGGATACAGCATGACCACCCCGGCCAGCAGCAGGCCGAGGTGCTTGCCTGCGGTCCGCAGGCGCGCGATTTCAGTCGTCATAGAACACCCAGAACCTCGACGCCCAGAAATTGACGCCGGTGATTCCGGCGATCATCAGCAGCAGCGACCACGCCAGCGCCGAGGCGTAACCCATGTCGAAGCGCGCGAAACCCTGCTGGTACAGGTACAGCGTGTAGAGCATGGTGGAATCCGAGGGACCACCGGTGCCACCGGAGACGACGAACGCCTGGGTGAACGACTGGAACGCGTGGATCATCTGCAACACCAGATTGAAGAAGACGATCGGCGACAGCAGCGGCAGCGTGATCCGCCGGAACCGCGTCCACCGGCCCGCGCCGTCAATGGACGCGGCCTCGTAGTACATCGCCGGGATCTGCCGCAGGCCGGCCAGGAAGATGACCATCGGCGCACCGAAGGTCCACACGTTGAGCACAATCAGCGTCGACAACGCCGAATCCGGGTCGGAGATCCACCCGTGCCCGCTGATGCCGAAGAGGCCGAGCACGCGGTTCACCAGGCCCTCGGTACCGAAGATCTGCCGCCACAGCACCGCGATCGCCACGCTCGACCCGAGCAGCGAGGGCAGGTAGAACGCCGACCGGTAGAACGCCAGACCGCGCATGCCCCGGTCCAGCAGCAGGGCGACACCGAGTGCGCACGCCAGTTGCAGCGGCACCGACACGAGGACGTAGGTGAAGGTCACGCCCAGCGCGTTGTGCAGCCGCTCGTCGGTGAAGATCCGGGCGAAATTGCCGAGCCCGATGAACCGGGGCGGCTGGATCAGGTTGTACTTGGTGAACCCGAGCCCGAGGGACGCCGCGATCGGCCCGGCGGTGAAGAACACCAGCCCGGCGAACCACGGCAGCAGAAACCAGAACGCCGCCTTGTTGTTCCGCCGGGAGGCCCGCACGCCGCGGCGACGCAGTCCGCGGAGTTCGTCGAGGGTACTCACGCCGCCGTCTCCTCGTCGAGACCCGGAAAACGCATTCCTGAAGTGTGGCGCGCGACACTCCGGCCGTCAAGAGCTGATCAACCGGCGCGTTCGGCGGTGCTGTCCCGGACCACCAAGCGTCCTTCGACGGTCACATGGGTGACCGCGCCGGGTTCGCCCAGCGCGAGGCGGATCGCCTCCGCGCCGGCGTAGGCGAGCGGTAGCGCCACGGTGGTGAGCCTCGGTGTGACGTTGACCGCCAGCCGGATGTCGTCGAACCCGGTCAGCGACACGTCGTCCGGCACCGCCACGCCGGCCTCGCGGAATGCCCGGAGCGCGCCGACCGCGATCAGGTCGTTCGCCGCGACCACGGCGTCGGTTCCGGCGAGCCCCTCGGCGACCAGCCGCCTGCCCGCCTCGAGCCCGCCCTCCCGGCTCACCGCGCAGTACGCGATCCGCACGTCGGCCGCCGCGACACCGCCGGCCAGGAGGCCGTCGACGAACCCGGCGGTTCGGGCAGCCGGTGCGGCCTCCTCCCGGGCGCCCGCGATGATCGCGATGCGCCGGTGTCCCGTCTCGGCCACGAACTCGCCGAGGCGGCGAGCGGCGCCCCGGTTGTCGAAACCGACCGAGTGGAACGGCAGGTCCGTATCGCCGACGACCACCACCCGTCCCCCGTCGCGCTCGTAGGCGCGCAGTTCTTCGAGGAGCCGGCCGGACAGCGCGTCGGCGGCGACCCGGCCGGAGGTGAGGACCAGCGCACGCGGCCGCAGCGCCCGGACGTGGCGGATGGTCTCGAGCTGGCGCCCGGGATCGCCGTGGGTCGCCGACACCGTGACGAACGCGCCGGTGGTACTGGCCTCCCGCTCCATCGCCGACACCATGATGGCGATCGACGGCGTGGTGAGGTCGTCGGCGACGAGGGCCAGCGACCCACTGGTCCCCCGCATCGCCCGCGCGGACGCGTCAGCGGTGTACCGCAGCCGCTCGGCGGCGGCCAGCACGCGCTCCCGGTACTCGGGCGCGACGGTCCGCGAGCTGGCGCCCAGCACCCGCGAGGCGGTCGCCAGCGACACCCCGGCGGCCGCCGCCACGTCGTGCAGCGTCACGGTGTCCCGTGCCGGATGCGGCATCCCCACCCCACTTCGCACGCGCCGACGTCCGGCTTTCCGTTGTCCCGGAGCATGCCAGAAGATGGAAACACGCGGTGCTCCGCACGACACCGTAGCATCACTGACGGAAAACGTATTCCACATCTCTGAGGATCCAGGGAAGAGAGTTCGCCCCGCATGACCGAGCAAGACACCGGCTCCTCCCCCACCCTGCTGGACGTCGCCAGGGAAGCAGGCGTGTCGGCGGCCACGGCGTCGCGCGCGCTCAATGGCAGTACCCGCACTGTGAGCGCGGAGAAGCTGGCCCTCGTGCTCGAAGCTGCGGAGCGGCTCGGCTACGCGCCGAACCTCTCTGCGCAAGCCACCGCCCGGGGGTCGACGAAGACGGTCGCGCTGATCGTGCACGACATCGCCGACCCGTACTTCTCCTCCATCGCCGCCGGGATCGTGGAAGGCGCCGAGGCGGCGGGGCTGACCGTGACCATGGCGGTCACGGGCCGGTCGCCGGAGCGGGAACTGGAGATCGTCTCGATCCTGCGTGGCCACCGGCCCCACGCGATCGTGCTCGCCGGCAGCCGCATCGGCGATGACCAGAAGACGCTGGCCGGGGAACTGGGGACGTACCGAGCCGCGGGCGGGCGCGTAGCAGTGGTGAGCCAGCCAGGGCTGCCGTACGGAACCGTCACGATCGACAACCACGCAGGCGCTGAGGCACTGGCGGACGCGCTGGTCGCGCACGGGTACCGGCGATTCGCCGTCCTACGAGGACCGGACGCCCTCCGCACGTCCCACGACCGCGCGGACGGGTTCGCCGCCGGGCTGGCCCGCGCCGGGATCGAAGTGCTCGCCACGATCGAAGCCGACTTCACCGAAGACGGCGGCCACTCCGCCATGACCAGCCTGCTCGGCCGCGGCAAGGACGACATCGAGCTGGTGTTCGCGGTAAACGACGTCATGGCGATCGGCGCCATGCGAGCGCTGCGTGACGCGAGCCTCGTCCCCGGTCGCGACCTCGCCGTGGCAGGGTTCGACGACATCACCGCGGCCACTGACGTCGACCCCGCCCTGACCACCGTCGCCGTGCCCACGCAGGGGATGGGCCTGCGCGCCATCGAGCTCGCCTTGGCCGACAACGAGGAACCCGAGCTGGTGTGGCTGCCGACGAGCGTCGTCCTGCGGGAAAGCACTCCCCGACGCGGTTAAGCTTTGTGGTACGCCCGGAAGTAGTCGACCACGAATTCCTTGGGGCGCGGATCCTTCGGATCCACGGTTCCCGTCCACCCCGCGTTCTCGTAGATACCGAGCAGGAACACCGAGGCGTAGGCCGGGGACGCGTTGATTGTCTTCGTGAGCCTGTTGTCGACGTAAAGCTTGAGCTGCGTCGGCGTCCACTCGAGCCCGTAGATGTGCATCCCGCCGGCCAGGTCGAAGCCGGTCCCGATCGAGTTGTCGACCTCCGGGACCGCCGGATCGGACCACTTGTGCAGGCTGAAGTTGAAGTTGCGCGGAGTGCGTCCCGGGTGTTCCATGATGTCCACTTCGGCGTTCTGGGTCGCCGTGTCCTGCTTCCCGACCGTCCAGAACGCGGCGTGGAGACCGCTCCTCGCGGAGGTCTTGCCGCGGATCTCGAAGTAGCCGTACTTGGGGGCGTACTTCCAGATGGTGGGGATCGTGTGGTCTTGCGGAGACGTCTTGTGCAGGCCGGTCCGCTGCCCGGTCTGGATGCTGGAGACCTTCATCGGATCGCCGGCGTAGTAGGTCGGCTGGTCGTCGTCGATCCGCAGCACGAGGGCACCGTTGCGGAAGCCGTACCGGGCCCGGGAGCGCCATTCCGGCGTGCGTGATTCCAAGTAGTTCGTGATCCACAGGTTCGGATCGAGGCTGCCGTTGAACTCGTCGTGCCGATCGAGCACCCACCCCGCCTTGTCCAGCGGATTCGGCGGCGTGTCCGCCGCCTGGGCGGCCGGAGCGAGGCCGACGCAGGCCAGCACCGCGGCGGCCAACGCCGGCCAGACGGCGGCTCTTCCAGTGAAGCTTCGCATGCCTGTCATGGTTCTCCCGCCCGTCCGGTCGCTCCACAGCCTTGGAAAGCGTTTTCCGATTCGCTGGACCATGATGCCGCAAGACGTCGATCGACAACAACCCTCCGATCGAGCCACCTGGTAAAACATCGTTATAGGAGCCATCGGCGGTCGACGCCTTTTCGGAACGCGTTTTCCAACATTTCGGGTCGACTAGCCCTGCAACCGTCCGAGTTGCCCCGTACGATGCGGGAGCAAGATCGACACCGGGCGGGAAGGCAGGGCACATGACCGAGGCGCTCTTCGTGGTCACCGGAGCAGACCACTGGACCTTGACCGACGGCACCAAGCACCCGACCGGCTACTGGGCGGAGGAATTGGCGGAGCCGCACCGGATCTTCCGCGAAGCGGGTTTCACGATCACGATCGCCACCCCGGGCGGCGCAGCGCCCACAGTGGATCGCACGAGCCTGTCCGCGGCGGGCAACGGCGGCGACGAGCGGCGCGCCCGCCGGATCAGCGAGTACCTCGACGGCATCAAGGCCGAACTCGACCACCCCGCCCGGCTCGAAGACGTGCACGCGGCGGACTACGACCTGGTGTTCGTCCCCGGCGGGCACGGCCCCATGGAAGACCTCGCCGTCTCGCCCGCCACCGGGCGGATCCTGACCTCGGCCCTCGATGCCGGCAAGATCCTCGGAGTCCTTTGCCACGCTCCTGCCGCCCTGCTCGCAGCCGAGCGGCCGGACGGCGCGTGGCCGTTCGCGGGTTACCGCATGACTTCGTTCACCAACGCCGAAGAAGCGGCGAACGGCTTCGGGGACAAGGCCCCGTGGCTGGTCGAGGACCGTCTCCGCGCCCTGGGAGCGGATTTCGTCGCGGCGGCCCCGTGGTCGTCCCACGTCGTGGTCGACCGCAACCTCTACACCGGGCAGAACCCCTTCTCCTCGGTAGAGCTGGCGAACACGATCGTCACAGCAGCCATTCGGTGATCGCTCGCGTCCGGCCGCCGAAGTCGAACAACGTCGGGCCGACCTCCCAGCCGACAAGGAAAGCCCCTTCAGCGCACGCGGACCGGCTGCCGACCAGGTCGAAGCAGGTCGCGCGGTCACCCGCTACCCGGCGGCGATCCGCGCGGCGATCGCCGCACCGAGGCCGGCGGTCGTCCCCGGGCCGCCGAGGTCGGGGGTGAGCACGTCCGGCTGCTCATCGAGCACGCTTTCGATCGCGGCGACGACCCGGGCGGCGGCGACGGGTTCGCCGAGGTGGTCGAGCATCATCGCACCGCTCCAGATCTGCCCGACGGGGTTGGCGATCCCACGCCCGGCGATGTCGGGCGCCGAGCCGTGGACCGGCTCGAACAAGCTCGGCCAGGTGCGGTCCGGGTTGATGTTGGCGCTCGGGGCGATCCCGATCGTGCCGGTGCACGCGGGTCCGAGGTCGGACAGGATGTCGCCGAAGAGGTTGCTGGCCACGACGACGTCGTAGGCCCGCGGGCTCAGCACGAACTTGGCCGCGAGGATGTCGATGTGGTCCTTGTCCGCGGTGACTCCCGGGTACCGTGCGGCCATCGCGGCCGCGCGCTCGTCCCAGTACGGCATCGAGATGGAGATCCCGTTGCTCTTGGTCGCCCACGTCAGGTGCTTGCGCGGGCGGGCGGCGGCGAGGTCGAAGGCGTACCGCAATACGCGGTCCACACCCGTGCGGGTCATCACCGTCTCTTGCAGCACGGTCTCCCGGTCGGTGCCTTCGAAGATCCGGCCGCCGATGCTGGAGTACTCGCCTTCGGTGTTCTCGCGGACGACGAGGAAGTCGATGTCGCCCGGCCTGTGGCCACGCAGCGGGCCGCGGACGCCGCGCAGCAGCCGGACCGGTCGCAGGTTGACGTACTGGTCGAAGCCGCGGCGGAACTTCAGCAGGCTTCCCCAGAGGGACACGTGGTCGGGCACCACGTCCGGCCATCCGACCGCGCCGAAGAAGATCGCGTCGAAGCCGGCAAGGACGTCACGCCAGTTCGGCGGCAGCATCTCGCCGTGCTCCAGCCAGTATTCGGCGGAAGCGAAGCCGAACTCGGTGGTCTCGAGCCCGAAGCCGTGCACTTCGGCCGCGGCTCGCAGGCAGCGCAGGCCTTCCGGGACGACCTCGCGCCCGATGCCGTCGCCGGGGACGACCGCGACGCGGTAGCGGTGGTTCACAACATCCTCCTTCGCTCACGGCGGCGCGCGCGAGCTGGACGCTCACTCCCGGTGGTCGGCAAACGCCTGAAAGCCCTCGAAGAACGGCTCGGTCCACGCTCTGGATGCGCCGACTGGCGCACAACCGCCGGGTGCCGTGCGCCGCACCGTCCCTATCAGGGAGAACGAGGCGACTTCGCACTGTGGCGCTTCGGTGGCGTCGCCCAGCCCCCGCAAGGGACGGGTGCACGGCAGCCTGTCGAGCGACGACGGCGGCGTCGCGACGGACTGGGCACTGCGGGCCACGGGATCACCGCACTCTCGGAATGGTAGCTCCGGTCCTATTTCGGCAGGGGAGCCCTGGTGCGGGTGATCCCCGGTGTGCCGACGCCGGCCGCCGACATCTAGGCCCTCCTGGCCGATGACGTCCACGTGCCCAGGCGGACCAGCGCGCTGGTCGACCACCTGGCTGCCCGGTTGCCGGAGCGGCTCGCTGTCCGCTCGTGAACGGCCGCCTTCCGCCGGCGGGGCTGTCGCCGCGGCCGCGCCGGCTTCCGGCACGGCTCCCATGCCTCAGCCGGCGATCTTGGACGGGTGCGTGGCCAGCGGGGTCACCGTGATGTCCATGTGCGGGAACAACGGCAATCCCGACAACAGCGTGTGCAGCTCGTCGTGATCAGCGACGTCGAAGATCGAGAAGTTGGCGTACTCGCCGGCGACCCGCCATAGCTGCGGCCACTTGCCTTCCCGCTGCAGCTTCTGGCTGTACTCCTTCTCCCGCGCAAGGAGGTCGGCACGCTCCGCCGGGCCGAGGTCCGGGCGCAGGCGGACGTCCATGCGCACGTGGTACAGCATCAGGACCGCTCGGGGTCGAGGACGAAGCCGTACTCGATGGCCTCGCCGCCGTCGACGGAACGCGGCGAAAGCATCAGCTCGGGCTTGACCGCCGAGGCGATGTCGTCGTCGTTGTGCTCGTCGCCGGGGAAGTACAGCTGGGCGGTGAGCTGTTCGTGGGCCGGTGCGGAGACCTTGACGTGCAGGTGTGCCGGGCGCCAGGCGTGCCAGCCGGCCGCCGCGATCAGCTTGCCGCAGGCGCCGTCGGTCGGGATCTGGTACGGCGCCGGGCGGACGGTGTGGATCTCGAACCGGCCGGAGTCGTCGGCGGTGAACGACGCGCGCAGGTTCCATTCCGGAATCCCCGGTGCGAACTGCGAATAGAAACCGTCCGCGTCGGCGTGCCACAGCTCGATCTTCGCCCCGGCCAGCGCGGAGCCGTGGGTCGAGCTGACCTGCCCGGTCCAGGTCAGCGGTGTGCCGGGTTCGTTGTCCCGCATCGGAACCGAGCCGCGAGCACCTTGCGCGGGGGCGTCGGGCACGTAGTACGGGCCTTCGATGGTGCCCTTGTTGCCCTCGCGGTGCTCCGTGGCGACCTCTTCGACGACGTGCTCGACCCACACGTCGAGGAACAGCGGCCACTCGCCGTCCTCGCCGACGCTGATCAGCCACGACTTGAGTGCGTTGTACTCGTCGTAGGTGACCTTGTGCCTGCGGATCGTTCCGTGCACGGCTTCCAGGACCTCGCGGGCGAGCAGGCTGACGCGCTCGGGCGGTGTGCCGGCGACGCCGGCGAGCTTGTCGGACTTGAAGCGCTCGGTGGCGTTGGCGCCCGATGCCGCGGCGGTGGCGGTCTCGTGGATGGCGGTCATGGATCCTCCTTGGTTCGTGGTGGGAGTCAGCGGTCCTGGCGGTAACGCCGGAGTTTCTCGGGATCGATCGAGGCGCCGAGGCCGGCGCCGGGCCGGACGGCCAGTTCGCCGTCGGTGATGCACAGCGGTTCGGTGAGCAGGTCGTCGCTCATGTCGAGGAAGTTGGACAGCTCGCCCGCCCGGCGCGACGTCAGTTCGTAGGCCGCGCCGAACGCGACCGTGCAGAGCGAGCCGAGCTGGCCGTCGATCTGGTTGCCCATCACGACTTCCAGGCCGAGCCCTTCGGCGAGGTGGTGGGTTCGCTGCGAGCGGGTGAAGCCGGTGCGGGCGGTCTTGATGCTGACCGCGGTGGCCGACCCGCCGAGGATTTCGCGGGTGACGTCGGCGGGGGTGACGGCGGATTCGTCGGCGATGAACGGGACGTCCAGCTGCCGCACGAGCCAGCGACGGCCGAGCACATCGTCGGCGGGGCAGAGTTCTTCGGCGAACAGCAGGTCGAGGTCGGCCATCTCCTTCATCGCGCGGGCGGATTCGGCGGCGGTCCAGCCGCGGTTGCCGTCCACGTAGAGGTCGGCTCCCGGGCCGAGGCCCTCGCGCAGGGCACGCACCACGGCGGTGTCCAGCGACGCCGGATGGCGGCCGACTTTCACCTTGAACGTGGTGATGCCGTAGGTGTCGCGCATCTTCTCGGCTTCGGCGACCATCGCGGCGGGCTCGTCGAACCCCAGCATGTGCGACACGCGCATGCGGTCGGTGTAGCCGCCGAGCAGCTCGGTCACCGAGACGTCCAGGGACCGGCCGAGTGCGTCCCAGATGGCCATGTCGACGGCCGATTTGGCGGTCGGGTTCCCGACGGTGCGTTCGAGTCGTGTGTGGACGGTCTCACGGTCGAGCAGGCTGAGCCCGGCGACCTGCGGAGCGAAGATCGAGTCGATGACGGCGACGATCCCGGCCTGGGTCTCGCCGTAGGTGAAGGGCCGTGGCGGCGCTTCGGCGACCCCGACGATCCCGTCGTCGGTGTGCACGCGGACGAGCACATGCTCGGCGGCGTGCACCTCACCGGAGGCGAAGCGCAGGGGTTTGCGGTAGGGGATGGCGAACGGGATCGCCTCCACCCTGGTGATCTTCATCAGCTGACCTCTGCTGGTGGCCGTGCGGACGGGAAGACGTCCTCGAGTGCCGCGAGGACGGTGGCGACCAAGGGGAACCGGGTTTCGCGGTGCCACGCCAGCGCCAGCTCGACGCTCGCCGCGCCGGCGAGGTCCCGGAAGACGACCCCACCCAGCGGCAACGACCGGGCCGACTCGGGCACGACGCCGACGCCGAGGCCACCGGCGACCAGGGCGAGCAGTGCCGCGGTACCCGGGGCCTCGTGCCGGCGCTCCGGCGTGAACCCGGCGTTCCGACAGCTGCGCAGCACAGCCTCGTCCACGACGGAGTTGCGCCCGTCGTAGGTCACGAACGGCTCGGCCCGAAGGTCGGCCATCGCGACCACGGGCTCCACGGCCAGCCGGTGGTCGGCGGGCACCGCGAGGACCAGCGGTTCGACCTCGATCACCCGGTAGTCGATGTCGTCGCCGGTCACCGGCGGGCGCAGCACGCCGATGCCGAGCGAACCATCACGCAGCAGCGCGCACTGCTCGACCGTCAAGAGGTCGGCGCGGACCTCGAGCTCGACCTGCGGCACCCGCTGCGCGAGCGCACGGGCCAGGTGCGGCAGATGGGAGAACGCGGCGGTCCCGGTGAAGCCGATCCGGACCAGACCGAGCTGGCCGGCACCGATGCGGCGGACGCCCCGGACCCCGGCCTCGACGGCCGCGAGCACTCGCCGGACCTCGCCGAGGAAGAACTCTCCCGCCGGAGTGAGCGTGACCTGCCGGGTCGTGCGAGCCAGCAGGGCCACGCCCAGCTCGTCCTCCAGCTGCCGGATGGCGTGCGACAGCGCCGGCTGAGCGATGTGCAGCCGCTCGGCGGCGCGGCCGAAGTGGCACGTTTCGGCGACAGCGGCGAAGTAGCGCAGGTGACGCAGTTCCACGGCGAGCCTCCTCCCGGTTCCTTGTCGCCGATCACCTCACCGTAGGGACGTCGCTGATCGAGGACAAAGACCTAGTTTCGACTGATTAATAAACAGAAAATATCAATACCACCCTAGGTCAGGTCTAGGCATTTGCCTGGTGTGACGGGCGGCACGGGCTGTCATGGTTCGACGGGCATGCCACCGGTGGCGTCGGATCGCCGGAGGCCGAGCAGAGCCGATCCGGGCCGCTGGAGGATCCATGACCGAAATGCTGGAGCACGTGTCCGCCGTCGTCGCCGACGCGGTCGTCGAGGACCGTGAAGCGGGCGTGTACCGCGCGAACCGGCGGATCTTCACCGACGAGGAGATCTTCGAACTCGAGCTGAAGCACATCTTCGAGGGCAACTGGATCTACCTCGCCCACGAAAGCCAGCTGCCGGACCCCGGCGACTACTTCACCACCCACATCGGCCGCCAGCCCGTCGTGATCACCCGGGACTCCGGCGGCGAGCTGCACTGCCTGATCAACGCCTGCGCCCACCGCGGCGCGATGCTCTGCCGCCGCAAGACCGACAACCGCACCACGCTGACGTGTCCGTTCCACGGCTGGACGTTCCGCAACGACGGCAAGCTGCTCAAGGTCAAAGACCCCGACGGTGCCGGCTACCCGGACAGCTTCGACACCGGCGGCTCCCACGACCTGACCAAGGTCGCACGGTTCGATTCCTACCGCGGCTTCCTGTTCGGCAGCCTCAACCCGGACGTCGTCTCACTGGCGGAGCACCTCGGCGACACCACGAAGGTCATCGACATGCTCGTCGACCAGTCCCCCGACGGACTGGAGGTCCTGCGCGGCAGCTCGACCTACACCTTCGACGGCAACTGGAAGGTCCAGGCGGAGAACGGCGCCGACGGCTACCACGTCACCGCGACCCACTGGAACTACGCCGCCACCACCGCCCGCCGCAACACCGGCGAGTCCAAGAACGACACCAGGACTCTCGACGCCGGGAGCTGGGGAAAGTCCGGTGGCGGCTACTGGTCCTTCCCGCACGGGCACCTGTGCCTGTGGACGTGGGCGGGCAACCCGCAGGACCGTCCACTGTGGTCGCGTATGGACGAGCTGAAGGAACGCTTCGGCGACGCCAAGGGCGAGTTCATGGTCCGTGGCTCCCGCAACCTCTGCCTGTACCCCAACGTGTACCTGATGGACCAGTTCTCCACGCAGATCCGGCACTTCCGCCCGATCGCGCCGGACAAGACCGAGGTCACCATCTACTGCATCGCGCCCAAGGGCGAGAGCGCCGACGCCCGCGCCTGGCGGATCCGCCAGTACGAGGACTTCTTCAACGCCTCCGGCATGGCCACCCCCGACGACCTCGAGGAGTTCCGCTCCTGCCAGCTCACCTTCCGCGCCACCGCCGCGCCCTGGAACGACATGAGCCGCGGCGCGCAGCACTGGCTCACCGGGCCCGACGAGGTCGCCGAAGCCCTCGACATGAAGGGCGTCATCTCCGCCGGCAAAAGGAACGAGGACGAAGGTCTCTACCCCGTCCAGCACGGCTACTGGCGCGAAACGATGCAGGCCGCGATCGCCGCCGAGCGAGGAGGAACCCGATGACCACCGTCGAAAAGACGATCACCCAGCACGACATCGAGCAGTTCCTCTACCGCGAAGCCCGCTACCTCGACGACCGCGAGTTCGAAAAGTGGCTGGAGTGCTACGCCGACGACGTCGTCTACTGGATGCCCTCCTGGGGCGACGACGACCTGCTCACCGAAGACCCGCGAACCGACATCTCGCTCATCTACTACCCGAACAAGGGCGGCCTGGAGGACCGGGTCTTCCGCATCCGCACCGAACGCTCCAGCGCGACGTCCATCCCGGAACCGCGGACCAGCCACAACATCACCAACGTCGAGCTGATCGAGCGCCGCGGGGACCTCGTCGACGTCCGGTTCAACTGGCACACCATGTACTTCCGCTACAAGACCGTCGACCCGTACTACGGCACTTCGTTCTGCACCATCGACTTCTCCGGCCCCGCGCCGCTGATCCGCCGCAAGACCGTGGTGCTCAAGAACGACTACATCCACCACGTCGTCGACGTCTACCACATCTGAGGTCCGCCATGACCCACCAGATCGCTCTGTCCTTCGAGGACGGTGTCACCCGGTTCATCACCTGCGCGCCGGACCAGACCGTCGCCGACGCCTCCTACCGTCAGCGCATCAACATCCCGCTCGACTGCCGTGACGGCGCCTGCGGCACCTGCAAGGCGTTCTGCGAGTCCGGCGAGTACGACGGCGGCAGCTACATCGACGACGCGCTCACCGAGGACGAGGCCGGGCGCGGCTACGTGCTGCCGTGCAGCATGAAGCCGAAGTCCGACCTGGTGCTGCGCATCGCGAGCACGTCCGCGGTCGCCAAGACGCAGGCGGCGACCTACCCGGCGACGCTCACCGCGCTCGACCGGCTGTCGCCCACGACCGTGGCCGTCACCCTGGAGACGCCGGAGCGGGAGAAGCTCGCTTTCCTACCCGGCCAGTACGTCAACGTCGCCGTGCCCGGCACCGACGAGACCCGCTCGTACTCGTTCAGCAACGCCCCCGACGAGAAGCACCTGACGTTCCTGGTGAAGCTCACGCCCGGCGGTGTGATGTCCGAATACCTGACCGGCCGGGCGAAGCCGGGCGACGAGCTGACCTTCACCGGGCCGCACGGCAGCTTCTTCCTGCGCGAGACCGAGCGGCCGGTGCTCCTGCTCGCGGGCGGCACCGGGCTCGCGCCCATCCTGTCGATCCTGCGCGCCATGCGGGCGACTGGAGCCACCCGGCCGGCGCACCTGGTCTACGGCGTCAGCACGGACGACGACCTCGTCGAGGTCGACACGTTGCGGGAGCTGGCCGCCCAGACGGAGAACCTGACGTGGGACTACTGCGTCGCCGATCCGGGCAGCACGGCCCCGAACAGGGGGTACGTCACCACGCTGATCCGCGACGAGCATCTGCGCGACGGCGACGTCGCGGTCTACCTGTGCGGGCCGCCGCCGATGGTCGAAGCCGTCCGCAAGCACTTCGCCGGCATCGGGTTCATGCCGACCGGGTTCTACTACGAGAAGTTCGCCCTCGCCGCCGGCCCCGGCGGGCCGGTCGCGGCCTCGCCCGAACCGCAACAGGTCCCCGACGCCGAGCCGGCACCCGAGGTCACCGTCCCGGTTCCCCGGCTGGACGGCCGGCCCGGCGCGAGCCGCACCCTGGCCGGCCGGACGGTCTTTCCCGAGGTGGCCCTCACCGCGTCGACCAGCGGCCCGGCCCGCTCGGCCCGGGAAGAGGCGGCCACCGCGTGCACGATCGCCGGGCAACGGATCTGGCCCGGCACCGGCAGGGGCGAGGGCGGGCTCGACCCCGGCGAGCCCGCCCTCGCCGACGCCACCGCCCGATCGATCGCCGGGCAGGAAGTCCTCCCGGCGTGGGCGGGTACCGAACCGCCGGCACCCGGTCACTACGAAATCGGCGAAGAACACCCGTCGGTGCACGAATCGGACGCGGTGTTCGAAGCCCGTCAGGCCCTCGAACTCGGCGCCCTGGAACTCACCATCGGCAGGCTGTCCTCGCAGCAGCTCGCCGGCTACCGGCTGCTCGCCGAGTCGGCCGTGCCCTACGTGGACGGTGACCGATTCGTCGACGCCGCCGCCTACACCGAAGCGAACGCCGCCTTCCACGACTACCTGTTCAGCCTCACCGGCAACGACCACCTCCTGCAGGCCTACCGCGCCCTCGGCGTCAAGGGCCACATGGAGACGACCCTGCGGGGCGCCACGTGGTGCCACCCGCGCTGCACCCAGGACCACCTCGACATCGTCACGGCGTTCGACGCCGGCGACCGCAGCACCGCCCGCAGGCTGATCGCCGGGCACGCGGACCGCTCGAAGATCACCACCCGGCGAGCCATGGCCGACGCCGACACCGCGAAGCGGCCCCGGTTCGTCACGCCCGGCCGCTTCACCGGCAAGGTCGTCATCATCACCGGTGCCGCCCAGGGCATCGGCGAGCACACCGCCCGCCGGATCGCCGCCGAAGGCGGCACGCTCGTGCTGGCCGACCGCGCGGACCTCGTCGAAGGCCTGGCCGCCGAACTGGCGGGCGACGCCGTGGTCACCGACCTCGAAACCTGGGAAGGCGCCCAGGCCGTCGCGGAGGCCGCGCTCGCCCGGCACGGCCGGATCGACGTGCTGGTCAACAACGTCGGCGGAGCGATCTGGTTCAAGCCGTTCACCGAGTTCACGCCCGAGCAGATCGAAGCCGAGCTGCGCCGGTCGCTGCTGACCACGCTGTTCGCCTGCCGGGCCGCGCTGCCGTCGATGAGCGAGCGCAACAGCGGGGTGATCGTGAACGTCTCCTCGGCGGCCACCCGCGGCATCCACCGGATTCCCTACTCCGCGGCCAAGGGCGGGATCAACGCGATCACCGCCTCGCTCGCCGTCGAGTACGCCGGCGCAGGGATCCGCGTGGTCGCCACCGCGCCCGGGGGCACGGACGCCCCGCCGCGGCGCGTCTCCCGCGGCGGTCCCGCGTTGGGGTCGGCGCAGGAAAAGGCCTGGTTCCAGGCGCACATCGACCAGACGCTCGAGTCGTCCCTGCTCAAGCGATACGGCA
Source organism: Amycolatopsis sp. NPDC021455 (assembly GCF_040640995.1). NCBI lineage: Bacteria > Bacillati > Actinomycetota > Actinomycetes > Pseudonocardiales > Pseudonocardiaceae > Amycolatopsis > Amycolatopsis sp. NPDC021455. The sequence continues at coordinate 145,781 of NZ_JBFACT010000007.1, read as the reverse complement.
CCCTCGACGAACAAGCAGCGGCGATCGCGTTCCTGGCTTCCGACGAGGCGTCGTACGTGACCGGCACCGTCCTGCCGGTCGCGGGCGGCGACCTCGGCTGACACCGGCGGCACCGGTGCCAACCCGCGCAGCGGCTCCGATGGGCGTCGGCGCCGGTCAGGCGGCACGCTGGGCGGGCGGCCACGATCGAAGTACCTGTCCTGGCGAAGGGGCCCGGCCGGATCGCGGATCGAGGAGGGCGATATGACGAGAGCGGCAGAGTCGCTGGTCGGGCGAGCGGAGCTCGTCGCCGGCCTGGAGCAGCGCCTCCAGACCGGCCACAACCGCTTCGTTCTGCTCGCCGGCCCGCCCGGCATCGGCGCGACAGCCATCGCCGGCCAGGTTGCACGGCGCCACCAGGGGCCGCGGCTGTCCATGACGGCGGCCGCGTGGGAATCCCGCTGTTCGTACGCCCTGCTGACCCAGGCCTTCCCCGGGATGCCGGCGTCCGACCCCTTGGCCACCGCCGCCCAGCTCGTCGAACGGCTCACCCCTGGCACGCTGCTGGTCATCGACGACGCGCACCTCGCCGACATCATGTCACTGCGCACCCTGGCCTCGGCGCTGCGCCACCACCCCGGAGCACAGCTGAAGATCCTGGTCACCGCCACCACCGGTGATCTGCGAGCCGACGCCGAAGCGCTCGATCTGCTGCCGCGCGTCGCCACCGACCGCCCGCGGATTCTGCCGCTGGACGCCGCGCAGATCAGCGAACTGGCCGCGTCCTACGGCGTCGCGCTCCACCCCTCGATGGCCGAACGGCTGGTGCGCCACAGCCTCGGCAGGCCGAAACCGGTGGTCGAGCTGCTCACCGAGCTGCCGAGAGCGATCTGGGCTCAGTTCGACCCCACGCTGCCCGCCCCGGCCACCGTCGACGCACGCGTCCGCCGAAGCCTCGAAGACTGCTCGCCCGCGGCTCGGCGCTTCGCCGAGGCGACCGCCGTCCTCGGTGCCGACACTCCGGTCCAGGACGTCCTCGCCCTCGCCGAGCTCGGCGAAGACCCGCTCGTCCTGCTGGACGAAGCCGCCGGCGCCGGCCTCGTCCGGCTCGCATCGCGCGGACTCACCAAGGTCGGCCCGCCTGACCCCATGGTCCGTGCAGCCGTCCTGACCAGGCTCGGCCCGGCCCGGCGCGCCGGGCTGCAACGCCGCGCCGCGGAGCTGGTCGCCGACCCCGTCCGGTCGCTGCGGCTGCTGGTCGCCGCCAGTCCCGTGCCCGACGAGACGATCGCCGTCCGGCTCGACGACCTCGCGCGCGAGCGAGCGGCCGAGGGAGCCTGGGGCACCGCCGCCACCCTGCTCAGCGACGCGAGCCGGCTCACCGACGAGCCCCAGCCGCGGCAGGCCCGGCTCACCCGGGCCGTCGACGCCCTGATCGGCGCCGGGGACGTCTTCCGCGCGGCGGCACTGGTCCCGGAGGTCGAAGGCATCCGGGAAACCCCGCTGCGGGACGCCGTCCTCGGCTACCTCGCGGTGGTCCGCGGCCGGGCCACCGAGGCCGGCACCCGGCTGCGTCGTGCGTGGGACATCGTCAACGCCGAGCGCGACCCGGAGACGGCGGCCCTCATCTGCCAGCGCTACGTCCTCGACGCGCTCGCCCGCTACGACGGCGGCGACCTCGTGCGGTGGGCCGACCGCGCCATCGAGCTCGCCGGCGACGGCACGCCCCCGGCCGTGGAGGCCGCGGCCATCCGCGGCCTCGGCCTGGCCGCCACCGGCCGGGCCAAGCAGGCGCGGCGCGACTACGAGCACCTGATCAGCCGCCTGCGCCACGGCGCCCAAGCCCAGCGTGCGTTGCTGGCCCGCGGCTGGCTGAACCTGCTGACCGACCGGGTCGACGACGCCCGTGTCGACCTCGAAAGCGCGGTCCCCACCAGCTACCTCGGCGGCTCCGCGCGGATCTCGCTGTGGGCACGCGCGTGGCTCGCCCGCACGCAGTTCCTCACCGGTGAGTTCGACAGCGCCCTCGTCACCGTGCGCGACGCCCTGGAACTGCAGGAACGCAGCGGAATCCTCCTCACCGGGCCGCTGTTGTGGTGGACCGCCGCCGCCGTCCGCGCGCTGCGTGGCGAGTGGGACGTCGCCGAGGCCGTCCTGCTGCAGAGCACCACCCATGCGAACGACTACCCGATCATGCGGATCCCGGGCCAGCTCGCTCGCGCCCACGTCGCCGAAGCCCGCGCCGATTCCGCCGGAGTGCTGCGCGCGCTGCACCCGCTCACCCGGCCGTCCCCGGACTCCAGCACCGACGAACCCGGCCACTGGCCTTGGCAGGACATGTACGCCCACGCCCTGGTCCTGCTCGGACGGCTCGACGAGGCCGACGACTTCCTGGCCCCGCACGAGAAACTGGCGGCCAAGCGGGACCACGGCTCGGCCTGTGCGCGCCTCGCCGCGGCCCGCGGCCGGCTGCACGGCGCCCGCGGTGACGTCGCCGCCGCGACCGCGTCTTTCGACGAGGCGCTCGAGCGGACAGCCGCGCTGCCGCTGCGCTACGACCAGGCCCGCATCAACTTCGGGTACGGCCAGACCTTGCGCCGCCTCGGCCGCCGCGCCCGCGCGGACGTCGTGCTCACCGCGGCCCGGGACGGCTTCGCCGCGATGGGCGCGACGACCTGCATCGAACGATGTGACCGCGAGCTGAAGGCGGGCGGCATGCACCTGCTGCGCCCGGAATCGACCCCGGCGACCTTGACCCCACAGGAAGAAGCGGTGGCCCGGCTGGTCACCCGGGGGATGTCCAACAAGGAGGTCGCGGCCGAGCTGTTCCTGTCCAGCAAAACCGTGCAGTACCACTTGACACGGGTCTACGCCAAGCTCGGCATCCGCTCGCGGACCGAGCTGGCAGCCCGCCGGAACACCGTTCCCGAAACGTCTCTTCGGGACCCCCTCGCATCATTCGACAAAAATATCGACTTACAACTATGACAAGTGGAGCGTTTGGCGGGGTGCCGCCTGCGCTCGGGAAGGACGACGACGATGAGGTCGTGGCGGGAGTTCGTGATCAGGGCACGTCGCAAGCCGGCGGTGGCGGCGATGGCCGCGCTTCTGGCGTTGAGCACGGCAACGCCGGCGTCTGCTGCCGCCGGGCTCGGGAGCGTCCCGCCGACGGTGTGCCGCGCGGACGTCCTGCAAGCCGGGCTCCCCCGGGCCGACGGCATCGTCACCGGAGCGACCCTGAACACGTCGGGCAGCTTCACACCGCCGGGGCAACCCGCGGTGACCGGCTTGCCGGCGTTCTGCCGGGTCACGATGGCGAAGCCGGACGGCGCCGGTCACGACATCGGCATCGAGGTGTGGCTGCCGACGGCCGGCTGGAACGGGCGCTTCCAGGGGGTGGGCGGCGGCGGATACTCCTGCGGCATCAGCTATCCCGCCCTCGGAAAGGCCCTCGGTAACGGCTATGCCGCCGCGTCGACGGACTGCGGGCACCAAGGCGGAAACCGGGACGGATCGTTCGCTTTGACCGCCGGGCGCCGGCTCGACTGGCCCCTGATCACCGACTTCGCTTCTCGCGGCATCCATGACATGACCGTGGTCGGCAAGGACGTGACGAAGGCGTTCTTCGACCGCCTGCCCAGCTATTCCTACTTCACCGGGTGCTCCACCGGCGGCCGGCAAGGCCTGATGGAGGTCCAGCGGTTCCCCGGCGACTACGACGGCATCGTCTCCGGCGCGCCCGCGATCAACTGGACCAGGTTCATCCCCGCCGAAATCTGGCCCCAGCTGGTGATGAACGAGGCCGCCGACTTCCTGCCCGCCTGCAAGCAGCAGGCCTTCACGGCGGCCGTCGTGAAGGCCTGTGACGCCCTCGACGGCGTCACCGACGGGGTGATCGGCAACGTCGACGCCTGCCGGTGGAATCCGCACGCCCTCGTCGGCACCGTGACCCCCTGCGGCACCGTCACGGCCACCGACGCAGACGTGGTGGCCAAGATCTGGGAGGGCCCGAAGACGGCCGGACGGCCCCTGTGGTTCGGTCTCGAACCCGGAGCGGACTTCTCCGGACTTGCGGGCACGACCACCGACGCCTCGGGGAACACTACCGGCGCGGCCTTCCCGATCACCGTCGCCTGGTTCGGCACCTGGCTGCAGCGCGATCCCGCCTGGGACTGGCGCACCCTGACCTTCAGCCGGTTCGAGCAGCTGTTCGCGCAGTCGGTCAAGGAGTTCGGTCCGACGATCGCCACCGACGACCCCGACCTCTCCGCGTTCGCCGCGCGAGGAGGCAAAGTGCTGCTGTGGCACGGACTCGCCGACGAGCTGATCTTCCCGCAGGGGACGGTCGACTACTACCAGCGCGTCCAACGCGCGATGCGCGGCGGGGCGGCCACAGCGCAGTTCGCCCGCCTGTTCCTCGCCCCCGGGGCGAGCCACTGCCGGAGTGCCGCCGGCCCGATGCCCGACGATCCGCTGGCAGCGGTCGTCGCCTGGGTCGAGCACGGCCGCGCACCCCAGACGGTCCCAGCTTCGCTGACCACACCGGCCGGCACCGAGGTGACCCGCAAGCTCTGCCCCTACCCCCAGGTGGCCCGCTACAACCGAACGGGAAATCCGGACGACGCCGACAGCTTCACCTGCGCCCGCACCTACCGGTGACGCCGATGGCCGGGCGGCCCGCACGGCGACCGAAACCCACCGTCTCAGCGTGTTTTCGCTGCGAGCTTCTCGAGCCGGGCCGGCACCGGGCAGACGTGGGCCCCCCTTTCCGGCTTCAAGGTGCCTCGGCGACCCGGCTGCTCACCGACGCCGAACTTCGCCCGATTCCCAAGCCCAGGCTGCGATCTCCACCCGGTTACGAGCACTCAGCTTGACCTGGATGCTCCCCAGATGAGGCTTCACTGTGGACAGAGAGACACATAGTTCGTCGGCGATCTCCTGGTTGCTCCGCCCCACCGCCACCAGCCGGACCACGGCGAGTTCCCGGTCGGTGAGCACCGGCGTACTCCGTTCCGCGGAGTCCGGGCGCGCCTGGGTGGCTACCGCGCCGCGTTGGAAGGCGCGGGAATCGAGTTCGACGACAAGCTGGTCGTACACGGCGACTTCCGCTACGAGTCCGGGCTGGCGGCCGCGGCGAAGATGCTCGACCTGCCCGACCCGCCGACCGCGATCTTCGCCGCCAGTGACGTCCAGGCGATGGGCGTCTACGAGCCGGCGCGGCAGCGGCAACTCCGCCTGCCCGACGAGCTCAGCGTGGTCGGGTTCGACGACGTGCCGATGGCGGAGTGGATGGCGCCGCCGCTGACGACCGTGCCCCAGCCGCTGGAAAAGATGGCGGCACTCGCCGTCCGGACACTGCTGTCCGGCAACACGGCCAACTTCAACCAGCGCGCCGAGCTGGCCACCAACCTGGTGGTGCGGGCCGGCACAGCCGCCCGCGACGGTAGGACGTCAGCGGAACTCCACACCGAGGCCGGGGACGCCGGTCTGCCACAACCGGCCGTCCTCGATCCGCACCTCGTCGGGCCCGCCAGCGCCCCGAGCGTCTCGAAGCGGGAACCGTCGACGAGCTCCACCGGTGTCTCGGGGTCGAGGGCGAGCGCCAGCTGGCCAGACAGCTCGGGCAACAGGTGCACCGCCAAGCGCACACCTCTGTCCCTCAGGTCGGCCGCGATGCGGAGCAGCGGAGTGATACCGCCGACCCGCACGACGTTGGGCCGCAAAACAGCGACAGCGCCGCTCGCGGCGAACTCGGCGAACCGGTGCCGCGTATGGAGGTTCTCGCCGCAGGCGATCGGCAACCCGGTCGCCTCGGCGAGCCGCCGGTAACCGTCAAGGTCCTCGGCGCGCAACGGCTCTTCGACCCACGCAGGACCGGACTCCGCGAGCGCCTTCATCGCACGCAGTGCCGTACGGATCGCCGGTCCTGGGTTCGACGCCACGTCTGCCCAGCGTGGTTCGAACGACGTCAGCGAGCTGCTCCAGCACGGAGGACCGGCGTTGGCGAACGTCGCCCGGCACGGCCAGCGAAGTGGCCGCCCGCACCGCCCCCGCCGGCGTGGTGACGGCGACGAGGGCGGGGGCGGAGTCGCGCTCCGACCGAGCGCGGGTGCGGGGTAGCCGGGTAGTCACGCCGCCCAGCTCTCCGACACACCCGATTCACCCCTCGGGTTCCCGGCGTGTCGCGCTCGGCCGGTGACGAGCCGTCGCGAATCCGAACGGTCCGTCGAGATTCCTGAACCCGCCGAGCGGGACCCCTCAGCGCGCAAAACGATGACGTCCTCGTGCGCGATCAAGTGCAGCGGCAAACCAGCCTCGCGCTGCTTACGGATGAAGTCGCGCTGGAAGAAGCTGCCGCGTGCGACCAGCTCGGTGTCGGCGACGCGGGCGAGCAGGGCGACGCACCGCTCGACCGGGACCAGCCCGGCCGCGGCGCCGCAGGCGATGACCTGGGAGGGCAAGTCGATCAGCTCGGCGTGCTCGCGCCACGGCCGGACGGTGATCGCGACGTGGCCGCCGGGGCGTAGGACGCGGGCGCAGGCGGTGAGGATGCGGGTGAAGCCGGCCAGCAGGCGGTGGTGGCCGATGTTGGCGAGGTTGCCGCGGTCGAGTGCGCTGCCGTAGCGGTAGTGGCGCTTGCTGACCTTGTCGACGCCGGGCTCCCGGTCGGTCTTGACCAGGCCGTGCACGGATGGCCCGTAGGGCGGCGAGGTGACGACCAGCGCGACCTGGCCGGCGTACTCGACGGGCAGGAGGGCTTCGAGCTGGCGGGCGTCGCCGCGGACGACCTGGCCGTCGTGGTCGTGGCCGCGCTCGTGCGCGAGTCGGAGATTCGCGCGGGCGATGTCGGCCCAGTGTGGCTCATACTCGACGCCGACCGCCCGCCGGCCGAGGTCGATCGCCTCCACCAGGGTGGTGCCAATTCCGCACATCGGGTCCAGCACCACCTCGCCCGGCTTGGTGTAGTGCTCGATGGCGTGCGCGGCGACGGCGGGCAGCATTTTGGCCGGGTGCGCGGTCGATTCCGGCACGTATCGGCCCTTGCGCTGCGCGGCCGGCGACGTCTGCGCGGTCGCCCACACCGACACCGGCAGCTCACCGAACTCCGCCAGCGTGTCGGCGGGCGGGGTGGTGTCGAGGGCGTCGATGAACGCGCGGGACAGCGGCATGGTCTGCTCGTCGGCTGATGCCTGCGTGGTATTCGGCGGCGTGGTGGTCATGGCGGTGCACATGCCTTTCGATCGGCTGGTCATCGGAGGTCTTCCGGCTGCGCGGCATCGGCGTGGGCTTGGGCGAAGACGAGGACGTCGCCATGCGCCGGCGTGTGTGTCCTCGGCACGGCGAGTTTTCGGCCGCCGCGCCCACCGTCGGTTCGGTCCATCACGGCGGGCGGCTGTAGGCGACCGTTCCGGATGGGCGTATGCAGGGTGACGATGTGCTGGAGGTAGAGGAGGTCGGCGTTTTGCGCGGCCGCGATCATCGGGCCGGACGGGTCAGTGAGCCGGCCGCTCGACCAGTCGCTGTGGGTGTAGACCGCGAGGACGCCACCAGAGGCGAGTGCCCGGCCGGCCGCGATCGCCAGCGTCTCCGCCGAGCCGTCTGCGCCGCGATCCGGTGGCAGCGATGTGATGACCAAGTCGACTCGCTCGCTGACCACCGCTGAGGCTGAATTCGTCTCGCCCCGCACGGCCTCCATGTCCGCGGTCGGCAATCCGAGTTTCGTGATCGCAGGGTGGCGACCGAGCGCGTGCACGGCGTCGAGCGCCGCGTCCAGTTCGCCCGCGCTGGTGGCGCGGCTCGCGGCCTCCTCAGCGGTCGGCCATGGTGCGAGCAGGACCCGAGCGCCGGGTGCCGAGAAGCTGGTCGTGATGGTTTCGATGATCGGCATCGGCCAGGTGGCTGTCGGGTCGATTGGGTCGGGCCCGGCCGTCCACACCGTCGGCGGAATCGGCGCGAGTTCGCGGCTGGTGGTCGATCGCTTCGGGGAGCGGCGAGTGCGAGCGCTCGGGTCGACGGGATCCGGAGCGCCCGGGTACGGGATGCCGTTGACGGTTCGATTGCGCTGCGGGCGGGTCGAGTCGTCTCGATTGGACGGCCGGTTGGCCGAGGACGGCGGGCGTCGAGTCACGAGCGGAACCTCCGGAAGCGGGCCACCAACCGATCGAGTCGAGTGGCTTCTGCGCGGTCGCCGGCTAACTCCGGCAAGGAGCTCGGTAAGAGACAGCGTCACGCCAAAACTGTGTTTGTCCCTCCGGCAGCCGAACCTCCGTGGCGAGGTTCGCGCAGGTCGGCTGCCGGATCACCGCTGCGATTTCGAGCCCGGGGTGCAGGCGTGAAACGGCTTTGAGGCGGCTTCGTCACGCCTCTGACCTGGGTTTGAAGCGGTTTTGAGGCGCCCCGGCGGGCTTCCTGACGGCGTCACCTTGCCATTCGCTGAGGAGTGCCGCCATGGACCAGCCCTCACCACCGAAAAGCTCAACATCCCGGCCAACAGCGCGTCCGCATGGCGAGCCCGGAGTGTTCGATATCGCCCGCACCGCGTTCGCCTGGCTGGTCACCGGACCGCACCCGGTCGCCCTCGACGGCCGCCGAATCTCCGGGCTGCCGCCGCGGCTGGTGCCGCTGGACGAAGTCGGCCGGCTGACCGTCGCGAAAGGATGTCCACAGCAGACGCGGGACGCGGTGTGGACAGCACTCGTGACGCGATCGCGGGCCGAGGGCGGCACGTGGACGGTCGCGTGCGTCGGGCTCGCGTTGCCGGTGCTGCTGCCGGTTGCGGCCAAGCTGACCAACCGGTTCCGCGGCGAGGTCCACGACATCCACGCCGCGGTGCTGACCGGCTTCCTCGAAGCGCTCACCGACGTCGACCTCACCCGGCCGGCCATCCTCGTGCGGCTGCGCTGGGCCGCCTACCGCGCCGGCCACCGCGCGCTGCGCGAGGCCCTCGACGCCGCGGCGCCAATCGCCGACCTCGGCTCTCGCGCACCTGGGCCGGAGCACGCCGGCGGACACCCCGATTTCGTTCTGCTCGCCGCCGTCGACGCCGGTGTCCTGACCGCCGCCGAAGCCGCGCTGATCGGCGACACGAGGTTCGGCCAGCTGTCACTGGCCGACGCTGCCCACGCACGCGGCCAGACGTACAAGGCGGCCCAGCAAGCTCGGCACCGCGCCGAACGCAGGCTCGGCCGATACCTCAACGCCCTCCGCGAGAACGACGCGACAACGCGGGCGGAGCCGAGGCGCACTGCCGAGTACGAGCCCGAGAAGACGCGGCGGCCGATGTCTCCCCGGCCGCCGAAATCCGGAGTTGGTGACCGCGGGACGCGAGTGCCCGCTCGCCCTCGCCCATCCCGGTCCACGTCGGAACCGGGCGCCGTTCAGGAGGCGTCCTCATGCGACTGATATCGCACAGCCCCGGTCACCGCTCACCCGTCCACCGGCCACCGAACCGGCATGACCACCACGCGGCGGCTGGAGTTCCCGCTCCTGCCACGAGCTGCCGTCGGCCCGGTTCTGTGCCGGAAGATCCGATCTCTCCAGCACGATCGTGTCGTCGTCCGGGCATGGTGCTCGGCTGCACGCTGGCTGCCGCGGCGCTGTTGCTCGGCGGGTCTACGGCCCGTGCGGACACCGTGCACTACGTCGCGCTCGCGCAGTCCGTCGATCAGGTCCTGACGAACATCCGCTCGTGGATCATGGGCATCCTCGCCGGCGTCGCGCTCGTCTTCCTGACCATCGGCGGGCTCCGCTACCTGATGGCGTCCAACGACCCCGGCGAGATCGAGAAGGCCAAAGGCGCGTTCAAGGCCGCCGGCATCGGGTTCGGGCTCGCCGCCCTCGCGCCGCTCGTCGTCGAAATCCTCAAGACCATCGTCGGCGGGGTGTAGCCGATGTCCGCCCGCGCCTCTCGCCGCTCGGTCGCACCGGGGAACCCCATCCGGTCGCGTCACCGCCGCTCATTCTGGCTTCTCGCCTTGGCGGCGTTGCTCGCGACGGTGCTCGGCGGCGTCGCCTCCAGGGCAGCCGCCGGCCCACGGCACACCGGCGCAGTTCAGCTCGCTCCGGCACAGCCACCGCTGCCACTGCCACCCAACCCAGGGTGCGAACCCGGCTCGACTGAACCGGTATGCCGCCTTCCGATCGCGAGTTCGGCCCCGCCGGTTCCAGCGACTCCGCTCCCGCCGATCACGGCACTGCCCACTCCGCCGTCGTGCTTTCCCGGGTCGCTGGATAACGGCTGTGCGCCGCCCACCAGCTCGCCGTGTCAGGGTCCGAACTGCATCCCGCAGCCGTCCACGCTCGTGCCGAGCACACCGCCACCGGCCCAGGTGCCGGGCGGCGCCGGTGTCGATGCCGCGGAATGCGGACTGACCGACCTGACCGGCTGCATGGTCGTCGCCGCCAGCGCGCTGCTCGCCGCAGTCGTCGCTGCGGGGATGAACCCGCTGCTGGACCTGCTCGGCAAGACGCTGCTGACCACGCCGGAGCCGGATCAGCTGCCGGGGCTCGGCGCGGTGTGGGCCGGTTCGTGGCACATCCTGCTCACCGCCTACGTGATCCTCGTGCTGCTGGCCGGACTGATCATCATGGGCTACCAGACCCTGCAGGCCCGCTACACCGTCAAGGAACTCGCCCCGCGCCTGGTCGTGGGTTTTCTCGCCGGGACGCTGTCGCTGTTCCTGATGACCAAGGGCGTCCAGGTCGCCAACGCGCTGTCGGCCGCAGTGCTCGGCGAGGGCGTCGACCAGGCGCAAATGACGCACAGCTTGATCACGATGGTGCAGAGCTCCCTCCACGGCGGCGGCATCTTCCTCGGCATCCTCGGGCTCGTCCTGGTGGCGATGCTGCTGGCCCTGCTGGTCGTCTTCGTCGTGCGGGTGATGGTGACGATCCTGCTGGTCGCCGCCGCCCCGATCACGCTGATGTTCCACGCCCTCCCCCACACCGAAGGCATCGCCTACCTCTGGTGGAAAGGCAGCGGCGGCGTCCTGCTCATCCAGGTCGGTCAGTCGTTGACGCTCGTGGTCACCGTGCGGGTGTTCTTCGCACCCGGCGGGTTCACCCTCTTCGGGCCGTCGCTCTCCTCGCTGATGAACCTGCTGCTGTGCATCGCGCTGATGTACGTGCTCATCAAAATCCCGTTCTGGTTCCTCGCCCCGCTGCGCTCCGGGCGGCCCTCGATGCTCGGGCGGATCGCGCGCGGCGTCATCGCCTACAAGACGATGGGCCTGCTCTCCGGCGCAGCAGCCAGCCGCGCCACCTCACGAGGTCGCGTCGGCGCACCGAGCGCGCCGCCGAATCCGCCAGCGACGCGGTCCGGACAGTTCATGCTGCCGATGAAACTGCGCCGCTCCACCAACTCGCGGCAAAACCCCCGCCGCGGGTGGGACGAACTCCCCCGCGCCGGCGCGCTCGACGGAACGCCGGGGCCGGGTCAGCTGTCGTTGTCCACGACGCGCACCGGCGACTCGACGGTCCGGACCAACCCGCGCGCGCTGCCGCTGAAGGACCTGCCGAACGCGCTGCCCGCCGACCAGCTCGGGTTGCCGATCAGCGTGCGCCGCGCCCCCGACCGGACCCCGCGACGCACGCTCGCCGACGACCTCGCCGCGCCGACCCCGGCCGCTCGGCCACCGCGGCAGCCGGGCCTGCTGACGCCGGACGGGCGGATCAGCCGCAACGCGCGCCCGCCGGCGAAGCTGCCGAACGCGCTGATCGCGCCGAGCGCGGGCATGCTGCCGATCCACCTGCCGCCGCAGACCCCGCGGCCCGCTCGACGCAGCCTCGCCGACGACCTCGGCAACCCAGGCCGAACCAACCGTGTACCGCAGACCGGGCCCGGCCTGATCACACCCTCCGGTCAGATCAACCGTGCGGCACGCGCCCACCGCCGTCCTGCGCCCGATGCCTTCAGCGGGAACCGGTCACTCGCGTCCGGGCAGTACCCACTCCCCCTCGGTCTCCGCCGCCAGCCGAAACCCGAATCGCCAGCAGCACCGGCACCAGTGCGCAAGCGCACCGGGAACCAGCTGCCCCTGCCGCTGAATCTGCCGCCGCGGCGTCGTCCCAAGAAGTGAGGTAGCCAGGTCATGTCCCGTCCCGTGCGCATTCCCGCCGACGTCGACCGCCCCGACCGCGTGCTCGGCCCGCTCACCGCGCGGCAGCTGACGATCCTCGGCGTCACCGGCCTGCTGCTCTACGCCCTCTACGGCGCCACCCGCAGCGTCCTGCCACTGCCGCTGTTCCTTCTCGTCGCGGTCCCCGTCGGGCTCGCGGTCACGGTGGTCGCGCTCGGCCGCCGGGACGGTGTCCCACTCGACCGGCTGCTGCTGGCCGCCATCCGTCAGCGCTTCACCCCGCGCCGCCAGGTCTCCGCGCCGGAGGGAGTCGGGCCGGTGCCGGCCTGGCTCGCCGCCGAGTCCGAGGAGGACGACGTGGCGCCGACGCCGCTGGAGCTGCCCGCGCGCGGGGTCGACGACGGGATGAACGCCGGCGTCGTCGACCTCGGCGACGACGGTCTCGCCGTGATCGCCGCGTGCTCGACCGTCAACTTCTCGCTGCGCACGCCCGCCGAACAGGAAGCCCTCGTCAGCTCGTTCGCCCGCTACCTGCACTCGCTGACCGCGCCCGTACAGTTCCTCGTGCGCGCCGAACGGCTCGACCTCGCCCCGCAGATCGACCAGCTACGCGACCGCGCCGGCGGACTCCCTCACCCCGCACTCGAAGCCGCCGCGCTCGACCACGCCGACTACCTCGCCCAGCTCGGCCAGCACGCCGACTTACTGCGCCGCCAAGTGCTGCTCGTTCTCCGCGAGCCCACGCGCTCCGCCGTCGTCGACAGCGTCAGCTCGACCTGGGAACACCTCCGGCGACGATCCGCCGCACCTGCGGCTGACGGGCCGGCTCGACAGGCAGCCGAGCAGCGTCTCGCCCGGCGGCTCAACGAGGCGGTCGAGCTGCTCACCGCGGCCGGGATCGTCGTCACCGCGCTGGACGCCACGACCGCGACCGGAGTGCTCGCCGCGGCATGCAACCCCGACACCTTCCTCCCGCCCTCGGCCGCGCTGGCCGGCGCCGGCGACATCGTGACCGCCGCCCCCGCCGCCGACTTCTATGACGAGATCGAAGGACGGTGAGCACGATGACCCGCACCCGGCAATCCGGCTCTGCAGCGGCGACGTTCACGCCGGACTCGCTGTCGATCGGCGCACGGCATCTCGAGGTCGGCAATGAATGGGTCGCCTCGTTCGGGGTCACCGGCTACCCGCAGGAGGTCTACCCTGGCTGGCTCGACCCGCTGCTGACCTACCCCGCCCGCCTCGACGTCTCCGTCCACGTCCAGCCAGTCGACCCGGTCACCGCCGCCAGCGGCCTGAAGAAGCAGCGAGCTCGGCTGGAGTCCTCCCGCCGTCACCACGCCCGCCACGACCAGCTCGACGACCCCGATCTCGACGCGGCAGCCGACGACGCCGCCGACTTGTCCCGTCGGATCGCCCGCGGCGAAGGCCGGCTGTTCAAGTTCGGTCTCTACCTGACCGTCCATGCACCCGACGAGCGGGCGCTGGCCGAGGAGGTGTCGGCGCTGCGGTCGTTGTGCGCGTCGCTGCTGCTGGACGCCAAACCGGCCACCTACCGGTCGCTGCAAGGCTGGGTCACCACGCTGCCACTCGGGCTGGACTCCCTCGGTCTGAAAAGGACGTTCGACACCGCCGCCGCGTCCGCCGCATTTCCTTTCACATCACCGGACCTACCCGCGACGGATCCGACGTCGAATTCGCCCATTGGCGTGCTCTACGGCTACAACGTCGGCTCCCAAGGCCTCGTGCACTGGGACCGCTTCACCTGCGACAACCACAACTCCGTGGTGCTGGGCCGATCCGGCTCCGGCAAGTCCTACCTGGTCAAGCTCGAAACCCTGCGCAGCCTGTACCGGGACATCCAGGCATTCGTCATCGACCCCGAAGACGAATACGCCCGCCTCGCCGACCAGGTCGGCGGCGCCTACGTCCACCTCGGCGCCGGCGGCGTCCGGCTCAACCCCTTCGACCTACCCATCCACACCACCGCAACCGGGCGGCGCACCGCACCGCAGGACGCACTCAACCGCCGCGCCCTCTTCCTGCACACCGTGCTCAGCGTGTGCCTCGGCGCCGAGCTGACCGCCGGCGAACGCGCCGTCCTCGACACCGCCCTCACCACCACCTACGCCAACACCGGCATCACCAACGACCCGCGCACCTGGACCCGACCGGCGCCGCTGATGCGGGACCTGCGCGACGTCCTGGCGGCCAATGGCGACTCCACGGCTCGAGAACTCGCGGCCCGGCTGCACCCGTTCGTCGACGGCGCCTTCGCCGACCTCTTCTCCGGCCCGACCACCACCACACCCGACGGCCACCTCGTCGTGTTCTCCCTGCGAGACCTGCCCGACGAGCTCAAAGCGATCGGCACCCTGCTGACCCTCGACGCCATCTGGCGAAGGGTGTCCAACCCGGCCGACCGACGACGGCGGCTGGTCGTCGTCGACGAGGCATGGCTGCTCATGCAATCCCCCGACGGCGCGAAGTTCCTCTACCGGATGTCGAAAACCTTCCGGAAACACTGGGCCGGGCTCACCGTCGCCACCCAGGACATCGACGACGTCCTGCACAGCGAGCTCGGCCGCGCGATCGTGGCCAACGCCGCGACCAGCGTGCTGCTGCGCCAATCCCCGCAGGCGATCGACCAGATCGCCGCGACCTTCAACCTCTCCGAAGGCCAGCGCCAGTTCCTGCTCACCGCCGACCGCGGCCAAGGCCTGCTCGGCTCCGGCACCGAATGGGTCGCCTTCCAAGCCCTCGCCTCACCGACGGAAGACGTCCTCGTCACCACAGACCCGGAGTTCCTGGCAGCCCAGCAGGACTCCGAGTCGAACCCGGACTGGGTCGAGCTGTGAACAGGACATGCGGTGCTTCAGCGGTCGACTTCGTCGATCCACTCGATCGTCCCCACCACACCGTCCTTCAATGTCGCACCGGCGGCGATGGCGGTAGCTCGACGGTGGGCCTCCCGGACGAGCGAAGGCCACGGCTGAGCGAAGTCGAGTTCCGTCTCATTGTCGGGCAGCGAAAGCCCGTACCGCGTGTCGGGTTCGACTTGCCACAGCTGAAAGTACAACGTCACCTGACCGTGCGCGGCGAGGTCGTCGAAAACCTCGGGCAGCCGGGTCGATGGCCACGCCTCTGCACCGTCAGAGATGATGATCCGCAGGCCGGCGGTCAGCGGCGGGACAACCGGCTTCCGTGCGCCGAGCGCGGTCAACGCGTACCGGTAGCCCACGGGTTCGCTCCAGTCCGGAGGGACGCCCTTCCTTCGGCACGCGTGGTAGGCCTGCCACAGCACCGGCACGGCTTCGGGGACGGGGAAATCGATCAGAGCGAGCGCGGCCCATTCGCGCACGGTGTCGTGCTCGCTGGTCAACAGCTCGATCAACGACGGCACAGCGCGGGTATCGCCGAGTGCTTCGATGATCTCGATGGCGCACAACTGCCCGTACCGGGTCAACGTGGGCAAGCACCGCAGCAGTGGCGTGATCACGTCGCTGTCGCGGCCGCGATGGGTCAGCGCGGCCTGCGCGTCCATCGCGTCTTCGACGCTGTCGGCGTCGAGTTGACGAACCAGCCTTTCCAGCTCGTCGCCTTCGCCCCCTCCGGCCATGCCGTCCCCTCTTCCCCTCGTGATCACGACTTCACCAGCCGACGTCGTCCAGGCCCAATTCTCAGTCACCGCGATTCCAACGGACAGCGAATTTCGCCCGCTGCTCGCTTGCACCGGAGGTCCGTGGAGTCATGAACCGGCAGCTTTCACTTCTTTACCGGGGTTGGGTCGGGGGCTACCTGACTGACCCCTGGAACGCCGTACACCAGCTCCTGACCTACGCGGGCGCCTGGGCGATGCGCTGGGGACCACTCGTTGTGCCGTTGCTCATTGCCCTCACAGCGGCCCAGGCCGTCGGCCGACGTTGGTGGCGAAGCCGGTGCCACGCCGCGCTGCTCGCCGACGCTCGATGCGTCACCGTGCTCGCCCCGCCCACCGTCGATCCCGCCGGCGGCGTCCTGCTGTGGTCCAACCTCGTCGGTCTGCTGCGGCCGAGCTGGCGGCGATGGCTCACCGGTCAGCCGCATCTGGCCTGGGAGTACCGGTTCTCCGAACACGGCGTCACCCTGCGGCTGTGGGTCCCGGGCGTGATCCCGCCGGGCCTGGTCGAGCGCGCGATCGAAGCCGCGTGGCCCGGCACGCACACCCGCGCCGTCGCCGCCGACCCACCGCTGCCCGAGCCGAAGGACCGGCGGGTCATCACGGTGGGCGGTCAGCTGCGGCTGGCTCGTTCCGAGGCGTTGCCGATCCGGACTGGGTTCGATGCCGACCCGATCCGCGGGCTGTTGGGCGCGCCGGTCGGCCTCGGCCGGGACGAGCACGCCGCCGTGCAGGTCCTTGCCCGGCCGGTAACCGGCCGCAGGGTGAGCCGAGCTCGGCGTGCCGCCCGACGGGTCCACGCCGGCGCGTCGGGGCGGCTCGGCGGCCGGCTGCTCGACCTGGTCACGCCAGGCGCGTCGGCGAGCCGTTCCGGGAGTACGCGCGATGCGCGCCGGATCAGCCAGGATCCGCAGCTGTCGCTGGAGTACTCCGCACAGAACCGAGCCATTGTCGGCAAGCAGCGCGGCTCCCAGTACGAGACCCTCGTCCGCTACGCCGTCACCACCCACCTCCCGGCCGACGCCACCGACACCGACGTCCGGCAGGCGCGGGACACCGCGCGCGGCCGCACGCACGCCCTGGCCGCCAGCTTCGCCGCCTACACCGAGCACAACCACTACACCCGAACCCGTCTCCGCCACCCCATACAGGCGCTCTCGTCTCGGCGCCTCGACCGCGGCGATCTGCTGTCCGTCCCTGAGCTGGCCGCGATCGCGCACCTGCCGGTCGACGCGGAGATCCCCGGCATCGAGCGCGCCGGCGCGAAAGCCGTCGCCCCGCCACCGGGCATCGCCGTCCCCGGACCCGAGGTCAAACCGCTCGGCGTCGCCGACACCGGCCACGCCCGCCCCATCGGGCTACGCGTGCCGGACGCCCGCCACCACCTGCACGTCCTCGGCGCCACCGGGTCCGGGAAGTCGACGCTGCTGGGCAACCTGATCCTCGACGATGCCGATGCCGGCCGCGGCGTCGTGCTCATCGACCCCAAGGGCGACCTCGTCACCGACGTCCTCTCCCGGCTACCCCGCCAGGCCGCGGACCGGGTCGTGCTGTTCGACGCCGACTCCCGGCAACGCCCGCCGTGTCTCAACCCCCTCGAAGGTGGCGAGACCGACCGCGAGGTCGACAACCTCGTCTCCGTCTTCCGCCGCATCTACTCCGCGTTCTGGGGCCCGCGCACCGACGACCTCATGCGCGCCGCCTGCCTCACCCTCCGCGCCCAAGACGGCGTGCCCACCCTCGCCGACCTCCCCAAGCTCCTGACCAGCGAAGCCTTCCGGGCCCGGATCACCGGCGGCTTGACCGACCCGGTCCTGGCGGGGTTCTGGGAGTGGTACGACGAGCTCACCGACTCCAGCCGCAGCCAAGTCATCTCCCCGCTGATGAACAAGCTCCGCGCCTTCCTGCTGCGCCCGTTCGTCAAAGACGCGATCGCCGGCGGCCGGTCCACCGTCGACATGAACCAGGTCCTCGACCAGGGCGGGATCTGCCTGGTCCGGATCCCGAAGGGCTCGCTCGGGGACGAGACGACCCGGCTCGTCGGCTCGTTGGTCGTCGCCCGCACGTGGCAGGCCACCACCGGCCGGGCCCGGGTCCCGCAGCGCGAGCGCCCGGACGCGTCGCTGGTCATCGACGAGTGCCACAACTTCCTCAACCTGCCTTACCCGATCGAGGACATGCTCGCCGAAGCCCGCGGCTTCCGCCTGGCCATGACCCTCGCCCACCAGCACCTCGGCCAGCTCCCCCGCGAACTCAAGGAAGGCATCTCCACCAACGCACGATCGAAGATCTTCTTCAACGCCTCCCCCGAAGACGCGCACGAACTCGCCCGCCACACCGCACCGCGGCTGTCCGAACACGACCTCGCCCACCTCGGCGTCTACCACGTCGCCGCCCGGCTCGTCGCCCACGGCGCCGAAACCGAGCCCTTCACCATGACCACCACCCCGATGCGGCCCGCTGTCCCCGGCCGCGCCAAAGAGATCCGCGCCGCCATTCGCTGGCAGTCGACGCCCACCGGCAGGACGGCTCCCCCGGACCGCACGAAGCGGGACAGCGCGCGCCCGGCGCCCCACGGCCGTAAGACCGATCCGCGCCGCGCCAAGCACGGAGGTTCACGGTGATCACCACCACGACCCGGCAGCACCAGCTGCGCCAGCACCTTCCCGGCCGCACCGCTGCGCGCGCGGCCAGCTCGGTGGAACACCAGGCCGCCCTCGCCGCGCGGCTCACGCCGCGGGACAAGTGGCTGCTGGCGATGCTGCACGAGCACCGCGTCCTCACCTCGGCCCAGATCGAGGACGCCGCGTTCCCCTCCGGCCGCTCCACCCGCCAACGCCTGCGCGAGCTGTACCTGTGGCGCGCGGTCAGCCGCTTCCAGCCCTTCCGCCAGCTCGGCTCGGCACCCATGCACTACGTGCTCGGACCCGCCGGCGCCGCCGTGCTGGCCGCCGAACACGGCCTCGACGTCAAAGACCTCGGCTACCGCCACGACCGCGCCATGGCCATCGCCCACAACCAGCGCCTCGCCCACACCGTCGGCGTCGGCGACTTCTTTACCTCCCTTATCGCGCGCAGCCGCCGGGACCATCATGAGGTCACTGCATGGTGGTCGGAGGCCCGCTGTGCCCGTCACTTCGGTGACCTCGTCATCCCCGACGCCTACGGCCGCTGGCGGAGCACAGCCGGCGAGCTGGAGTTCTTCCTCGAGTACGACACCGGCAGCGAGTCCCTGACCAAGGTCGCCCGCAAGCTGTTGGCCTACGCCCGGCTCGCCGACTCCACCGGCATCGCCACCCCGGTGCTGTTCTGGTTCCCCAGCAGCCGCCGCGAGGCCGGCGCCCGCACCGCGCTCACCCGCCTCCACACCGACCTCGAACGGCCCGCCGACGTCCCCGTCGCCACCGCGGCCGCCGACCTCCTCGACCCGGCCGCCGACTGCCCGAGCCCAGCCGACGAGGTCTGGCTCCCGCTCAGCACGAGGCCATCCAAGCCGACATCGCCGCGATACGAGCTCGGCGCCCTGACGAACGCCTGGCCGCACCTGTCGCCGCCCGCGGCCTCGGCGCTCGACGACTCCACCGATGGTGCGTCTGGCCAAGCGACGGCATACCGGCTGCCGCCGCCCTGGCCTACGCCGCCCAACTCGAGTCCCCGCCGCGCTCGCCATCCCCGTTCCTGACCGCCCGAGGAGGTGTTCACGGCCTATGGGTTCGAAGATCGCCGTTGGCGTAGCAGAAGTTCTAGCGATGGTTCCGTTTCTGCTCGGCGCGGTCCCGCAAGCGGTCGTCAACTCGCTCGCCGGCGCCGGCGGCATGAGCTGCACAACCGATGAGGCGCACGTCGGCGAGGTCCCCGGCTACGAGCCTGACCAGCTCGCGAACGCGGCAATCATCACCGCGGCCGGCCGGCAGCTGCAGGTCCCCGCGCCCGGGTGGGTCATCGCCGTCGCGGTCGCCATCCAGGAGTCGACGCTCCGCAACCTCGACCATGGCGACCGCGACAGCCTCGGCCTCTTCCAGCAACGCCCCTCCCAGGGCTGGGGCACACCCGAGCAGATCATGAACCCGACCTACGCCGCGACCCAGTTCTACCGGCACCTCCAAGCGGTGCCCGGCTGGCAGCAGATGAGCCTCAACGACGCCGCACAAGCCGTCCAGCACTCCGGCACCCCCGCCGCCTACGGACGTCACCAGCAGGACGCCGAAGCGATCGTCGCCGCGGTTGCCGGAGTGAGCTGCGAGAACTCTGGCGGTGACTGCTCGAACATCACCGCACCGACGCCCGCCGCGCTCACCGCCATCAACTACGCGTGCGGGCAGCGCGGTCTGCCCTACGTCTGGGGCGGCAACGGCCCCGAGGACGGCGACGCCGGGTTCGACTGCAGCGGCCTGACCCGAGCCGCCTACGGCGCGGCCGGCGTCTCATTGCCGCGCACCTCGCGCGAGCAGTACGCCGCCGGACCGCGCGTACCCACCGGCGCGCCGCTCCTGCCCGGCGACCTCGTCTTCTACGCGACCGCCGGGCGCGTCCATCACGTCGGCCTGTACATCGGCGGCGGCAACATGATCGACGCACCCGACTTCGGGAAGCCTGTACAGGTCGAGGCCTATCGGTATCCGGGCGACGACTACATCGGCGCGACCAGACCAACCGGGGTTCGTTGAGGCTTCAGCACAAGCACTTCTGGGCGATACGTATGTCTTGTTTGGACGAACGCTTGACATCGAGCGGTGCACGGAGCGTCCATAGACGTGTAGCCCGAACCACCGGATGCGCACCGGCGGGCGAACGCCCCGGCCGGGGCATGACCACCCACCGCTTCTCCCAGAAACGGAGCACGTCATGCCCGCAACCCAACCGACCGACACCAAACCCGAAACCGCAGAAACGAAGGTTCGCCGCGCCCTGAAGGAACATCCCGGCACGACCGCCGCAACGCTGGCCAGCGCGGCCGGAGTCGGCCGCTCCACAGCTACGAAGATCCTCTCCCGCTGGGCCGCCGAAGGGCTCGTAATCCGGACCGACGGAAAAGACCAGTCGGTCCCCGTCACGTGGGCGATCCGCGACGAACAAAACGACGACACAGCCGAAGTCCTGGAAACCGGCGAAGACGTGCCCACTGCAGCAGAACGGGGCAAGGACAACCCTGCTGACGATGCCGACACCTCGTTGCCCGGCGACAGCACTGCCTCTGCCCCGACAACATCCCAGGATACGGCCGACGCACCGACGAAGGAGCGACTGCCGAAGGGCGCGCTTTACGAGCTGGTAAGGGAATTTCTGCAGGCGCATCCCGGCGAAGAGTTCGGCCCCGCCAAGATCGGCACCGAGTTGGTCCGATCCAGCGGCGCAGTGAACAACGCCCTGGAGAAGCTCGTCACCAACGGGCTGGCAACGAAAACGTGCGAGGCGCCGAAGCGCTTCACCGCCAGCTGACCACCAGGGCAACAAGACGGGGCGGATCACCGTGATGGTGACCCGCCCCCGTCGGCGCTGGAGGACGACGGCAAGGAACTTCACTGCGTCGCCTGCTGGTTCACGTCAGCCGGTAAAGAAGATGCACTCGTCGTCGCAGTCCTGCGCGCCAGCGGTGGCAACGAACGGACAGTCACCCCCGGTGCGCCTTGGTGAAGGTAACGCTACCGTCAGGATGCTCGAATATGTGCAGTGCGCCGCCGTGGCGGTACGCCCAAGCGATGTCGTCGGGGTCGATGCGCTTTTCACCATCGAAACCGTGAGTCATTGCAGCAGCGCACCGATCGCACCGTGGACATGAGGTGAGAGGGTCTGCGTGGCCGGTGGGGCGGCAAGGATTTCCGTGGCCCTGACGAGGAGACGCTCGGTCAGCGAGCCCAGAGCGGTGGCGGCGTGGATGTCAGGGCTTGGTCGCGGCGTGTCGTGCCACCAGTTGCTGGGCGCGTCAGCGGCGAGACTCGTCCACGTCATCTGGTCACTGAGCACCTCGGCGACCGCGAAGCTCTGGTTGATGTAGTAGCCGCGCTCGACGCGTGCTCGAAGCGTGCGTCCGGCAAACTCGACTACGCGGGTGTGGTGGTAGCTGGTCGGGGTAGCGCCTGTCGCTTCGTCGCGTTCAGTCGTCGAGGCGTTCATCGTGATCTCCTTTGTCTTCGTGCGGAATTTCCTGCTCTTGCGGTGCCTATTCAGGCCGTCATGTCAAGACAAACCCCAACAGCCGAGCCAACTCTGGCGCGATTTCGACGGCGTGATCACGAGGAACAAAGAACGACATCTCCACGTACGGCGAGCGAGTGTTCAACTGGATGCGGGACTGCCCGTCGCCGAGTCGGCACGAGGTGATGCTCGGCGATCCGGGGACGACGCGCACCGGGCCGCCGAATGTTTGTGCAAGGTCGATTGCGGCCGCGCGTTCTTGCGGCAATCGCTTGTGACGTTGAGCGTTGCGCGCTCGGATGCGGCTGGCCCAATCTCGATAGGTGGGCAGCACTTCCTCTTCGAGGCGGTCGGCGACGTCCTTGATAGGTGTGCGGGTCTCCACGAGCACGGGGCGCGGTTGATGTTCCTTCGGGAAGAACCAGCCCGGCGGGTAGGTCAGCCGATGGTGGACGTTCGCGTCGGGCTCGGACCAGCCGGTTGCGAATTCGTCTTCGTCGTATGGCAGGACGGGGTGGATGGTGTAGGCCCACGGCCGGAGGTGCTTGACCGGATCAATGCGGAGGGCTTCGCCTGCCGGGCCCAGGAGCACCGTGCAGCCGTACAGACTCGTCATGTAGCCGGAGGTGCGCAGGTAGGTCACCAAGCCCCACGATCCGTCCAGTTCGGCTGCCAGATCGAGTGCTGCACTCATGATTCGTTCGTCGCGGGTAGTCATGGCGGCTCGCCTTTCCGTTGATGTCTCGGGTAGCCAAGGTGGTAGCTGGATTTCGCCCGTGCCGGGCCCCGCACGGGTTACCGGCGGGCGGCAGCGCGAAGCGCGGCGGTCGCGGCGTGCCCGATGGCGCGGGCGGCGGTCGTGGGGTCGGTCAGCACGTGGACGGTCGCCCCGCTGAGTGGGGTGTCGGTGTCGCTGGTGGTCAGCCACAGCACCGCGCACCCGGACGCGCGCAGGCGGTCGAGCTTCTTCTGACCGGCGCAGCGGGGGTCATGGCAGTACTTCCCGTCGGACACGATGACCACCAGCCGGGCCGCGCCGGGACGGGACAAACCGAGCGCGCCGTCGAGGGCGTCGAGCGCGCGGGGAATGTCCTCGTAGTCGTCGTTGGAGCGGAACTCGGTGACCTCGGCGGGCGGCTTGCCCGGGTGAGTCAGCGGGCGCACATGGTTCCCGAAAATCACGCTCGCGGCGTCGGCGGGCACCCTGGTGTGCCGGGCGGCGTTGGCCAGGATCCAGGCCGCCGAGGCAACGTGAGCGCGTGCCCAGCCCATCGAGCCGGACACATCGCACGCAATCCCGACCCGCAGCGGCGGCACGGTCACCGGCGTGCGGATAGTGCGGGTGAACGGCTCGGCGGTCACCACGGCCCCGGCTGCATGCTGGGCTTCGGCGGCACGCACTCCGCGCATCCGCAGCCGTCCCGGCGGTACCTCCGAGGTAGACCGCACGGCGACCCGTTCCCGAGTCCCGGTGGTGTCCAACGCCCGGGCGAGCACCCGCGCGGCCGTGCGCTCCTCCGGCGTGGGCGGCCGGGTGCCCGTCGTCCTGGTGTTGCCGCTGCGGGGGCGGCCGCCGGTCCTGAACACCTGCCGCGCCACTGTCCCCGCTTCCTCCTCGGCGGCGTCTTCGCGTCCCTTCGCGGCGGCGGCGACGGCGGCCGGGTCCTCGGGTGCCTCCTCGCCAGCGACGTTCGCAGCCACCCCACCCAGCACCGCAGCGATGGCATCCGCCAGCGGTGACGGGGACACAGGCACGCCGGGCCTGGGCGAGCCGCCCGACGGGTCCGAGGCCGGCGAGGTCGAGTCCGAACTCTCGGGATCGGTGCCGAGGATCTCGCACCACTGCCGCCCGAGGTCGAGCATCTCCTCGCCCGCGTCGTCGGCGGTCAGCAGCGCCTGCCGCCACACCGCTCGCAGCTTGCCGAGGACCTCCGTGCCGAGCACGTCCTCGACGACCCGGGCCACGGGGTAGACCTCGGCGTGTGTGAGCACCCCGCCATCGGCCCGGCCCAGCAGGAGCGCGGCGGTGCGCGCGGCGTCGGCGGGGGTCATCTTCGGTGCCGTCGCGGGGTCGGCGAACAGGTGTAGGTCGGTGGCGACGATGCCCTGCACGCATGCCCGGAGCCAGTGCCGGTCATCCGGGCGGCGGCGGATGTGCGCCGCTTCCATCCGGGGCTCTTCCAGCAGCATCGCAGCGGCGACCACGGCGGGCGGGGCGCCGTCCGGCGGTTCCCACGCGGTGTGTTTGGCGTGGCCGCACTCGTGGGTGAGGGCACCCCACGCCGGGGCATAGCGGGCCCGATCGGACAGGTTCGCCGGGTCCACGGTGGCCGGGTCCACGCCGAGGTGGTCGCCGTCGACTTCGATCAGCGCACGGTGCGGGTAGAAGCAGGCGGGGGCACCGCCGCCCGCGCCGGGGGCGACGCTGACCACGAGATCGTCGCGGTCGGCGATCACGGGGACCTCGTCGGCGAACGCGGCGGACAGGGTCAGCCATTCCGGGCGGGCGGGGAACACGGCGGCACCGGTGGCGGCCGGGTCGGCGATGAAGTGGGCGCTCATGGCGCGGGTCCTTTCGCGACGGGTTCGCGTGGGTGGGTTCAGGGTTTGGTGGTAATGCGGGCGCCGAGGGCGAGCGGCGTGACGGTCTTGCCGAAGACGTCACGCACCACGGCGGCGACGGTGGCGCGGTCCTCTTCCGGCGCGATCCCGACCAGATTTCCGGCGGCGGCGTCGATGTCCCACGCGTCGGCGAGCTTCTTGAACGCCAACAGCTCACGTAGCTGGGGCGCCCATCCGATCTCGCCTTTTTCCTGTCGGGTGGCGAGGTTGCGCGCCACCCGCACGGCCTTCTTGTCGACCCCGAGCTGTTCGGCGAGGGCGTAGTCGCTGGAGACCTGGATGTGCACGGAGAACCGGGAGGACAGCGCGTCGGTGAGGATGGCCCCGTGCACGCCGGGGTTGTGCCCGGCCACGACGTAGAACCCTGGCTCGGCCTTGACGACTTCGCCGCCGTTGGCCTTGACGATGATTTCGCGGCGGCCGTCCATCGCGGGATAGACCACGGCGAGCACGGTCGGCGGGATCAGGGTCGCGTCGTCGATGAACAGCGGCACCCCGGCGCGCATCGCGCGGACCAGCGGGCCGTGGACGAACACGAAGTCGCCGTCGGGGGTTTTGGTGTAGTCGCCCACGAGGTCGGCGACCACGGTGTCGCCGTCGCCCTGCACGGTGAGGCAGTCGTTGAACGCCGCCTCCACCACTGACGTTTTCCCGGTTCCGGGCGGGCCGTACAAGAGGGCGGCGACCCCGGCGTCGCGCAGCCGCTGCAGCGCGGTCACGTCGGGCATGCCGGACAGGAGCCGGGGGTGGTAATCCATCCCGTTCGGGCGTTTCACCGGGCCGGTGACCTTCCGCGCCGGTCGGCTGGTGGTGGTGCTGCGTGTACCGGACGGGGCGGGCGTGGGCGAGGTTGCGGCGGATGCCGTCGCGGGTGGCCTGCGGCGGGGTGTGCATGGCGGGGCCGGGGTGATGACCGGCGCGGCGGCGGCCGCCGTTGTCGCGGTTGCCCGGTAGCCCAGTGGCGCGGTGGTGGCGAGTTCGGCTTCTCCCCTGTCGGCCAGCGCTTTGCAGGCGTTGCCGACCGCGCCGGATGAGCGGTTCAGGGTGTGTGCGATGCCGCCCGGGGTGTGGGTGGTTGCGGGGTCATCGGCCAGGACTTTGGCGACCATCGCGCGGAGTTCGCCGTTGCGGAGCCGGGGCGCCGTCCCACCCGCCGGGGTGGTCGGCCCGGTGGCAGGTGCCGCGACGGGCGGGGTGGGCGTGGTCATCGCAGGTATTCCTTTCCCAGTGCATGACGCGGGCGGTTCGGCGAATCAGAAAGATTCGTTGCAGCCCTTGGATGTGATTTCCGGATTTCCCGGGCGACACAACAAACGTAACTCGACAAGACCGGACGCACAATACTTTTCCACACCCCATTCGGGTGAGGAATTCCAATGTTCAGACAAAAGAATTCGAGGCGTTTCGTCGAACCGTTTGCGCAGGTCGCAGACGTCAAGCAGTAGACGACAGCCACAACAAAGGAAATGGACGAGCGGACATTTGAAGAAAATAGAAATGGGCGGATGACCGTCGGCACGAGGTGAGATGACCAGGAGAGCCAGACCGTGGGGATATGATCACAGCAGCGGGACCGACGGGGCAGGCCTGATGTGTTTACCTGCTTGTCGCCAAGCGAGTCTGGGACACCGACGGATCCCCGCATGCAGGCCTTGACCTGCAAGGATGAGCGCAGACAGAGGATCCGACTTAGACGGTCCACGGAACGCCGGAGCGATCGGCGCGTGCGGTGGCACCCCCGATGGCCGGCGGGCATCCGAGGGGCGGCGCCCGTGGACGATCGGCTCCGCCGAGCGGGCCGCTCGGACAGTCGCAAGGGTGCGTCCGTCCATGCGACGCGTTGCGACACCGTGGTGGCGCCGCAACACATGGCTACTCTGAACGGAAACACGGGATGCTTTTCTGCGCGACGACTATCAGTGCGTCGACACTAACATCCATCGCGACGGACCAGCCATTTCAGCGTAGAGGTACTTTATGGCGCACCCCATGTCGGTTCAGACCTTGCGGACTGCGATTCCGGCGTGCGGTTCTCGGAGTCGTTCGGCGAGCTCGATCGTCTCAGCCGTCGGTGTTTCGTCGATCTCGGCGAGGCGCGCTTCGAGCAGCCGTAGCGTTCGGGCTATCGCGTCGTGCCGGCCGAGGTTGTGTTCCAGGCGCATGATGTCGCGGTAGAGCAGCTCGTTGTGCGGGTCGAAGTCCCGCGCCGATTCCAGCAACTCCAGCGTGGACTCGGGATCGCTCCGGACTCGTGCGCGGGCCAGAGCGGCGACGGCGTCGAGGGCGTCGCGGCGGACACCTTCCCGCAGCGCGGCGAGCCAGTCGGCTTCGATGCCAGCGGCGAGCTCGCCGCCGTAGCACGCGACGATCGCGGCATTGGCCGCGGCGCGATGCTGGTCGTCGGTCGTGGTGCGACGTCGGGCGAGCGCGCCGGCGAAAGTCCAGTAGTCGACCTCGACGACCGCGGGGTCGAGACGATATCGGCCGTGCTGCGCGACCACGACGTCGCCGATGTCGGGCGAGGTGGCTTTGTGGACGGTGCTGCGGAGGCGGGACAGGACGGTGCGCAGCACGGCGGCCGGGTCCTGCGCTGGGCGGTTGGCCCACAGACTGTCGATGATCGCGGCCCGCGGAACTCCCTCCGGATGCAGGGCGAGGTAGATCAGCAGCTCCCACAGCCGTCGCGACAGGCTGCCGGTGACTTCCACCGCCCGATCCGGGCGCGCGAGGTCAGGTCGCCACGACAACCTCGGCTGACCGAACACCCTCAGCACCAGCGGCGCGGCGACGTCACGCTGGTCTTCGACGGTATTCGTCGAGTCTGGCTCGGGTACTGCTTCGGCTTGGTCCGGTGGACCTGCGATCTCCAACCCGTGGCCGGACTCGGCGGCAGGCTCGGGGTGGTCGTTCCGAGCGCCGTGGGCGGCGTCGAAGAGGGCGAACAGCTCGCGGGTCGCGGATTCGGGAAGGGAGAAGGCTCGCCGGCCACGTAACCGCTCCCCCGGACCAGGTGAGGTAGCGGTGATGGTGCCAGTGGCGTCCACGTAGACCGTGACGCCGGGATGCCACTGGCCGAGCAGCAGCACTGTCGTGCTCGCGTCGCCTCCGGCGAAGGCGTACTGCAGCCGGATGTGATCGGGTTCGCTTGCCGGCGCACTCGCCAGCAAGATCCGGTCGGCGCTGTCGTGTGGTGTCTGGCTGTCGAGGTGCGTGAGCGCGGCGGCGAGGTCGTCGACGGCGTGGACGCACTCGGGCAGGTCGGCGTCGTACTCCGGGACACCGAGCAAGTCACGCAGATCCGCGGCCGGCGCGACGATCAGCGGGTGGCGGGCGGCGGTCATGGCCGTGAGCAGCAGCGCGCGGGCCGCGGCGTGGCTGCCGGGGCCGATGAGCCCAAGGCCCTGCGTCGCCGCGAGGTCCAGCGCCAGTTCGGCGGCCGCCTCATCGGCGGGCTTCCCCAGCTCGAGCATCGTCTCGGGCTCGACGGCATCGGCCTCCTCGGGTCCGGTCTGGGCGTACTGGTGTGCCAGCTGCAGCTGGTAGACGACCGGGGCAACGGGCAGGACGTCGTCGCGTCGGCCACTGCCGGGCCGGTAAGCGGCGCGGTGACGTCGTCGGGCAATCAGCAGCATCGCGCTGACCACGCCAGCCAGCCCGAGGCCGACATACACACCGGGCTCCCACGACCAGCTTGGACCCGGAGCAACGGTCGGAGGCGGCGACGAGCTCGGCGGAGAGGTCGCCATGGGCTTCACTGATGGCGGCTGCCGCTGCGGTGGTTCGGGGGCAACAGGCCTCGGGGTCGGCGGAAGGCGGATGCGATCGCCCGGATGGATCAGGCGGGGCGACGTCAGTGTGCGACCGCCGGGCTGGATGCTTCCGACGTTCAGGCGCCAGAGCTCTGGCCACCGGTTGGTGTCACCGAGGCGACGTTGTGCGATCCGGTACAGCGAATCGTGGACACCGCCGCGGGGCGGACGCACCAGCTCGACGTCCTCCGATCGACCGTCAACAGCCAACGGCGCGGTCACCGACGAGCTCATGCCGGTCTGGACCGCGTTGCTTCCGCCGGAGGCAGCGAGCGCGGTACGGCTGACGAACGACACCACCACAGTGGTGATGAGCACCGCCGCGACCCGGCGGAGCGGGCCGCCACGCCAGGCTGAGTCCGGCCGGCCGGCGGTGAGGACGAGGTCGCGTCCGCACCGGGCCAGCTCGACGAGGAACGCGCCCCACAGCAGCCACGCACCGCACGCGAGCACATCCAGCAGCAGGCTTGTCGATAGCCGAGCCGTCAGCACCTCGCCGAGCTCCGCCATGGTGGGCAGGTGATCCGGGAAGGGCCAGCCGATGAACCGCACCAGCGCCCACGGCAGCCCGGCACACAACCCGGACAGCAGCGCGAGCGCCACGCCAGCCCGAACCAACCGCCCTGCGCCACCCACGAACGCACGAAGAACCCGCCGCGATCCGGTGCCGGTCTGCCGTTCTGCAGGCACAACAGGGCCCCCTGGCTCAGCTTGGTTGGCCATGGACAGCCGACGGCTGGATACCGGCCGTCGGCGGCCCCGGTCGCGGTACAACCGGTGCAGGTGCCGGCGAGGTCTCGGGCTGCGTCCCCGGCTTCGGCCGGCGGGTGCCAGGCGGTCGACCTCGCCGGGCGCGGGGTTTGCCGGCAGCCAGCCACCTGGTGAGGTCGGCAGCCGGGACGTCGGTGAACTCGGTCAGTTCGTCGATGCTGATGACGTCCGCCGCCGCGGCGAGCACGGTGCCGAGCTTGCGCTCGACCTCCGCCAGCTCCTCGGCCAGCGCAATTCGACGACGTGCGAGCTCGCCGACCTCGCGGGCTGCCGCCGTCCTCCTCGCACTCTTCTCCGCGTCAGCCTTCTCGACGCGCCTCTCGATCTCATCGGTCGTGATCATCGTTCTCCTCCTCCGGTGTTCAGGGCTCCAGTGCATGAAATGCCGCGGGTTTGCTTGGCGACCTCAGTCCCAGGTCGGGCCCTTGGACCTGGTGGACCGGACGATGTGAACAGCCAGACGAGGACAATGACGTACAGTCCGACGTCCGCGGGCCTGACTCCGGCTCAGAGTGCAAGAGGGGGGAACACCGCGATGGGAGCAACGAACGCGGCGCTTGTCAACATCAGGGGGTGGCTTGAAGGTGCCCGGGATGACATCGCGCTCGTCAGAGACTTTGTCGAAGAGGAAGTCGTCAACGAGTGGGACAACTTCGGCTGGCGATTCCCTCATCAGCAGAACACCGGGCACTGGTACGCGTTCTACGGCCTGCATGTCGAACCCGATGGCATCAACTGGTTCGTGAACCAGTTGCGCCAGCTGGCACCCCTCGCCGCGTCCGGGTCCAAACCCCTGATCCGAGGACTGTTTATCGTCAGCGACGAGCAGATGACCATGACCCAGCTGCACGTCAGGGACGGTCAAGTACATCTCGAGCCCGGTGACAGCAAATACGCGTACCTCGACGCATAACGTCTGCTGCCTGGTCGTACGTTCGGACCAACGCCTCGCAGATGGCCGCGCTGCCTGACACAAGGTAGAGCAGCACAACGGCAACACTACCCGCCCCGACACCTCGGTTCGCGAACCCACGAGCCGCGGTACCTTGAAAGCGAAGGCATACACGTCAGTTCACCCCAGTCCGCACTTCAGGGTTCGCGAACTCCCGGGAAACCTCGGTGACGCCGCGCTGGGGGTGGGCTGCGCCGCTGCCGTGGGCGCCGATGGACGGGATGCTGATGAGCGACAGCAGCTGGGTGCGCTGGCTGGTCGTGACGTTGACGGTCACGGTGTCGACGGTGGCCGTCACCTCACCGGTGGCGCCGATTCCGGCGAGGTAGCGGCGGGCGAGACCGTCAGCTTCCGCGGGTACCAGCCGGAGCGTGCCGGTCGCCCGGTAGGCGGCGAGGTCGATCGCTTGCGCGCCGGCGCGGGCGGCGGACTCGGCCTGGCCGGTGGCTCGGACCTTCGCGGCGAGCGCGAGGCCGCCGTCGAGCCCCAGGCCGGCCAAGGCCAGCAGCCCGACCACCAGCACGACGACGAACGCCGAGACCTGCCCGTCGTCTGCACGCCAGCACGCTGCGCGGCGGGCGTTCATCACGCGCCTCCGGCGGTCGGCTGGGATCGATAGGTGTCGACGACCTCGCTGGCCGTCGCGCTGAGCGTCCGGCTGCCGGGGACGCCGAGGATGAGAGCCTGACCGAAGTCGACCGTGCAGCGGACGGTCACGACGACGGTGCTGCCGGGGTTCGCCGAGGTCGTGGTGCTGGCTGCGGCGTCGCGGCAGACCAGTCCGGCGTGCGTCAGCGCCGAAGTGGCGGTCGCTTGCGCCGCGGCAACGGCTGCGGCCGGAATGCGCTGCAGGCTTGCGGCGCGCGCGGCCTGATGCGCGGCGTCGTCGAGCCGCAGCCGAGCGTCGACGCCGCGATGGACGACCACGGCGACGAACACCAGCAGCATGACCAGTGCCGGTGCGAGCAGGACCGCCTCGACGGTCACCGCGCCGCCCTCGGCGTGCCACCACCTCTCTGCCGCGGTCACGGAACCGGCTCCGCGGCGGGCAGTTCCCACGGGAACCGTCCAGCGCCTGTCAGGTCGCGGGCTGCGGTGACGTACGCGAAGACGGATCTCGGCAGCTCTTCGGCGACATCGACCATCGGGCGAATCGACGCGGCGTGCAGCTCGACCTGAACGGCGCTGGTGCGCTCGACGAGCTCGGCGTGACGAAGCTTGGCTTCCCATTCCCGAGTGAGCGTGACGCAGCCCTGCAAGTGGAACACCAGGTCGTCGAGCAGAGCGTCGAAGTCGGCGATCGCCGCGGCGGTCGCGGCCGCGAGGTCGGTCTCGCCCGGCAGTTCGGCGAGCCGTGCGGCGTGCCGGCGAGCAGGCGCTGTCCGGCTCAAGCGGGTCAGCGCATCCCAGACCGCCTGGTGGGCCCGGCCGGGCAGCTCGGGATCGAGCCAGTCGCGTACCGGGGTGGTGTGCAGTTCGCCGGTGAGGTCGATCAGGAGCCCGGCCGTGCGGTGCGCCGCTGCGCCGAGGTCGGCGAAGTCGTCACTTCGGAGGAAGAACTCGCCGGGAGACCGCTCCAGCGGGCAGCGATGTCCGTGCTGGTGATCGGTCGCGAAGCAGGCGGCGGTGATGCCCGCGTCGCAGAGGCCGCTCAGCAGCAGCGCGATGGCGCCACCAATCGCCAGCGCACCGCCGGGGGCCTCGGTGGCACCCGTGCCAAGTACCAGCGTGAGGACCAGAAGCCCTGCGGCGCAGCGAGCCGACAGGCATCGCGCGAGGAAGACACGAAGCACCTGCCGACGCCACCGTTTCGTGGTGAGAGCGGGGTTCCACAGCATCGTGTCCGGACCGTCGGCGAAGTCGCCAACGGTCACCGCATCCGGTTTTTCCAGCAGTGACATGATTCTCCCCTCCTCGGTCAGGCGTCCGGAACGAACTTTTCGACCTCGCCAGCGGCTTCCGCGTGCACGTGCAGGTGCACCCCGGGCAGTACTGCGACGACCTCGCCCTGCACGCTGATCGAGACCGAGGTCGCGGTCCGCTCGACGTCGATCTGCGAGGAGCGCAGCGGTCCCTGCGCGAGTTGGTCGAGCAGCTGCTGGCCGGCGGCATGGCCAGCCGCCGCGGTGCCGTCCTGGACGCGGGCCGCGGCGAGCGCTTCGGCGGCGGCCGCCTGAGCGACATGGGTCGCGTGCGACCAGAGGGCGAACTGGATGATCGTCAGCAGCGCGAGCAGGAGCAGCGGTGTCGCGATCACCAGCTCGGCGGTGGCCGCGCCGCGCTCGCCGGACAGCGCACGGCGAACGCGCCAAGCCATCGTATTGACCGGGTTCGTCGGCATGTCAGCCGCCGAGGCCGAGGTCGATGCTGTTGGCTTTCGCGGTCAGCTTCGCGGCGATGATCGCGATCAAGGCGATGGCCAGCACCGCCATGAGCGCGGTCACGATGACGGTCGTCGTGATTTCCCCGCGGTCACTATCCCTGAGCAGTAACAGAATGCGCGCGGTGACGAGGGTCCAAAGCGTTCGGCAGTAGGTCAGCATGATGTGTCTCCTGTGGAGTTTCAGAGGCCGTTGAGGACCTGGGTGACGGCCGGGTAGGCGATGAATCCGAGGAAGCCGAGGAACAGCAACGTCACCGGCAACGCCATGCGTTCGGTGGCCGCCTGGGCGTCGGCTTCGGCGTCGGCGACGAGGTGGGTCCGCAGCGCCTTGGCTTTCGCTGCCAGTGAGCGGCGAATCTTGGCGCCTTCGGTGCCGGCGAGGGAAATCGACGCGGCGAGCTCGGCAAGTTCGGCGATGTCCAGCTCTTCGCCGAGGCGGCGGAGCGTCGACCACGGCGTGATGCGAGTCAGCTGGGCGGCGTCCAGCGCGCGGCGCAGCTGGATGAACGCGGGCCCGCAACCGACCTCGGCGGCCGCCAGCAGTGCGACCTCGACTCCGGCGCCACCGGCGAGGGTGATCCAGACGAGGTCCAAGAAGGCCGAGAGCGCGCCGCGGAAATCGGCACGCGCTCGCGCCGCCTTCGTGCGGACCTCGAGGTCGGGAGCGAGGAACCCTACCGCTGCGAGCCCGAGAGCGGAGGCTAGGAGGACTTCGACGCTGACCGGCAGGTCCGCGAGCGCGAGGATGACCTGGAGAACGAGGGGCGTCACCAGACCGACGCAGCTGACGACGACCTTGATGCCGAGGTGCGTGTCCGCCCCTCGCCCAAGAACTCGCAGGTCGCGTTCGAGCTTCTCCCCTGGCAGGCCGAGCCGCCGGAGACCGGGAACGAGTGGTCGTGCGATGGCCATCGCCCAGCCGGCCTCCGACACGTGCGCTGCCGGAGCCGAGGCCGCAGCGTTCGCCGTCGAGAGGTGCTCGTGAAGAGATGGTCGCAGCGGGATCGCCCAGGTCAGGAGCATCCACAAGCCGACGCCGGTACCCAGCCCGAGGCAGGAGATCGGGATCATGCATGATCACCGGCCCATCGAGAGGGAGCTGGCTCGGACGGCGCGCTGAGCGACAGCACGCGCGAATCGCCGCGGCCCGAGGCGACCCTGACCAGCCAGCCGAAGCCGGCACCGAACAGCCCGCCGATGACGAGCAGGACGGCTTGGCCGAGGGCGCTGTCGTAGGCCGTCAGGTAGCCGCGGTTGAACACCACCACGCCGACCGCGAAGGCGACTGTGGTGGCGACGACGACCCGCACCGACGTCCGGGTCCGAGCGCGGCCCGTCTCGACACGCATCCGCATGGCCGCCTGCGACCGCGCGGTCTCGGCGAGGGAGCCGAGCAGCTCTCCGAGCTGCCGTGCCTGGTGCTCGGCGGCCAGGACCAGCGCGGCGATGACCAGGTCGGCAGTCGAATCGGCCAGTTCCTCTGCCAGCTGCCGCAACGCCGGCGCGAGCCGATGCCCGTTCTGCAGCCGGGACGCGAGCCTACCGACTTCGCCACGGATCGCGGCGGGCGCCAGCGGAGCGGTGGCGAGGATCGCCTGCTCCAGCCCGGCCGCGGCCGAGAGCGTGTCGCGCAGCATCTCCGTCCACGACGCGACCGCCTCGATCCGCGCGACCCGGCGCACGTGAGCTCGGTCCGGGCCGACCAGCCGCGGTAGGAACCAGACCGCCCCGGCCGCGAGCGCTCCCCCGACGAGCCACCCGGTCGCAGCTCCGGCCAGTAGGCCGACGCCCAGCGCGAGCGCCAGTCGAAGCCCCCACGTCCGATCGGCTCGCCAGGGCGGGGCCGACCGCGGACGACGCACCAGCTGAGGACCGCGCAGGCCGGCGAGGACGAACAGGAGTCCCACGGCGGTGCCGAGCCCGGCCAGGCCGACAACCAGGGTGGTGGTCATGATGCCCACCACCCGGCGGGCTCGGCCAGCAGCTCGGGGTCGAACCCGGCTTCGACAAGGTCGTCGAGCGTGTCCGCGCGGAGCGCGCCGGCGACCGGGCAGGCTCGCCGGTCGGAGCCGGGGCGGTAGACCTCGTTGGAGACGACCGTGCCGCCGTCGGCGTCGACGACCTCGCGGATCGAGGAGATCACCCGGGTCGCGCGGTCGGCGGCTTTGTCCAGGTGCACAACGAAATGCACGCTGGACGCCACCAGCAGCGCAGTCGCCTCCAGCGACAGCCGCTCCACGCTCTGCGCGGCGTAGGAAGCGAGCCGGGTGAACGCGATCCTCGAGCTGCTCGCGTGCAAGGTCGCCATCGAGCCGTCGTTGCCCTGAGACATCGCGTTGCACATCGGGATGACCTCGGGTCCGCGGATCTCGCCGACGATGACGCGGTCCGGAGACATCCGCAGGCCCCAGCGGACGAGCTCCGCCTGGCTGATCGCGCCAGCGCCTTCGATGTTCGCCTCCCGCGCCTGCAGCGCCGTGACGTCGGCGTGCAGCTCGGGATCAAGTCCGAGCCCGAGTTCGAAGGCGTCCTCGACGGTGACGATGCGTTCGAGCGGGTCCATCTCCGCGGCCATCGCGCGCAGCAAGGTCGTCTTGCCGAAGCCGGCGCCGCCGGTGATGAGGATGTTCTTCCGCGCCTTCACCAGGGCGCGCAGGAAACGCTCGAGACCGACGTCGAGGGTGCCGCGCCGGCGCAGCTGCGCGAGGCTCGTGGTCAGGTAGCCGTGCCGGCGGATCGAGCACGCCGTCACCCCGTCAGCGGTGAGCCCGAGCACCGCGAAGAGCCGCTCACCACCGGGCAGCTGGAGATTCAGCGCAGGCGAGCCCCGGTCGAAGCGGCGCTCCTCAGACGACGCGCGCGCCGCCAGCGTCCGGACCAAGTCAGTCAGCTCGTCGTTCGAGGCCGCCACCGGCGCCACCTGCACCCGCGAGCCGTCGGCGTATTGCACGAAGACCCGATCGAACCGGTTGACGTTGATCGTCTCGACCTTCGGATCCGCCAGCAACGGCTGCAGCCCGCCCAGCCCGAAGACCTCGTCGAGCACGGCCTCGGCGATTCGCCTCTCCTCGTCCGGCGGTAGCAGTACGCGGCCGGCCTGCAGTTCGGCCTCGCTGTGTGCGGCGCCCGCTGAGCGGAGGACTTCCTGAGCGAGCTGGTGACGTCGTTCGCCGGTCATCGGGCTCGGTTCGGCTTCAGCTCGGGCCGGTAGCTCGATCGCGAGCGCGCGGCGGAAGGCGTCGCGCAGCCGCCCTTCCGGTGTCGGCGCGGATGCCGAGAGCTGGCGGCGATGTTCGTCGAGCACGGTCATAGTGGAGGCTCCTTTCCGGGGGCGCTGACGTACGAGTGGCCGTTGGGCAGTCCCGGCGCCGCGGCAACGCGAACTCCGGACGTCCGCACCTGCTGGGCCGGAACACCAGGCACCTGCTGCCCGAGGCCGAGCTGATGCGCTCCCACCGGCAGTGCCTCGCCGGCGAGGACCTTGGCCACGGCCACGGCTGCCTGGGCGAGCCCGCCCTTCCGCCCGCGGCCTGCGACGACGTGCCCTGTCAAGCTCCTCGCCGCAGTGGGGTCATGAGGGATCCTCGCCATCACCGGGACGCCAAGCTCACGCTCGACTTCGTCAGGGGTGTGGCCCCGGCCGGCCAGGACAAGCGACGCGCGGCCGGCTGCCCGCCCAAGCTCGTGAAGCCGAGCCGCCACATGCGCGAGCTCGTCGCTGTACGTCCCGGACACCAGGAGGAGCACATCCGCCTGGCGCATCAACGGCTCTGCCGGCGAGCCGGGGTCTAAGCGCCCGCAGTCGGCGAACACCAGCACTCCAGGCTCGCGTGCCGCCCGGCACAGGGGCGAGCCAGCCGCCGTCACGGCACCTAACGCCGCGCGAGCTTGTGGTCCGCCGGCAGGCCCAGCGACGACCGGCAGCTGGCCGGCGAGCGTCTGCGTGTGGTTCCAGACGACATCCGGACCGAATGGCTGCCGGACCGCGGCGGCGAGGCTGAGCAGACCAGGTGAGGGTGCGAGGGCGAATCGCTGGGCGAGATCTCCGCCTGCCGGATCGCATTCGACCACCAGCCGCCGGACAGCGACGGGCCAGTTCGCCGCCAGCGCCACGGTGAACGTGGTGACGCCCGGAGACCCCTTCAGGCTTGCCAAGGCAATCAGCATCAGCGCTCACCGCCGGCGACCATGACGAGCGTGACTTGTCCGGCCGGGATGCGTGCGAGCGCCGGCGCCGTCACGCTGGGCATCCGCAGGGAGATCACGGTGGTCTGCTCGGACTCCGCTTTGGCGAGGCCGGTCACCGTCGCCGGCCACGTGGGCCCATCACCGCTGCTTTGGCCAGCTACCGCCGAGGTATTCGGCGACGAAGCCGCAACCACGACGATGACCGGAGCGCCGGGCGCGAGTTCGAGCGGGAACTGGCCTGCCTTGAGCCCGACCGCCACGACCGCCTCCCCGACGATCGGGACCGTCGGCGGACCGACGCTGCTCGGCGTGAGCAGCGCGCCGACGGTGAGGCTCGTTGCCATCGGTCTGCCGAGGACTGAAGCGGCCTGTTCAGCCGGGACGGTTGCCACGGCGTCGGCGACGGAGATTTCGACCTCGTGGATGTCCGCTCGTTCGAGAACATGGCCGATGCTGACCGGCCGGGCGATGCCCAGCACCGGAACCCGTCCCTGCGCAGTGCTCGACCACCAGAGCGCTCCGCCGACGCAGGCCACGATGAGCATGAGCCCGATCAGCAGGTGCGGCAGGCGCCGGCGTGTCCGGCGGCCTGTCGGCACCGCGGTGAGCCGGCCTTTC
Source organism: Amycolatopsis sp. NPDC021455 (assembly GCF_040640995.1). NCBI lineage: Bacteria > Bacillati > Actinomycetota > Actinomycetes > Pseudonocardiales > Pseudonocardiaceae > Amycolatopsis > Amycolatopsis sp. NPDC021455. Next base: position 108,589 of record NZ_JBFACT010000007.1, on the reverse strand, counting down.
TTCGTCAGCCACGACACGGAACCGACATCGGTTCCGGTGCCGTGTTCACCGGTACGGATACTGGTCACGGCCTGCCTCCAAGCATGGTTCGACCGCGCCGCGCATCGAGAAGCGTTGATGCACAACGAGAATTTGTTCGCTGATTGCGTTTGGACTAGCGACCGGTGCCGAGCGCCTGCACCTCGGCGACCCGGAACGACGCCGTCGCCGAGGTCGTCATGTCGGGGAACGTCCCGCCCGCTCCGGCACCGGACCACGTCACCGTCCAGTGCACCGTCGCCGTGACAACGAAGTGCTGGCCGGGAACCGCAGCTGAAGATCGGCGGTAGGTGTGTCCACAGTCAGGCGACGCCGTCGCCGACCCGGCGGTGGCCGAGTACGGCGTTCCCGGTCCCGAGCAGCTCACCTTTTGGCCGTCTCCCATGGACCAGGTCACCGATGTCGGGGTGGCCACGGCAGTGACCGACACCCCCGGCACGGAAGCCGTTGCTTGCCGCGTTCCCCAGGTGGCACGGTCCACCCACAGCCAGGTCGGTAGCTGCACGAGCTTGTCGCCCGGCGGATTCGCCTCGATCCCCGGGGTCGGCAGCCGCAGCTTCGCCCGAGCTTGGTCAGCCAACTCCTGCGGCGACGGCAGCGCCGCCACGGGCACCACACCGTCCGGAAGCCAGATCGGCGCCCGGTAGAGACCATCGTGCACGCCCGGTCCGGAGCACCGGTAGACGTACCAAGCCCCTCCTTGCTGCTGAGCGTGGAAACCAGACCAGCGCGCAAAAGTATTCTGTGGCCCGATTCGCAAAGCGACAGTCTGGACCCCGTTCGCCGGCGGCTGATAGTTGCTTCGGACGTACGAGCAGGTCGCCATGGAGTCGTTGCCTCCGAGGAGACTGTCGCCCGATGGCTGCCGTTGGCCAGGCACGGTTTGAGGCTTCGTCGGCTGCCCAGGGCCCGTAGGCGACGGTGGTGCCTTCCCGCCATTGCGACCGGCGTCGACGTCGCATGAGGGATTCCCCGCCTGACCGCAATGCACGTCTCCCCAGCCATCCGCGAGTGCGACCGGAACCACGAGCAGGCCGATACCGAAAGCGGCCGCAGCCGCGATCGCCGCCGTGGTCAGCCGGTGCATGATCCGACCTCGTGCACGGCGAAGGTGGTGACCTTCCAGGAGCCGTCGACCGCTTTCTTGACGAGGGCCTCGATGCGGCGGTGGCCGCCGGGTCCGTCATCGGCGGGCGCGCCGTTGTCGGCGCGGTACTTGAGCCAGTTCGTCGAGTCGCCGCAGTCCGAGATCTTCACCGTTGTCGGGTCGGCCTGCGGTTCGACGCGCTCGACCTGCGGATGGTTGATCGGCCGCCCCTTGGTGACGAGGCCGTTGTAATGGTCGGCGTAGAGGCTGCGGGAGATGGTCTGCAACGCTTCCGCCGTGGCGTTCTGCGCGAGCTTGGGCGACTGCCAATCGGAGGTGACCGCGGCGTCCGCCATGTCGCTCCACATCCCGACATAGGCAGTGATCGCCCGCTGCTTCGCCAGATCGGCCGGCTGCGTTACTACGCTGCTCAACGGCGGGCCGGACGACGTCTCGGCCGGGTGAGGCTCGCTCGAGCTGCAGCTTCCGAGCAGCACGAGTACCGCGGACGAAGCAGCGGCGGCTCGGATAGCTTCACCGAAGTTCATGGATTTCCCTCCTGCCACGATGATCAGCTCTTGGTTCGGCCTGGAACACCGGCTCGGCGCAGGTCCACTCGTTAGGAGGACGAGCACGCCCGGGTGAACTGGTGCCTTGCTTGTCCGGCGAGGGGTCATCGAGGAAGTCGAACATCGGTTGATCCCTGATCTCCTTGGACCGAAGGATCCGGTCCAGTGTCCGAGTCCGACATCACATCGCACGAATGGCCGCGATTTCCTGCCCCGCAGCCCACCAAACCCGCCGCCGCAAGAATGAGGGACGCAATCGAAAAGAAGTCCTGAGCCATGATTCAGCCTTCCCACGGACATTGGCCAGGCTCAAGCCGGGCCGTAGTAGCCCGGGGCGCAGCCCACGCCCCCGTTCCACCAGGCGCCGGTAACACGCCATCTGATCACTGGCTGCAGGTCGGTCACGCCCGGGCCGACGCAGTAGTGGTAAAGGTTGCCCCAAATGTCCTGAACGTCGAGCATGACAGTGGACCCCGTGCCGCCGTCGCAATGCCGGTACTCGCCCCAGCCCTGGTAGCCACAGGTCCCCTTCAGACCGAAGTGGACAGCTGCGTCCGCGGCCGGCGTCAGCGCGGCACCGAACATGGCGATCACGATCGAGCCCGTTGCAGCGACCCGTCCCGCCAGGCGGCGGTATTTCGAATTTTTCATCGCAACCTCCAAACCGATCCATGTTGTTGCCATGAATCCGGTTTACAGGCCACGGTCCCACGCACTGCAAACGGCGCATGACACGAACTTTCAAGTACGCATGCGAACTTCCGTCGAATTCACTCGGCAGCCAACCAGTCCGTCACGTCAAACTCACCACGACGCCGGTCTGCCCCGCCGGAACTTGACCGTGCAGCGGGATCACCGTGCCGGCCGCAAACGTTTCGATGATCAACATGGGCAGACCGGGGCTGCACACGAACCCGGCGCCGTTGGCGCTCCTGCGTGTCGGTGCGGCGTAGCCGGCGGCGACCGCGGCGTCTATCTGGGCCTGGAGGAACCTCGGCACTCTCGCCGTTCCGATGGGTGATGACCCCCAAGGTGAGCGGCCCGTTGAGACTCCTACCGCCCGAGAAATCGTCCTTCAGGACGATGCCGTTCCGCGCGCAGATGCGGTCAGCGACAGCGGAGAGGTACGCACGTTGCCGTTTGAGCTTGCGCCGGAAGAGCATGCCCCCAGGGTGTCATGGAGAAGGCTGCGACACGGCCAGATCCCAGTCGATGTGGTGCTGGGTCAGCCACGCCGCGGTGTTGCGCGGGCCACTCTTGAGCCGCTTGGAGATCGCCATGTCGCGGATGAGCCGCTTGATCGGCCCGGGTGTGGCCGTGCCGCCCATCTTCGCGCTGGTGGCCACCAACCGCTCGACCCGCTCCCGGCGCTGATCTTCGTAGGCCCGAAACGCCGCCGCCGGCTCAGGCAGGTCGCGTAGGCATTTGGCCAGGACAACGGCGTCCTCCATGGCCATCGACGCGCCGTGGCCGGCGTTCGGTGCCGCGGCGTGGGCTGCGTCGCCGATGACGATCATCCGGCCGGCGTGCCACCTCGGCGTCGAGGCGATGTCGTAGCCGTTGCTCGCCCGGATCTCCTCCGACGCCTCGACAATCCCGGCCGCAGGCGACCGGTCACGGCGCAACAACGCCGTCGCCTGCCGCTTCCACTCCTCCAGCGACGTCGACGCGAGTTCTACCTTCGACAGCTCTGGACGCGGCAGGTTGACGAACCACCACGTCTCGCCGTCCGGCGCGGTGGTGTAGGCGAAGAAGACGCGTTTGCCGTAGATCATCCGGTACACGCCCGGCACCGGCTCGACCGGCGCCTGCCGGGCATAACCGCAGAGGACGACGGTTCCGGTGTACTGCGGCTCAGGCGCCTTCGAATCGATGAGCACCCGGGTCGCTGAGTGGATGCCGTCGGCGCCGATCAGCAGGTCGCCTTCGCGGCGGGAACCGTCCTCGAAGATCGCCGCCACGCCGTGGTCAAGATTGGTGTCGACGTCGTCGAGCCGCTCGCCGTGTTCGATCTGGATCCCGCGTTGGATGGCTTCCTCGTGCAACACCCGGTACAGCTCGGCCCGCTTGATCGTGTGCGGCCCGTACGCGCCGGCCGTGCCGCCGCCGATAGGTGCTTCGCCGAGCTTCTTGCCCGAGCCGCTCCAGAACAACGCGCGGTCAGCCGGGAACGACGCTTGCAACACCGGCTTGTCGGCGTCGATCGCGTGCAGGGCGTCGAAGCCGTTGTTCATGATCGTCATGAACGCGCCAACGTCGTCCGCGCCCGTCCGGTACGCCTCGTAGACGACGGAGTCGATGCCCGCCTTCTGTAGGGCCATGGCCGCGATCGGCCCGGCGATGCCCCCGCCGATGATCAGTGCCTTGGTCATCTCGCTCCCCTCGTCTCCAGGCCTTGCGCCAACCGCACCAGCTCGCGGACGTCAGCCTCCAGCCCGTCGCCTTCCGGCAACGCCACCGGCACCGCCTTCGCCGGAACGCGCTCACCGGCCGCGTGGGCGGCGAGCGCCTGCTGAAGACGGCTCGGGAGGTCAGCCGAAGCGTCGGTCCGTTCCAGATACGGACTGATCCGCACCAGACCATCTCGGCACTCGACGACCCGGCGGTAGTACCGCCGGTGCGTCCCACGCAGGCGCAGCGCGTCACGCCACGGCGCTGCCGGTACCCGGTCCAGTGCATCATCGGGAAACTCCGAATGCAGCACCGCCCACAACGGCGCCAGCTGCCGATACCCGCGGCGGTGACGCCACCAGATCCGCACCGCACCCACTCTGGTCATCGCGGCCGGATAGCTCACTCCGGCCAGGAACAGCAGGACGCCCGGCATCAACAGGACGGTGACCGCGATGGCGCCCACCACCGTCCCGGCGGATCCGGCACGATCGGCGACCCCGACGCGGTAGATCAAGCCCAGCACGATCGCGGGCACGAATACGCAATTCGCCAAGACGATCGCGACCAGGCCGACGGCCGCGATCCGCAGCCCTCGCGCCAGCCGACCGCCCGCGTCGCGCGCGTATCGCCAAGCCCAGACCGCCGCGGCCGCGAAGCCGACTGCCATGAAGACGTCGGCGGCGATGAAGAACACCGCCACGCTGGGTACCGACTGGTCGTTGGTCCGCGCGGACGCTGGTGTCACCAGCGCGGCGACGAGAAGCACGACCTCGGCCGCCAGCAGCAGGGCTGCATACCAGCCGGCGCGTCGCCGGGCGACCGCCCGCTCCCGCGCTGAGAACAGGAAGAAGCACACGAGGCTGTAGACGCCGATCAGCAGAAGACCGTGCTGGATCAGCCGCGAGATCATCGGCGGCAAACCCAACGGATGAGCGCCCTTGTCGGCCGCGACACCGAACGGGAACGCTACAGCCAGGCACGCCACCAGCGCCGTCACGCTGCGCAGGGCGGCGTTCCCCGGGTTCCGCGCCAGCCTCCCTGCCAGCCACAGCAGCAGAGCAGCCGACACGATCCCGTACGCGAGAACCAGAGGCGTCACAGCCACCCCAGACGGCCTTCGAGCGCAGCTCCCATCTCCTGGGCAGCTTCGCTCGATCTTCCGCTGACGCCGACCTGGTCCAGGACCGACGCCCACTCCAGGATGATCGTCGCCGTCGTCTCGGCCTCGCGCTCCTGATCGGTGTCGTACGAGGTGCGCCGCAGGGCCCGGCGAACGGCGTCCGGCTCGAGGTCCGGGTACCGCTGGCGCAGGCTGTCCGTCGATATGTCCGGGTACAGCCCGGCCAGAAGCTCGTCATCGCACGGATCGCTCTCATGACCGGCCAGCAAGTGGCCCAGCTCGTGCAGGATGATGTGGTTCTGGTGCGGCTTGCTGGTTTCCCGCTGGTACAGGATGTAATTCGCCGGGCGCGTGCTGATCCACACGCCGAACGGGCCAGGCACCGGAATCGAGTGGGCCAGCAGCTTGATCGGCTTGCCGCGGCGTTCACCGACGCGCCGACACAGCTCGACGACGTCCAACGGAGGCCGGATATCCAGCTCCTTTAGCAACCGCCGGCACCGGCGGCGCAGCAACCGCTCGTTCACCGCTCCCCTCGCTCCCGGGCTGCCTGCTGGTCGCGGTAGACAACGTCGAGCAGGTCCATGACGAGCTGACGGCGATCCGGCGTCAGCTCGCCTGCGCGCATCGCAATCCGCTGCGCCTCCTGGTCGCCGGCGTTCGCCTTGAGGCGTTCCCGTTCCGCGGCCAAGTCGCGGAACTGCTGGTCGACGCGGTCGGTCACGTCGTCGTCGAAGAAGTAATTGACCGGCACCCCGAAGAACTTCGCCAGCCCCTCGACGTGCTTGATCGTGGGGTTGTCCCGCTTCCGCTTGCGCAGCTGCCAGATGTAGGTGCCGGAGATCTTCGTACCGGCCGCCGTGATCGAGTCCGCAGCGAAGTCGTTGCTGTACTCGTCGCCCTCCGACGACCTCGTGACCGCGAACAACTGGTTCAGCTTGTCCGCGAAGTCGCGCCCGGCACGTTCGGCCATCACCCCTCCTCACCTCCCCTCGAAACTACCGCCCAACAGCGCTTTTAACTCAGATTAAGACCCGATCAGGTGAATGACTGTCCCATAGTTGAGACACCACCTGCGGAAACATAAGATCAACAGCCTGGGGTGATCGAACCGGGGAGGGAACGATGACTCGACCGAGCACACAGCCAATCACCGCCGAGGACGCCGAGCGCCTGCGCAAGCTGCACGACGCGAAACAGCTCTTCGGCGGCGACTGGATGACGGCGATCCTGCTGGCACTGAAGAGCGGCCCGAAGCACTACACCGAGCTGCTCGACATGGTCGGCTCGCTCAACGACGCCGCGGCGGCGAACAGCTGGTCCGGACGACCGCGGGTACTGCACGCCAGCGTGCTGACGCGCACGCTGAAGACGATGACGGCTGACCGCTTGATCGTCCGCGACCAGGAGGCGGGCGTGTTCCCGCCGTCAGTCATCTACTCCCTCGCGCCCGCGACCCGGGAGGCACTCGACGCCATGCAGCCGCTGGCCGACTGGGTGAGCCGGCACGCGGACATCGTCCACCAGGCGCGGCACCGTCGGAGCGTCGACGCCCGCCGGTCAGCGTGAGCCAGGTCGTCGCAGACGGGCACCGCAGCGATCACGGCAACTGCCAAAGCGCCTCAGCGCGGCAAGCTGAAACGGTCCGGGACCCAATGCTCGATCACATCGACAACCACCGCCGGAATACGCAGCACTCTGACAACTACCGCAGCCACTGCGGCCGCGGTGACAAATCAGCTTGGCAGGCTCGCACGTGCCGAGCGGCGCGCAAGTCGAACGGTTAGAGGCGTAGGCGCCAGGCCTACAAGCAGCCCACAACCAGCCGAACCATTCCCGTGCCCGACCATCAAGACCCGTGATGATCGTAAGGATCGAGGTGCTGATTCACCCCGCGTCAGCACCTGCTGACTGACGCCAGGGGCGAGCCGTCGGGTGCTCCGGTGACGTCCTCGTCGAGGACATGCAGCTCGAACCGGGTGGTGTCGTAGCCGCCGGCTTCCCATGCGAGGTCGCTGTCGCCGAAGCGCCACTCCCGGCCGCTCGCCCGTTCTCTCAGCAACCATGCCACGGCAACCTCCCGCTCCGCGATCCCGTCCCTTGTCCGCCGAACGTATCAGACGGTAGAACACACGTTCGACGACACTTGCTATCTGGGAGACAGTGGAGTGAGGCGTTGGCCAAGCTACGCCGCGACCCACGTGTCGCGGTCTCGTCGCCGGAGAGACCGCACTCGACGTTCCAGCTCAGCGGCTGCGCCGGCGTCTCCGCATCCGGCACGCCGGAAAAAGCTGCCCAAGGTGTGCAGGTCACGCATCCGCACAAGGGTGCAGATACCGTCCCAGTCACGGACGTCGTAGCCGTAAGCCGCGGCGAAAGCGTCCAGTTCGGCAGCTGAGCGGCCGAAGCGAATTCCACCTTGGACGGTGTTGGCGAGATCGAGTTCGCGGGGTCCCCATACCGGCTCGTCCCAATCGCCGAGCAGCACATCGGCACCGTCCCACAGGGTGTTGCCGGGGTAGGCGTCGCCGTGGATCAGCCCGGTCCCGAGCGGAAAGTTCAACTGGCCGAAGTCCGCGAGGAGGTGGTCGCGCTCTTCGATCAGCCACCGGCGGTCTTGTTCTGGAAGGGTCGTGTCGGCCTTGACGATGTCTGCGAATGAGGACAGTGGCGCTGCGCGTGGCAGCTCGACCGGCGGAACCGGGAGCCGATGCAATTTCCGCAGCAAACCACCGAGATAGCCAGCGTCGGGTACGCCGCGATCTTGCTGGGGATAGAACCGCCAGAACGTGACGACGTGGCCCAGAAGCTCGACAGGCTGTTCGATTTGAGCCGGCACCGTGCAAGGGAAGCCTTGCTCGGCCAGCCAGAGGGTGAGCCGGACAGCACGGTTCGCGCGATCCCGCAGCGACTGAGGAGCGACCTTTACCACGATTCCGGAGTTACCGGCCGCCGGAAGCAGGTGCACGTCGTTCGCGTGGTTGCGCAAAGGCGTCGCGCCGGCCGAGTCGAGACCAGCGCGGCGGCACGCAAGATCGAGCACCTTCGGAAGTACGGGGTCAGCCACATCCCGATGGTAGAGCGCGAGGTCGATGCGAGAGATAGCCGGTCAGTTTGTCCGCCAGCTCCCTTGCGGCGCGATGCCGACGATCGCCAAGTTGACAAGCCTGGTCACGCAGCGAAGCCACCGCCCCGTTGAGCTGGCTGATCTGCTCCTCCTCGGGTAAGTCGAGAACTCGGGCGACGGATGCGGCCGCGCCATCGAGGTCGTCTTGGCCGAGACACGCGTGAGCGTGGTTCAGGCGAGCCAAGGCCAGATCCCCGTAGGACCGTTCCTGCGGCAGACCTTGCTCGTACTCGAGAATGGCTCGCGCGGAGCAGCGTTCAGCTTTGTCGTGTTCGCCGAGCAGCGCGTACGTCCCGCCTATGTAGTAGGTCTTTTTTGTCGCCGGGAAAGACAGCAGCCCGCCGAAATCTTCCACGGAATCCTCGGAGGCGAACCGTCGATCAGGTGGATCATTGAGGCGGGCCAGGAGATCACGTGCGACGTCAGGCCGCTGTGCACGAGCCGCGGAGCGCGCGGCAATGGCCAGCAGGCGCTGACGCGTCTGAGGACCGGAGTTGTATTGCAGGCCTTTCAGAGCGGCTGTCACCGCAGCGGACGGCTGCCTGGACCATTCGTGGAACAGGGCCGACGAGCCGCAGGTCCATGCCCGGAGCGCCGTGCTGTCCACGGCGGTGGACAACGTCGCCGCGGCCCGAAGGTGTTTCAGGGCAGCACCGTGATCACCCAGGTTCTGACTCGCGTGCGCGAGAAGGATTGACGCTACCCCGGCCAGGAACATCAAGTCGCGGGTCTGACTTGGCCGTTGGGGTGTCCGCAGCGCTTGCGTCAAGGTGTTCTGAACTTGACGCAGGTCCGCGAATACAGCGCGCAGCGGTGAGTGGACGTATGCGACCGCGATCCGTCCCAGCTCGGAACGCTGGTACTCGATCAGATCGGCATCGGAACCGAGGGCAGCCACATCGTTGGCCAGCAGTTCGGCCTGCGCGGCCGCGTCGGCAACCTGAGTCCGCGAATCAGCCGTTGTCACCTCCAGGGGCTGTGTCGGACCCTGCGGAACTCCGCCCAAGTCAGCGTGAAAGCGAGCCCGAACGGCCGGCGACGCCTGCGTCAATGCCACCGTGAGCAGATCCTGCGCTTCCCGCCCCGGATTTCGCGGATTTGTTGTGCGATTCCACTTCGCCACTGTAGAACGAGAAAGTCCCAGGTATTCGGCGAACTCTGCGAGAGTGCATCCCATCGCAGCACACAACGCAGCAGCACGCCTTGCGGTCCAGAACTCCATCGACTTTCCCCTCCATCGACGTTGTCGCTCATCCTGAACTATATACCCAGCCAACAACAGGTAGGCCTCGAAGAGGCCCCGCTGTGCCCATCCCGGCCACAGCAGGCCCCATTTACGCTTCCCCTCGTCCCCAACTGTTGATCACGCTGTACCCCATGGGAAATGACGAACAAAGGCCCGCCCCGGCAACCAGTCTTGCATCTCGTGCGTCGGCGCTCCGACTGGCTCGTTGTCGTCACGGCGATGGAGCAGCCGCACGGGCCGGACCGAACTCGCCGACCGCCATGCCCTCACGATTTGGCGGATCGACGGAAGAAGGATGGCCTTCCGAGGCCGACTTGCTTCTCGCAGAAGACGCCGAGTATGTGCTGCTGTGCCGCGTACTCGTCGGACTGCGCCGCCTGCCCTTTTCGGAGTCGCCACCACGACCGCCCGGAGTTCTGATGTCCCGCGACACCATCAAGCTCGTTGACGCCCTGCGGACAACGCAAGTCCGAATCAGCCTGCTTGTGCGCCAACTACAGGACGGAACGGCGACGACGGACGAGCAGCGTCAGGTCGCAGCCAAGCTAGATGAGTTGCTGGACCTCCTGCAGTCCCACGCCGCGGACGTCGACGCCGGCATCGTACTGACTCCACACGACCTTCTTCTCGCAGAACGGCACTCGTCATGACCGACGCATCGTTGCGCTACCCCGGCTTCTACGTGGTGGGTCGCGCGATACGGGAACACCGAATCGCCCGGGGTATGAGCCTCCGCCAGCTGGCCCGCCTGATAGATACCAACCCAAGTCTCCTTTCGAGCTGGGAGACCGGAGAACGACGCATCCCGGCGGTGCCACTGGGCTGGGTGCTCGGCCTCCTCGAAGTACCGCCCGCCGAATGCCATCTCCTGAGCCGCCTTCACGCGGAATCCGAGCGCGCGAGCTACGTCGAATACGTCGACCCCGGCATTATCAGTCTCCAGCGCGCGTACGACCGGTACACCCTCCATACCTATGAATGGGCGCCGAGGATCGTCCCGGACCTGCTCCAAACATTCGACTACGCACACGCACTTCCTGGAGCCCGCACCACGCAGCCCGACGAAGTCGACCAGGAAATCTTCGCCCGCCGCGTCCGACAGGTCGATCGCCATCCGCAACACCGGCACACCCTCCTGCTGGGCTCGGCAGCGCTGACTCTGGAAGGCATTCCTCCGGAGGTAGTGCAGGCACAACTCCAGGAGATCTCCAACCCGGCAAACCGACGACGGGTGGACACCCGGATCGTCCCGGCCGAGGCTCCCACCGCTCCGACGATCGAGCCCTTCGTGATCTACGAGACCGCGGAAAAGGCCTTGACCGTCGTCTTGAAACACGAGCACTCGACGGTCTACCTGTCCGACCTGACGACCGTGAAGCGCTACAAGTCGACGTTCGACGCGCTCCAGCAGAAAGCCATTGCCTATGAGCCAACGGCTTCATGTTGAGCACCATGGCCTGCCAGGGCAGCAGCCGCGAAGCGGCAGGCCAGCCGCCACCTGATCAGCCCGGCCGGTGCGCTTGCCCCGACCCAGCGCACCGGCCGGGTGTGTCCACCGTTCCGTCAATCGAGCTCGACCGCGGAGATTCACAAATGGCCACCGCACCTCCGGGGCGCCGGTCTCCCCTACGACTGTTCTGGGTTGCCGAGGCGTTGACCGGCACCAACCACCTCGTCACCGAAGCGGCCTTCGCCGACGGGATGCAGGCCCGCGGCTCGTACCGTGGGATCTGCGGTGCCCAGTTTTCGGCTGCACCGATGATCGATGCTCCGCGCTGCACCTGTCCGGCGTGCCGCGGACGCCTTGCCGACAATCGGGCCTCCTGCCGCAGCAAACCGCGCGGCACCGTCTGGTGGCGTCGACTGCGACGACCCAAACCACGGCATCTTCGACGAAAGACGTCGCCGCTTCGCTGTCTCCAGGAGCGCCATGACCAGCTCTGACCGGTGGGGGCGATGCTGCCGTTGCATGGAGCGAGCCAGTGCGGCAATCAGCTTCCAGCCATGCGACACGCGAAACGTCGTGAGGTACCGGTTCGCTGAAGCCCAGCTACGCGGCTGGGGCCAGGAGACCTCGCAGGCGTTGCAACGCCGCTCGGCCTGCCGCGCCGATGCGGACCATGCCACTGCGATCGGCGACGCGGATGGCTCGCTGCAGCTGATGGGGGAGCCGTCGTCGTTCGGCGGTCGCGATGGCCGCGGCGAGAGCGTCCTCAGCACCCGCGCACTCACCACCGGCAGCCAGAACCTCTCCGGTGGTGACGCGTTCGATGACCTGCCACTGCGGTGCTGCCGGCTCTCCGGGATCAGTTCCGTCGAGAGCATGAAGGGCCTCACAGGGGCGGCCGAGGGCGAGCAACCCGCGGGCATGGATTTCGCGGAGGGTGAAGGGGTTGAGCAGCATCCCCCGGCCGGCACCGGAGTCCAACAGCCTGCGGCAGGCGTCGATCGCGTGGGTGAACCGGTCGGGCATGGCGGCGTCCCCTGCGGCCCGGGCAAGCAGAGCGAACGCCGAGCCCCGTCCGCCTGGATCGGTGGACACGGCGACCGCGTGTTCGAGGCGTGCGACGGCGGCGGGGAGCCGTCCGGCCTTGCGGAGTTCGTTGCCGTGCATCCGCAAGGTGTCGGCGAGGAAGTGGTCGTCGCCGAGGTGGCGGGCGAGGACGAGGGCCTTGCCGGTCCAGGCCGCGGCGCCGGTCAGCCGTTCCTCGGGCAGCACGGTGCCGAGCGACACGCCGAGTGCCAGCCGGGCGGAGGCCAGCAGGTACAGGGTGTCGCGTTCGAGGCGGCCGTCGGCGGCACGGGCTTCGAGCCGGGCGACCAGCGGCCACAGCTCGTTGACCGCTTCGACGGCGCGCCCGGATCGGCGGGCGACCTCGGCCAGCCGGACGACACTGTCACCGAACTGCACGAGCGCGGCGAAGTCGGCGCCGTCGGGATCAGCGACGCCGAGGACGTGGAAGGGCAGGCCGAGCACGCGAGCGATGTGCCTACGTCCGGCCACGTCGCCGGGTGTCCGCCTGCGGGTCTCGATCATCGCGATGTACGACTTGTCGTAGCCGAGCAGGCCGGCCAGCGCTTCCTGGCTGAGGCCGTTCGCGGCGCGGTAGGCGCGCAGGATGGTCGCGAGGTCACGGGAGGACAGGGCTGCCGCGGCGGCTGGGTCGGACCACATCCAGACCGCCGGGGCGAGCCGCGGGGGTCGTGTCGAGAGCGTCGTGGTGCCGGCCTGGCAGGTCGGGCACACCGGCGTGCGGGCGTGGCGGCTCAGCCTCGCTCCGCAGCGTTCGCAGCCCGCCATCGTTCGCTACCTCGCCGTCACCGAGGTGCGGAGGCGGTCGAACCAGGTGGCGATCGAGCGCTTGTACCCCTCCGGCATCCGCAACCTGGGCACTTCGTGCTCGGCGAACTCGGCGACTCGGCTGTGCTCGTGGCTCAGGACCGGTGCCGCGGCGGATGTGGTGGTGCAGCCGTAGGTGACGATGAAGACGTCCTTGTTCGCGACGGCGATGTGGTAGACCCAGGCGTCGAGGATCTCGGCGACGTCGACGGAAAGCCCGGTTTCCTCGGTGATCTCGCGGGCCACGGTCTGCTCCGGGGTCTCGCCGCGTTCGATCCGGCCGCCCGGCAGCTCCCACTCGTCGCGCTCGTTGTGCACCAGCAGCACCCGGTCGTCCCGGACCAGGACGCCCTTGATCGACACCGGGTATCCGGACTCCGCCACCAGCACCAGCTCCCCTGCCGACCAACACAGCGCGTCACCGACCGTAGCAGTCGAGGGCGGCTTTCCGGGTTGACGATCTGTCAGTGGACGGCGCCCACGAACGCCCGGTCTGCTGAGCAAGCCAAACGCACCGACAGGAGATACCCAGATGCTCGCCACCGTGCTGCCGGACTGCCGTGTCGACGTGGCCGCGGTCGGCGGCGCCGGCGAGCTGGCCGCGGTCCTCGCGCAGCACGGCGTCGCGCTATTCGACGGTCTGCGCAGCGAGCAGCAGCTGATGCAGCTGGCGACTCGGTTGGGCCGGATCGTCCCGCACCGGGACAGCAACCCTACGGGGATCACCGTGCTGGCCGACCGCGGCGATGTCCGGCCACGGCCCGGGCAGGCCGGGTTCAGCCGACAGCCGCTGGCGCCGCACACCGACTGCTCCGACCGGGCTGAGCCGCCGCTGCTGGTGATGGCGGTGTGCGTGCAGCCGGCCGAGCGCGGCGGGAACTACGTCCTCGTCGACGGCCAAGCCGTACACGCCGAGCTGGCCACCACCGCTCCCGACGCGCTCGCCGACCTCTCGACGCGGCGTGGGGCCTACTTCGGCGGCGCTGCCGGGATCGTGGGCAACGTCTTCGAACCCGGCCCGGACCAGCTGGCGGGCCTGCGGCTGCGGCGCGACGAGCTGGCACGCTTCGCCCCGCACACCCAGCGACGGCTCTCCGTACTCGACCAGGTGATTCGCCGCCACGCGATCTCGATCCCGGCGACTGCCGGTGGCGGCTACGTGGTCAACAACCGGCGATGGCTGCACGGCCGGACCGCTTTCACCGGACGCCGGACGGTGCACCGGATCCACCTCGACCCCCACCCCGGCTGGCGGATCCCCGCCGGGTTCATCCACTCCCGGGCAGCGCCATGATCGCACCGCGTTGGGTGTCGGATCCGCACGACATCGCCGCGGCACTCCGGCGCGGCAAGTGGATCGTCCTCCCCTGGGAACACCTCGGCCCGGAGACCGACCTCCGGCACTGGCAAGCCGCCCTACGGGAGCTGTGCGAGGCCCCCGACATTGACCCGCACTTCATCGACATCCGCCGCTGCAGCCTCACCGTCGTCGTCAACGCAGCCCGGCCCTCCCCGGCAGCCGAGCAGGTCCAGGCCTCGATCGCCGCGATCGAGTACAGCCGGTTCGTCGGACGTCCCACCGGCTAACACTCGCGAGAAGGAGCCCCCGTGTTCGAGCTCATCGCCAGCCCGTTTCTCGAGGACTATCTCCTGCTGCGCCCCGGCAGCGAGTCAGGGATCCGGCTGCCGGTGCGACTATGGGAGGAGCTGGCGTCCGTCGCGGCCGGGCAGCTCTGTCCAGGCTGGTTGGTGGAGGCCGCGAGCCGACGCTGGCCGGATCTGGATCTTTCCGGCCGCCGGCAGACCGACGTGGTCCTGGTGCGAGCCCCGTCCGGTCACGCCTACGGTCGTGCCTCCTACGAGCTGAACCTGGGCTGCAACTACGACTGCGAGCACTGCTACCTCGGCCTCAAACGCTTCGAAGGCCTCTCCTGGCCGGATCGGGAACGGCTGCTGCAGCTGCTCGCGGACGCCGGGGTGCTGTGGCTGCAACTCACCGGCGGCGAACCGCTGATCGACAAGCTGTTCACCGCGGTGTACCAGCGGACGTTCGAGCTGGGGATGATGCTGTCGATCTCCTCCAACGGCTCCCGCCTCGCCCAACCCAACATCCTCGAGCTGCTGACCCGGTACCGGCCCTACCGGCTCACCATCAGCGTCTACGGCGCCACCGCCGAGTCCTACGACGGACTCACCCGCCGCCGAGGATCGTTCGACAAGTTCTCCCGCGGGCTGGCCGCCGCGCACGAGGCCGCGCTGCCGCTGAACCTGAACCTGATCGTCACCCAGCACAACGCCCACGAGCTGGACGCGATGAAGGCACTCGCCGAACGCTACGAGCTGCCGCACCACGTGTTCTCCAACATGTCGCCCACCATCTACGGCGGCGCGGAGAGCCTGCCCGCGCAGTCGCAGGAGTACCTGCGCAAACGGAAGCCGTTCACCGGCTGCAACGCCGGCCACACGTTCTTCCACGTCGACCCGCACGGCATGGCCAGCATCTGCAAGGTCGGCCGCGACCCCCAGATCCCGCTGCTCGAGGAGGGCCTGGCCGGGCTGGCGAGGCTGGGTGGGATCGCGGACCGGCTGCTGCTGCGCCAGGGCGGCTGCACCGGCTGCCAGCTGCAGGGCAGCTGCGGCACCTGCATGCCCCTGGTCACCCTCTACCGGAAAGCCAAAGCCCCACTGAATACCTACTGCCAGCACTGATCACCCGAAAGGAGGAAACCCATGACCGCTGTCCTCGTCCCACTCGAACGGCGCGACCCGAGCGGCACCACCATCCCCGTGCCGCTTGCTGCCCCACGCGGCCCGGCCGAGATCGAGTTCGTCGAGCACCTGGACGATCTCGTCGAGTCATCGAAGTGCAGCTGCAACGCCGGCGACGACAACCCGTACTAACGCGCGTCCACCTCTCGGTGACCTCCGGCGTGTCCTACACCGGGGGTCACCGAGCGGCCTGATGGCGGCAGGTAGCGTGCCGACATGCGATTCCGGCCACGCTGGTTGCGCCGCGTCCTGCAGGTGCCCGTCGTCCCCACCCTGGGACCAGTGCACCCGGACACGCTCGGGCCGGAGATCTTCGACGAGGTCGTCGCCGCCGCGCGCACCGGGCAGATGCTGCCGTTCGACAAGGAGCGCCGCTGGTCGGCAACGAAGTCCGAGACCGTCCTGGTCGACGAGATCGTCCACCGCCCTGACCTGACTGTCATTCCCACGCTCACCCACCGCGGAACCGGCATGATCAAAACCCACGTCTACGGCCCCGCCGAGCCCCACACCACAGCTCTGCGCGCGGCGACACGCCGATGGTGCGCCGCCTACGGCGCCGCGACCGGCCGCGTCATCTGGTTCACCCCCGAGCCACCGCAGACCGACGCCGCCGCAGGAACCCGGGTCCTGCTCAAGACGCTCACCCAGGAGGACAACCCCGGCGCTGCCGAACGAATCCGCGATCTCGACGCCTGCCCTCCATCCACTCAGGACACCTTCGCCGTGCTGGCCCAGCAGGCACCGGAAACCGGGCTCGGGTTTCTGTGTCGGCGCTGGCGTGAAGGCCGCGTCGACGGGCCGATCCTCGCCGCCGTCCACGAAGGCGTGGTGCTCGGAGCGATCGGTCCGCTCGCCGTGATGCCCGATCGCGACGGGGCACCGGTCCTGCTGCCGCAGTACTTCGGCGTCGCTCCCGGGCACCGCGGCCGCGGGCATGGCCGCGCCCTGTGGCGAGCTGCCATGACCTGGGGCGCCCGGCACGGCGCGCGCTACCAGCTGCTGCAGGCCGCCGCCGGGGGGCCGTCGGAATCGCTGTTCTGCTCCGAAGGGCTGACCACCCTCGGCTTCACCTGCGCGGTGGCGGCGTGAACCAGCCCGGCAGCACAGCGGCGTCCATGGGCACCCGCGACCGCGTCACCCTCCCTCCGGCGGTACGCGCCGCGGTCGAGGCCGAAGTCGGTGGGATCCGTCGCGTTGAGCCGGTGGCCAGCGGGCTGAACGCCGCGTTCGCCGCCGTGCTGCACACCGCCGACGGCGCCGTGTTCGTCAAAGGCATGCCGGAGGACCATCCCGGTGTCCGCGGTCAGCATCGCGAAGCCGCCATCGCACCCCATATCTCCGGGATCGCGCCCCGGCTGCGCTGGCACCTGAACCCCGCTGACTGGGACCTGCTCGGATTCGACCACCTCCCCGGCCACACCGCCGACCTCTCCCCCGGTTCCCCCGACCTCACCGGCCTGGCACGCACCCTCGCCCGGCTGGGCGAACTCGAACCACCACCGCTGCCGCTGCCCCGGATCGAACAACGGTGGACCGGCCTGGTCGACGACACCGACCTGGCCCTACTCGCCGGCGAGCACCTGCTGCACACCGACCTCAACCCCAATAACGTCCTCGTCAGCGACGGCCGGCCGTGGCTGGTGGACTGGGCTTGGCCCACCCTCGGCGCACCCTGGGTAGACCCGGCCTGTGCCGCACTCTGGCTCATCGCCGAGGGCCACACACCCACCGCCGCAGAAGCCTGGGCTCAAACGCTTCCTGCTTGGAGCCACGTCCCGCCAAACGGCCTCGACACGTTCGTCGCCGTCAACGCTCGCCTCTGGACCACCATCGCCGCCGACGATCCGCGGCCGTGGAAGCTCGCACTCCGCAACGCTGCCCACCAATGGTCCGCCCACCGAGGCTCATGAACGGCCACTGCGAGCGTCCCTTTGACTGTCCAAGCACAAGGACTTCACCCAATGCCTTTTCCCAGCGAACCGGCCCTGCGGGTCGGCGCACGTGTCCTACTCCTCAACCCCGCCGACGAAGTTCTGCTTATCCACGCCCGCGACCCTGACAACCCCGATCACCACTGGTGGGAACTCCCCGGCGGCGGCCAGGCCCCCGGCGAAAAGCTCGAAGACACGGCTCGCCGCGAGGTCGCCGAGGAAACCGGGCTCGTCGTCGACCAGATCGGCCGCAAGCTCTGGACTCGGGAAAGCCGCTTCACTTATCGTGGCCGCGAACACCACCGCCTCGACCACGTTTACCTCGCCCGCGTTGACACAACCGCACCGCGCACCGCGACCCGGTACACCGACAACGAACGCGCGGGTCTCATCGAGCGCCGCTGGTGGTCGAGCGCCAAGCTCACGGATTGCGCAGACAAGCTCCTGCCGGCCGAGCTGCCGGGCCTTCTGCAGACAATTCTCGACAACCGTTTCCCGACTGCACCGCTGGCGCTCACCACATGAAATCGCGAGGCCGGCGCTTTCGCAGCGCCTGAGTCGCCCCCGACCCCGGTACAGCTGGTCAATACAGTCAACGATGAGACTGAACTGACTGAGGTCCCGCGAAGACTCGATTATCTTGCCTAGAAGATGTCGCAGGGAAAGATTTTTGGGGTTCGAGTCAAGTTATCGGATTTTTTGAAGAGCTGGCGCGGCAATCCACGCACTGAAACTCAAGCTCAGCACCGTGAGCAGCAGGAATGCCAGCTGCCAGACCAGGATTCCCGCCATTCCTGCGAGAATCTGAGCGCCGCCTGAGCACGCCAGAGCGGCGGTGCCCCAGACACGCGGCGAGAGGGTCTTCACCCTGCCATCGTTACAGATTCCCATTCCAGAAGCACACCCTTGACCGATCATGTCATCCCAGTACGCACGAAGGCGCGGTCACGGCCACGCGCCTGCCGCCACGCCGCCGACCGGCGCCGGGCTTGATGCTCTCTGCACGCAGGCCGAGACACCGCTCATCGACCACAAGACACTACTCCGAGCAGACCCAAGCAGGCCGCCCGCATGGAGCAGGCGGCGAACGACCACAAGAAAAACGGCCAAGCGTTCACCATCTAACACCTACGCTGACGAGCATCCACGTTGACCTGCCCTCTGTTCATGATCACGCGCCATCGCGCAGATTCGTTGCCCCATCCCCGAAGACGACCTGGCTTCAAGGCCGCCGCAGCGACTCGTTCGAACCGGATAACGTCGATGACGGAGATTCCGCGTAGCACGATGCAAATCGATGCGAAATCCGCAGCAAGGGCCGTTTCGGCCGGTGGTTGACCCACGGATTCGGCCAGATCAACGCGTTTTGTTGACCATCCGAAAGTACTGGACAGAAGCAGGTCAACTCCACACAGCATGCGATGTGCATATTGCACTCGACATTCCCGTGGCTTACCGTGACTAGGTCGCTACGGGGAGGGACAAATGGGGTTTCAGACGGTCCCGGAGGTACTCCGCACCGCTCGAAGACACGCTGCCGAGGCGGTGGCTGAGTTGCGAGGCGTCGACTGCGGGGGGCCTGTCCGCAGGCTGGCTGCGGCCATGCCGGGCGGCACGACCGCCGAGACCGCTCCCGCTATGGGCGAGTCGTGGACGACAGCGTTCAAGTCCTGGTGCATCGACGCCGAGGCTCAGGCCGAGAGCCTGGCTACGGCAGCTGAGCGCTACCAGGCCACGGACGAGGCCGGCAACGACGATCTGGCCCAAACCGGTTCTCTCCGAGGTCCGCGCTGATGGTCTCACTGTCGGATGTAAAGCGGTGGAACACCGCACAGATCGACGAAATTTACAACACGATCCGCCGGCAGCTCGACGTGCTGGTCCATTCCGGCGACGACTACGGCAAAACGTTTCCCGTGGACGGCTGGGCCGGGCCGGCTGCCGACACGGCGGCATCCGCGCACCGGGCACTGATGGCCCGCATCGAGAAGCTCGCCGCCGGGGCCAGCATCGTCGGCAAAGCCATCGCCCAGGCCTCCGACGCCATCACCGGCGTGCAACGCGCCGTGACCAACGCCGAGGAATACGCCCGCAAGTACGGCTACCGCATCTCCGACACTGGCACGGTCACCGACACCTTTCCCGATGGCCAACCCCCACCGGAGTTCGACCCCGGCGACCGAGCCCGAGCTCACCAGCAAGTCGTCGACGACATCACTCAAGCACTCCGCACCGCCGACGACATCGACCAAGACCTCACTTCCGTCCTCAAACGCGCCGAAACCGGCGAGTTCGGCACCGGCGACGAAACGACCGTGGCCGCCGCAGCCGCAGCCGGAGCAGTCGACCCCGGGCTCACCCTGCCGGAGCCGCCGGCGAACGCCACGCCATCGCAGACCGCGGCGTGGTGGGCCAGCCTGTCCCCCGCCGGCCAGGCGATCCTCCTGCACGACCGGCCCGCGGCGCTCGGCGTCATGGACGGGCTGCCGGCCGAAGTCCGGGACAAAGCCAACCGGACGGTCTTCGCCCAGCAGTACACCGACTTGCAGCACCAACGTGAAGACCTGCGGAACCGCATGAACGCTCTGGACCAGGCCGACCCGACCCAGCAGAACGAGTACTTCGACCTCGAACGTGACGCCGACGCCATGGACAAGAAGCTGCAGGGACTGGACGCGATCAACGAACGGCTCACCCAGCCCCTGCCCGGTCAGCCACCGGCGTTCCTGCTCGGCATCGACACCGCCAACGCCGGCCATGCCATCATCGCGATCGGCAACCCGGACCACGCCCAAAACGTCGCCACCTACGTCCCCGGCACCTTCGCGGGACTCGACGGCTTCGCCACCGACATCCAGCGGGCCGACCTGATGAACCACACCGCAAGCATCATCAACCCGGTCCCGACCTCGGTCATCACCTGGGCCGGCTACGACGCCCCGCAAAGCATCATCCCGGATGCTGCTAGCACCAGCTTCGCCGACCACGCAGAGCCGGGGCTGCGCCGTTTCCAGGACGGGCTCGGCGCCAGCCACGACCCCATCGCCGTCAACTCCACCGTCATCGGCCACAGCTACGGCACCACCGTCGTCGGCCAGACCTCCCGCGACCTCGGTCTCCCTGCGGACAACCTCGTCATGGTCGCCAGCCCCGGCGTCGGCGTCCAGCACGCCACCGACCTGCACCTCGACGGTGTCCCATCTGGTCAGATGGGCAACCACGTCTTCGCGACCAAAGCGGCGCTGGACCCGGTCACGGCGCTGACCAACTTCGACATCCCCGCCCTTGACCCCGTCGATCCGCTCGGCCCCGACCCCACAACCGGCTGGTTCGGCGGCCACGCCTTCGACTCGAACGCGACCGGCGGCCATACCGACTACTGGGACCCCAACTCGAAGTCACTCCAGGGGATGGCCAACGTCATAGCAGGTGCGTCGGCACCGTGACCGCCGCGACGCGAGGACGCAAGGGAACCCCGAAGACGCTTTCGTGGCTCCTCGCCCTCGCAGTTCTGCTGGCCGCCACTGCCGGATGCGGAGACAACCACCCCATGAACCTCACCATCACGCTCGCCGAAGCCCAAACCGCCGCCACCAACCAGATCCGCGAAGCCACCGCCGGAGCGTTCCCGCCCGGCTTCACCCTGGAAGAGCTACCGCCGCAGCCCCTGAACTGCACCGACTCCGCCGGCAAACCCACCGGACAGCTCCTGCTCGGTGTCACCTTCTGGGTCAACGGGCTGCCCACCACCCAGAACAACAACGCCTACTTCGACGCCCTCACCGCCTGGTGGGCCGGCCACGGCTGGACACTCAGCACCGACAGCCGACCAGCCGACATGTTCATCAACGCCACCCGCGACGGCTACCTCATGAGCCTGCGCGCCAACATCAACCAACGCCTCGCCATCGGCAACAGCACCCCCTGCGTCTGGCGCAACGGCACCCCGAGCACCTAGCAGGGTCGTGAGTAGATCGCCGTCTCAGTGGTCATCCTCGTCAACACCCGACAGCACCCATGAACCGATGTCGATCTCGTCACGACCGGCCAGACAAGAGGGCCAGTCATAGTGAGAGTCTGCGACCGGCGCTGCCGCGCCTACAGGTCGCACTCTACGCAGGTCAAGCCCTGGTTCAGCACCAATAACGTCGCTTGATCCCTTCATGACAACGCTTGCGTCGATCAACTCGAATGGGTGACAAGGTGTAGCAAAACTGCCAGTGGTCACGATTCCTCGGGCACGAATTCTGAGATCCGAGCGAGCCGCCATGACCGATGCCCCCGAGTCCTACTTCGAGTCGAACAAGTCCACCCTCCGACTGACCGTCCCGGGCCCCTTCTCGACATCCGGGCAGACTGTCCCGGCGTCCACAGGAGACCGGGCGGTGCTGCGCCGAGCTCAGCTCGGCGCAGCATTCGCCGTCGCGGCCCACTTCAGCACGAACCAGGACCCTGCGTTGGTCAGCATGCCGACCGGCAGCGGAAAAAGCGCGGTGATGACGCTGCTCCCCTTCCTGCTCGGATCCGAACGCGTCCTCATCGTCACGCCTTCCCGACTGCTGCGCGAGCAACTTGAAAGCGAATTCACCTTGCTCCGGGTGCTCCGTCGCGCGGGTGTCATCGCCGCCGACTTGCCCGGGCCACGGACGATCTCGGTGACCAAACGCAGGCAGCAGGACTCGGATTGGGAGAAGCTACGGGCATTCGACGTCATCATCGGGACACCCAGCGTCCTGTCACCAGCGCACAAGAACGTCGTCCCGCCCCCTCCCGATCTGTTCGACCTGCTCATCTTCGACGAAGCCCACCACACCCCCGCCCCGACGTACCTGGAACTGCTCAAGACTCTGTCGGACGCGCCCGTCACGCTGGTCACCGCGACGCCGCTTCGCCGGGACAAGCAGCCGATTCCCGCAAGAACCGTGTACTCCTACACCCTCACCCAGGCGCTGGCGGACGGCGTGCTCTCACCTATCGATTTCCTCCCCGTTGACGTCAACAGCCAGGCGACGGCAGAGGAGCGGGATACCGCGTTGGCCAAAGCAACGATCACGCGTGCCTCCTCGAAGGAGCACACCCTCGCAGGCAGCCGGATCATCGCCCGAACGAGCAGCGTCAGCCATGCCGAACAGCTCACCGAGCTCTACCGTGAACACGGCGCCCCCATGGGCCTCATCACCGCAACGACCCCGATGAAGACAGTTCGGACGATCCTGCGGCAGGTCGAAGACGGCACCCTGCGGGGGCTCGTCAGCGTCGGAGTTCTCGGAGAAGGTTTCGACCTCCCGCGCCTGAAGGTCGCCGCATACCATCGGCCACATGCGACTCTGCCGGCGACTCTGCAATTCCTCGGCCGCATTACCCGCATCCTCGCCGACGGTCCGACCGCAGAACTGCTCGCCGTGAAAGAAGACGTCAACGACGAGACAAAAGACCTCTACAACAGCGACGTAGCCTGGGCAACACTCGTGCCGGCGATCGCGGACGCGGCCGTCGCCGATGAAGCCCGTCGCCGAGAGTACCTGCGTTCGTTCGACCCCGAGCCGATCGAACCACTGAGCCTGGCCGGGATCCGGCCCCGCAAGGACGTCCAGGTCTTCAGAACGGAAGGTGGGCCGCTCGACTTCCACACCGAGCTCGTGAAGCTCGGTGACGGAACGGTCATCTACCAAGGCGTGGACTCGGGTGGCGAGGTCTTGGTTGTCGTTACCGAACACCTGATCCGGCCGGAATGGCTTGAGGCCGACACATTGGACCGCTACGGCTACGAGATCCACGTAGCCGTGCACGACCGCACGCACGGGCTGGTGTTCGTCCACGGAACACGCGACCGGACGATTACTGATCTCCTTGCCGCACTGGGGCTGGACGAGCCCCGGCTGATCGATCCCCTGTGGCTCGATCGGTTGATGAACAGCCTGGCCGTCGACAACTACCACTCCGTCGGCATGCGCAGCGCGCGTGCGGCAGGTGGGAGGCTGGCCGCATACCGGATGATGGCCGGCACCCGGGTCGGCGAGGCAGTACTTCCATCGGAGACGCGCTCCTACGGCACGGGTCACGGTATTGCTCGGGTCTACGACCCGATGATCGTCACCGCGGCAATGCTCGCCGGAGACCAGAAGCCGCCGCCGGCGAGCATCACCTCGCTGGGGGTTTCTTACGGCCGAGCCAAGGTCTTCAGCCCGGATCTGGTCGGTCTGATGGAGTTCCGCGACTGGTGCTTCCGGCTTGCCTTCCTGGCTCACGCGGCCGCCGATACCACTCCCTCAGGGCTTCCCGGACTGGCGTTGTTGAGCCCACGCCGACTCGAGCAGTTCCCCGTGGAGCCCTACCTCGCGCACCTTGAGACCAGCACGCTCGGCAACGGATTGCACGTCCGCAGCACCGACTGCAGCCGCGCCTTCGGCCTCGAAGAGCTGGCGCTCGAAGTAGCCCGCGTCAGCAAAACAGAACTCGCGTTACGCGCGCTGGTCGACGGCGAGGTCGTCTGGACCGGACGGCAGACTCTTACCGGCAAGGTCACTGCGGACAACTCCTCCGACCTCCGAGTACTCATTGGGGGCACCTCGCCTGACCTATCGTTCTCCGAGTACCTCACCGAGTTCAGCCCGACTGTCTTCTACACCGACGGCGCCGCCAGCATCGGACCCAACATGTTCCAGCCACAGCCGGAGTACGAGGATCTCGGCACCGACGTGCTGAAGATGTGGGACTTCGATGGCGTCGACATCCGCCGGGAGTCCGATCCTCCTCGCGAGGGGCTCGTCAACATCAAGACCTACACAGCCAAGCAGTACCAGAGCGACCCGGACGTCGAGTTCGTCATCGACGACGACCGAGCCGGCGAGGTCGCCGATCTCGTGGTCATCGGCCGACAAGGCCCGGACGGCCGTCGAGAGGTGTCCCTCGTGCACTGCAAGTTCACGAAGTCCGCTGCTCCCGGCGCTCGAGTCGGTGATCTCTACGAGGTCGCAGCCCAGGCAAGCCGGAGTGTGGCGTGGCTGAGTCCGTCCCGGCTCGCCCGCAGACTGCAGTACCGGCTGCGAGAAGGAAGCACTTTGCTGACCGGGCCAGCCAGTGACCTCGAGCATCTCTTCGACCGATGGCTGAGCGGCGCTGGACAAATCTCGTGGACGATCACGATCGTCCAGCCAGGACTCCTGACTGGGAAGATCAACTCTTCGTCGAACATCAAGACCATCCTCAGCCACACCTTGGACAATGTCAGCCAGTTCAGCGCTGCTCTGACTGTTTACGGCCACGCTTAGACCGGTCTCGGCGAAGCACACCGATCGGAACGTTGTGACGCCGCGTCCGATATGCAAGAAGTACCGGGAATGACACGTAAGGGCGGTCCGCCGCTGTCGCCCCTGACAACTCTAACCTGTGGCCCGAGTCCCAGCACTCCGGGAGCAACTGCCGCAGACGACCGACGAGCGCCTGATCCTTGATCCTAGTCGCGCTGACGAAGCCGCGGATCGAGGTCAGCCGGCCCCGGTACGGACCCCAACCGAGCCCGGTGACGAGGAACCAGCGGTTCGTGCCGTCGGCCCAGACGCCGTCCGTCCAGCAGTGTTTCACAGCTGACGGCGACCTCGACCACGCCGGGCGAGAGCTCCGCGAACGGGTCATTCATCCTCCGAACGTGTGATGAGGATTCACTAGCCATATGGCACGATGTTCTTGTGAAACTCCGCCGGGTCCGCATGCTAGCCAGCATCGCGCTAGCACTCTCAGGCGGAGCGCAAGTCGCTGCCGGCATCGTTGCCAGCTACTTCTGGCAGTTTGCATTTCTACTTGTCACGACACTCAGCATGGCCACCGGCACATGGCTGACGATCAGGCCTACGCAGCCATCAAACACGATCAACCAGCCATTGCATAACCTTTTAAAAAAACTTGTCGACTACTCCAAACGGGGTCAAGATTCGATTGCAGCGCCGACCGGCCAGCGCAACAATAGGATCGCGAAAGCGCATGAAAGATCACCGAATCGTGGTCAGCGAGCGGCCGACCGAGTGGTAGACCTTGTACTACTCGAGGGTGGCCGCCTGATGAGCCGGGGCCCGGTCGTCGACGCCCTCGGCCCAGAGCGTCGACCGGACGTCCTCGGCAGAGAGGCGCCACGCACCGAAGTAACGGGAAACGGAAAGGCCGCGGACGTACTGTAGGTATTTCGCCGCTCGCGCGCATCACCCTCGGCGTCGGGCAACCGGCCGGCTCATCGGGCGAGACCGAGCACGTCCGCGACCATCCACCGGGACAGGCAGCGGCGGTCATCACCGAACCGCTGGGACCGCTTCAGCGGACCGCTGTAGTCAAACATCGTGTCGGTCACCCAGACCTTGATCCGGCGGCTGCCGGCCCCGCTGTTGGGCGAGTT
This sequence comes from Amycolatopsis sp. NPDC021455, assembly GCF_040640995.1. Classification (NCBI taxonomy): domain Bacteria; kingdom Bacillati; phylum Actinomycetota; class Actinomycetes; order Pseudonocardiales; family Pseudonocardiaceae; genus Amycolatopsis; species Amycolatopsis sp. NPDC021455. The sequence continues at coordinate 82,578 of NZ_JBFACT010000007.1, read as the reverse complement.
CGCGGCCATCTGCGCCCAGTGGTGCCGGATCTGCGCCTCGAGGAACAGCCGGTCACTGCGCGAATCGCAGAGCAGGACGGCCTGCCCGACGGGGATCCGGTCCACCACCCGCTGGAGCTCGAACTGGGTCCCGGTGTTGCCCGGCTGGTACCCGGACAGGTCCAGCACGGTCAGGTCGACCCGCGCGAGCAGCAGGTCGACCGCCATCCGCCAGAAGCTGCCGTGGCAGAGCACCGACCGGACCGGGTAGCTGCCGTGCGGGTCGTGCACCTTCAGCGGGAGGTCGGTCACCGCGCCCAGCCGGTGGGCGCCCGGGCCCAGCGGAGTGGCGGGCCGGTCGACCAGCCGCTGGCGGAAGACCCGGGGCGAGGTGACGAACATCGTGCCGAGACCACCGGTCCGCCGCGCCTCGCGCAGTTCCGCCGGGCTGACCGAGGCCGCGCTGCGCAGCAGGTGGACGTACCCGACCTCGCGCCAGGCCCCGCGCAGGAAATCCCGCGTCCTGGCCTGGTTGTCGAACAGCCTGAGGTAGGCGATCTTCAGCGGGGCCCGGTTCAGCACGTTGCGCGTGGCGGACACCGGCCCGGCGCCGCGCATCCGCATCTGCCACCGCGGCTCGGCGAACACGACGGTGAGGTCCGGGACGAGGGTGGCCCGGCGACCATCCTCGTCCGGCCCGATCGAGGACAGGTTCGCCGACAGCGCAGGATTCTCCGACCAGGTCCGGACGTGCCGCGCCACCCGCCAGCGGCGCAACCGCCCGCTCAGGGCGATGAGCAGGACGAGCACCACCACCGCGAAGAACAGCGTCAGCCCGGGCACCCAGCCGGACGCGCCAGGCGACTGCCGCGCGGCCAGGACCGCCACCCAGACCACGGCGGTCGCCACCACCAAGGCGACCACGAGCCGCAGCAGGATCCGCTGGACCGCCCGGCCGTGTCCGACGACCTTCTTGAGCAGGGCCAGCTGCCCCGAGGACGGCGGGACGATCAGGGCGGCGAGTCCGGGATCGCGCGCGACACGAGCGCTGACGCCTCGCGCCTTGGCCCAGATGAACGCGTGGACGGCCGCAATGCCGAGCGCCGGCAACAGCCGCGCGATCCCGTACAGCACAACAGCCGTGATGATCAGCCAGGTCACGTCCCCGCGCTTGACGGGCAGTCCCAGTGCGGAGAACAACGAGACCACGAGGCGGGGGCCGAACAGCAGGACGAGAGTCCCGCACCCCGTGCCCAGCACCACGGTGCGCAGATTCGTCCCGACCATCCGCGCGGCATCCGCTTGCGTCTGCCGTTCACGCTCGGCAAGGTCCTCGACCATCGGTTCACCGCCCTCGTACCCGCCGTCTGATCGTAGTCGAGAGCCATCGCCGATTCGTTACACGTTCGTCGCTCGCGGCCACGAACCGACCGGTCCAGACGGGCGACTTTGCCGGACAAATCCCCTTGCTTGGCGCTTCACCAGAACACCGCTCCCCCAATGTATCGGTGCCGAGGTACGGGCGGGTCCACCCGCACAGGAATGGTCGTCGACGGCTGGTTGGCACTGGACGTTCAGCCCGCTCTGTGCCCGAGTCTCCGTATGAGCATGCGCGTTCTGATCGGGAGCGGATTGCTGCGACTTCTGCCGCCGGCGGTATTGATCGGCGCGGCCTGGATGCTGGATGTCGAAGGGTGGCCGATTGTATCCGGCCACAGCTGTCTTGCTGGCGTTCCGACCCGTGCACGCGGGGAATGCGGCGCGCTCGCTGGTCGTGCTCGTCGTGGTCGGACTCGTCGCCATCGGAAGCTCCGGCTGGGTCCCGCCTTTCGGCGAGCCGTGGGAAAATTTCGTCCCGGACTGGCAGCCCGCGAAGACCGTAGTTTATTTCTTGCTCTACTTCCTCCTTGCACTGATGAGCGGTGTTGTCTTCCTGCCCCTGTTCCTGATCATCCGCGCATTGATGAGCTGGGAGAACCGGGCGCGTCAGCGAAGCCGTGACCGCAGGGCCGGGCTCATCGTCGAACGTGTCCTGGACCGCCCCGAAGGCAAGCCGCCACGGTTCTCGCTTTACCTGCGTCCGTTCACCACCGCTGATCGGCTCGGTACCGCCGAGGTCGGCGCGGTGGTCCAGTTCGAGGGCCGGATGGGCGTCGTGAACATCCAGACCGACTTCGAGGCCCTCCTCGCCGTCGCGCTTCCCGCCTCCCGGCCACTGATCGCCGCTGGACGGCCTGATGTATTGTTGACTGCCGCCACCGACCAGCAGGACGGCGAATGGGCTCCTGACATCCCGGGTATCGGCAAGTTTCCCTGCACCGAAGCCGACTGGCGCAGTCGAGTGACCGCAGCCGCCCGAGCAGCCGAGCTGATCGTTGTCATTCCGCTGGACTTCCCCGGCACGCGATGGGAGCTCCAGTGGCTGAAGGAGAACGGGTTTCTCGCCAAATGTGTCTTCCTGATGCCCGCGACACGGCAGGGTAGCCCGGACTACACGAAGCCCTGGCGCAGTGCCCGTGCCGCACTGTCTGCAACGGGCGTCACCCTGCCCGACTACAGCCCGGAAGGTGCTCTCTTCGCCTTCGCCGACGCAGACCTCAGCGTGCCCGTCTCGTTTCCCCTCGCCACAATCGCCCCCACCACCCTGCTCCTGTCACACCACTTCTACCGCCTCAGGCGGACGATCCGCCAAAACGGATCGAAACCCGAGCGCAAGCCCGACGCCGCAACTCGATGAGCTGTGGCTCGAATCAGACCACCCGGTACGTCACCAGCCGTGCCAGGATTCTCACCGATGCACTGCAAGTCCCCGAACGCCAAGTCGACAGCGCCATTCGGCATTCCTGGCGGTGGTAGACGACGCGGCCGACGGCGTTGGCACTCGCGCTGATCGCGATCGCCCAGCGGCCGGTGGTGGCGTGGCGCAGCGCATTGTCGATCGCGTTCGCGACCGCGCGCTCCAACAGGCCGACATCCCATCAATCGTCGGCGTCCAGCTCGATCAGCGGGGAACACTGTTCGTCCGAATTTGGCGGATTCCGCCGTCGAGGCGATAGCAGCGACTACAGGTCGGCCGCTCGGAAGTCTACGGATCGAACGGTCCAACGGCACGAGGGGGCGGTCACCGAGAGCAGTTTGGTCGCCGGGACCTACAACGTACCGCCGCGGCTGGTCACCGTGAACACGGCAACGCTCACCCCGAACACGCAGACGCCGGTTCCCGTCGAGCCGATCCCGGTCGCGTACGACGGGCCAGCCGCGTACTACTACATGTCCAACGGAGGGGTGCTGATCCGCATGACGGCGTGACCGCGAAGGGATACAGTGGACAGCCGACCTCGCTCACTCACCGGGCCTGGTCGGCCAAGTGCCTGGCCAGCGCCGAAGTCGTCTCGTCGAAGGTACGCGAAGGCGGGGTGATGCCGAGAATCCGGTGGTAGATCTCGTACTGAACCGCCAGGATCCGCCAGTAGACGGGTCGATTCGCCGGGGTGAACCCGAACAGCGGGTTGAGCAGGACACCCAGCGAGCGTTCCTCCCGCGTGATGCCGCCGCGCAGCACGCTGTCGAACTCTTCCTTGAACTCCTCACGGGTGGCCAGCCGAGGCCGACCGTCGAGGTCATCGACGATCAAGAAGCGATGCAGGCGCTCGTGGAGCTGCCCGGTCGTCAAGCCCTGCAGCCAGTGCACCGGCGGGTTTCGATAGCGCTCGTACCGCCAGCACTCGACCTCCGGCTCGTAGGGCAAGGCCGGGGTCGTCTGGGCCAGCACACGATGCCAAGTCGCCGCCGCCGCGGCCGACCGGAGAAGCTCTTCCTCGCGTGCGCTGACGGTCCCCGACGCAACCTCGAGGAAAGCCAACGGCGCGAGCAGGTCGTAGGCCAGGTCGCGAACGATTCCGCCCGTGCTGGGCAGCCACTGAAACCTGTCGGTCCGGGTGAGTTCCAGCGCGGCCCAGGCGCCGGGGGTGGCGAGCAGTTCGATGGCCGCCACCGCTCGCGCGGCCAGCTCGGCGACCTCGGGCACCGGCGGCAGGCGCGGAACGAAACCGGTCAGGCCGTCGACCACGGAGCCGTCCACGCTGCCGCGCCGGCCCTCCGCTAGGCGGCCTGCCCACCGCACCAACTCGTCGGCCGACCAGAAGTTCGCACCGAGCCGGACGTACTCCGGCAATCCGGCCATCGAGCCGATCGACTGCAGCACCAGGTAAGACACAGGGATGTTCGCCGACCGGGAGAACCCGATCTCGTAGGGCACCCACCACGACCCCACCGTGGCGGAGCTCAGCAGGCCGAGCAGGTGCGTGCAGTGTCGGACCCCGCGCTCGATCGCGTGCACCAGCTGCTGGTCACCAACCATGCCAAGCGCGGCGGCCGCCTGGCTGTCCACGTCGTCGCGGTCGAACCAGTAGCGCACGCCCAGCTGGGCCAGCACCGCGGTCACCGCCTCGGCCAGTGGCTTGTCGAGGTTGCGATGGGAGACGAACACCCGGGGCAGGGCGGGCAGCGCGCTGGCCGGCACGTCCACCGACGAGTAGACATTGAACCGCTCATCTGGATTCATCACGCCCCCGTTTCGCTCCCCCGCGCCGGTCAGGTCGGAGATCACCACCGGCGTGTTACGACCAACAGCATCGCATCGGCCGCGGACCAGCCTAGAGTGAGCCGGTGCCCCAGTTCCTGTCCCGCTACTTCCGGGCGAAGCCGATCGACGTCCAGGCCGTCCGCAGTAGCCTGTGGACCCCGGTCGACGAGACGGCCTACACCGGCGAGAAGGCCGCCTACCAGGCCGCGATCCTCGACCAGTACAAGATGTACGTCGAAATGGCCGACCGCATCAGCGCCCGGCGGGCGCTGGCCAACGGGTTCTTCCTGAGCCTGAACACCGCAACCCTGACGGCAGCCGGTGCGTTGTGGGGATCGAAGTTCCTGACGTCGTCGCTGCTGGTCCTGCCGCTGTGCCTGCTCCTGGCACAGACCGCGGCCTGGTTCTGGATCGTCCGGTCGTACCGTCAGCTCAACTCAGCCAAGTACATCGTGGTCGGGATGCTCGAGGAGCAGCTGCCCGCGTCCCCGTACTGGCGTGCGGAGTGGCAGGCGCTCGGCGAGGGCAAGGACAAAGCGCTGTACTGGCCGCTCACCCATCTGGAGCAGTGGCTGCCGGTAATCCTCGCTGTAGTGTATGTCCTCGGGTTCCTCGTCGCACTGGTCTACCCACATTGAGCCGCCGAGCGCCGTAACGGCTCCTGGCGGTCGCGGACGTGCTAGCGCGCGGCAGTCGGTGCCGGAACAGCCACACGCTGGCCGCTGACGCGGTCCGGACCTCACTGATGTTGCCTTCGAAGGGCTGGCGGATCGTGACCACGTGCGGCAGTGCGCACACAGATCGGATCTAATACTACGATGGTTCGAATGACGACCGGTGAGGCCAAGCACGTCTTTGTGTCCTACGTGCGCGAAGACGAAGAGCGGGTCGACAAACTGTGCGCCGCCCTGACGGCCGCCCAGATCCCATACTGGCGGGACCGCACCTCCCTTGCACCGGGCGATCAGTGGCGACAGAAAGTTCGCGAGGCCATCCGTTCCGAGGCTCTCATCTTCCTAGCGTGCTTCTCCGAGCAGTCCCGTGCCAAGCCGAAATCGTACATGAACGAGGAACTCACTCTCGCGGTCGAAGAGTTTCGCCAGTACCCACCCGAAACAACTTGGCTGATTCCGGTCCGCTTTGACGATGGAGAAATCCCCGCGTGGGACCTCGGCGCAGGCCGGACGCTTGGCGACCTCAACTACGCCGACCTGTTCGGCGATCGGTACCTCACCAATATGGTCAGCCTGATGACGTCGATCAATACGATCATGGGCCCCACCGGTCCGGATCCCGCTACCGTACGCGCCTCAGTCGAGGAAGCCGAGGCCAGCGACAGAGTTGCCGCCCTCCGCCGACTCACCAAGGAAATGGTTGTCGATTCCCGGCGGCGCATCGAACTGGATGACCTCATCTCGCAGGAAGCCCGCGGCATCCTCACGGCACTTCGAGACGAGACGAAGTACCCGCCGCTCCTGCCCGACGGTAGCGACGAGGACCGGTTGGTCCGCTGCGCGGAGATCGTCTCGGCGTCCTGGCAGCTCGTCGAACCGTTCGTGACCTCGCTCCAGATTGCGGCCCGCTGGGCTGACGGTCACACCCTCATGCCCTGGATATCGGCGCTTAAGGCCATCACAGGCGAAGCCCTCAAGCCACAAGGCGGCAACACTACTCTGCTCGGTCTCAGGCACGCACCCGCCCTCGCCGCAACGTTCACGGCAGCCTTTGCCGCAACCGGGCAGGGCCGATGGGATAATCTCAAGGCCCTACTGGTCGACGCGACCGTTCCGAAGAGGTACGGCGGCGGTCGCGAACCGCTCATCGACGCGGAGAATCCCTGGACACCATTCGAAGACTGGCAGCATTTGCTCCCGAACCTGGTAGCTAGAGCCGCCAAGACGGGCGAGGATCCACGAACCGCCCTGAACGTTTTTAAGCAGAAACAGCAAGGTAAATACCACACACCTGTAGCCGAATGGCTGCATGCCGTCATTCGCAGTCATTTTCTCGAACAGTTCGCCGACGACTCAGCGTACGATGACGCCTTCGGTAGAACCGAGGTCATACTTGGCCTCATCTCCCAAGACCTACAAAATGCGCGGGCTGCCGCCAACCCAGAACGGGTTTCCGTGAGACATTCCAGGTGGTTTGGTCGCTCCGCTTGGCAAGCCAACTACGGCGGCGGCATGCTCGCCATCATCTCCTCGGAGATTGACGACGCAGGATCGTCATGGGCACCGCTCGCCACAGGTCTTTTCGGCGGCGAACTCGCCCGAGCCCAGACCGCGGCAAAAGACTACGCGGAAGACTTCCGCAGATTCCGCCATTGGTAGGAAAATCTTTCGTCAGCGGTAAGCGAGCAGCTGCGCGAACCCGCTCATGACGACGCACCCTCAGTCGACTTCGTTTGATCCTCTGGCCGAGTCACATGACGGTCAGCCGCCGGTAGTCGGCGACGCTGGGACTTCGGCGGGCAAGCCCAGCAACTCGGCAGTTGCTAAGACCAGCTCGCTGGTGGCACAGCATTCACTGCCGGAAACCCCCGCATACCGGAACGCCAGCCGTAGTACGCCACTCACGTCGAGGTCGATCGGTGTCGGCGCGCCGTAGGCCACCTGCTTGCTGAAGACCCGGCGGCCGTCAGCGAAGATCTCCATCTGGATCTTCAGAGAGGAGTCAACCGCGTTGTCGTCAATGCCAGCGGTCGCGGTGAACCGGCGGAATCCCTTGCTGATGTTGTACTCAATCCCTTGGGGGGGCGTGTCGCGCCGCACGTCATTCCCCAGCGCGTGGAGGTAGTTCTTGCCCGCGATGTCGGCGTTTTGGATCCTGGAGTTCCACTCGCCGGACGCGGGTTGGACGGAGTCGAGGTAGATCAGCTGGGCCTGCCGGGCCACTGTCAGAATCACCGTGCCGCCAATCGCCGCACCGGCCGCCGGTTCCTGGGCGATCACCGTGCCGTCGGTGGCGGTCGCGTCGATCTTGTCCTCGATGACCGGCTGGATGCCCGGCAGGGCGTCCTGGGCGTCGGCGAGCTTCTTGCCGACCACGTTCGGCATCACGCTGGGTTTAGCCCTGGTGGTCACCGTCGGCGAGTCGCTCGCGGACCCGGCGGTCGTTGGGGCCGCAGTGGAACCCGACACCGCACTGATGTTCTGCGTCGGCCGGGAGACGAACCAGCCGCCGGCCAACAGTGCCAGGACGACGGCGAAGACCAGTGCGACCCGGGTATCGCGGACATTGTGTTTCGGCATTGTCCGTCCGATAGGCCGAACCGACGTGACAGGTCCTCGCGGCGAGCCCGCAGCAATGCCTGACGTCGTTTCCGTGCCCGGCGCTTCCCGGCCGTCATGGCTCCTGCGGCGGTGGAGGTGGGCCTGGAGGGCATCCATCCAGCGTGGTTGGTCTAGCTTGGCGGTAAACATGGCGTGGAGGTGCTCGTCGACGGGCTGCAGCTCCGACGTGGCCGCGGTGGCGGCTAGCCCATGGGGGTCGAGTTCCGGCAGTGGGGCAGCGAGTAGGTCAAGGTCGTCTTGTCCGAGTTGCGGAGCCGGTCTCGTCCCGGCGTCACCGGTCATGATCCGTCCCTGACCTCGGGCGGCCGTCGCGCCGCACGACGCGGCCGCCTCGTCGCGACGAGGCGACGGAGCAGATTCCAGCGCGACCCGGTGATCCGGGCATTCCGGTTGCGACTCGCCGCCGCGGCGGTACTGGACGTAGTTGCCGTCAACTGGGCATTGGTTGCGGACAGGTGCGTTGGCACTTTGCGATGTCCGTGCTTGCATTGGCCGGAATTCGGGATCGGCAAGCAAGTCCACCAGCCACGTACCGAGGTGGACGGCGGACACCAAGACGTCGCGAATGCCGGCGATCGGCGTCGGATGCGCGATGAGCAACTCCCGGAGGATTCGGTCGACGTCGTCGTGCTCTGGAGTCAGGTGCGCCAGCTCCGAGCGCGCAACACGGGCGGCTTCCATGATGCCGTCGCGGTGTTCCGCAGCGAATATGTAGGCCGCTGGGTCGGCGACGAGCAGATTGGTGCTGGCAAGCCCGTTGGCCAGGAGCGCGGCGAGAACCCGGACGTCCCCGGCGGCGAGGTCGGCTACCTGCTCGGGCCGGACTGTGGCGTGCACCCAGGGCAGCGTCCATTGCTCGTAGTCTTCAGGGTTCCCGTGCAGCGGCAGCACCGACAGCTGGGCGCGACCGTAGGGCAGCAGATCCCGGCTCGTGCTCGCGGCATTCAAAGCAGCGGCCCGGGCACCGTGGCAGTCGAGCACCACCGCGTCGGGCAGGTGTGCCACGGCGATCGCCCGACTCGGGTCGCCCGGCCGCCCGCCTCGGATGACCACAACCTCATAGACTGCCTGCCAGCGCTCGGCGCAGTCCTCGATGAAATCAGCGACGCCGTCAGCGTATGCGCAAGCCCACTCCTCAAGGTTACTGGGCAGCCGATCGGCGGTTCCGCCGACGATGACGTCGACCGAGCGGCCGCCTGGAAGTCTCACATGGCGGGCGGCGTCGAGCGGTTCGAGCCGATCGGCGATGAGAGCGGCGACGCCGCCCGGCTCGCCCGACGGGCGCCAGTCGACATACAGGACCCGATAGCCCCACCGGGCTAGCAGGGCCGCGACATCGTAGGACAGTCGGTCGAAGGGACTGCCTGGCTCTTCCGTAGTGAACGTGAAGATCATGGCTGGTACACCGGAAAGGGGATCGGAGACTGTGGGGCAGCGGCCGGGACTTCGCAGGCCGGGAAGTCCGGCTGCCACGGTGGCACCCGGGCGAGCAGCTTGGCCAGCTCGATGGCCATCGCACACGTCTCGTCGTGCAGATCCGCCTGCCGTTGGGATCCCTCGAACGAAGGGAAGGGGTTGGAGACCTTGTGCATTGGGCGGCCTTGGCGCTGCTTGGCCTCCTCAGGGAAGGTTTCGCCATCGGAGTAGATCAGCGGGTACACCAGCTGAGTCACCCCGCCGAGGGCGTGTTCCCGAGCGGCCATGGTACCCAGCTCCGCCAGGCACCACGGCGAAGTGAAGTAGGGAGGCGACCAGACAGAAATGAGCATCTTACTGCGGGCCAGAGCCTGCTGAAGCGCCGTCGGCCAGTGCACGCCGGTCTCGGCGCGCGTGTCGATGTACACCGCAGTCCGGCCGACCTGATCGGCCAGGCAGTCCTCCAGCATCCGGTGGAAGTGCTGCTGCACCCACCGGGCCACGTTGCCCGGCCCGGACCGACGGTAGCTGAGGAAGACATCGTATTGGTAGCCGTCCAGCAGTGGTGCCAAGCCCGGCTGGCCATTCGGATCGGACACGGACACACAGTCGCGGGTGACCGGGCTTCTGTTACGTCAGAGCGCCGCCGCGACGATCACTCATCTGTCGCAACTCCAACGCTTGCCGCGCCTGGCACAGACAACAGCTTCGGTGGTAAAAGAGGGCATTGCGCGCGAAAACGGTCGCGCGAAAGAAATTTGCTACCGGCGAGAACAGAAATCACGACTCCGCCGTCTTGATGCTCCTCGCTGGGCTGGCCGGGCGGCCTTGCCGGCGGGTACTACAAGCGCACGAAGCCGGTGTCGCGGCTGCCGTCAGCGGTCGCGGAGGCGGCGCGAGACCAGCCGAATCCACGGCCGTGTACATCCTCGGCTTCCTCGTCGCGGTCGTCCTGCCGGATTGACCCACGTGATGCCGTAACTGTTCTCGGCATCACGGCAACCTCCTCCTCGATGTCCCAGGGCTGAGAAGGGACGTCTTGACGCAGGCCACGGCAATGCACATCTCGCGGACCTGGGGGTCGACGCCGAAGTTAACCCGTCCGGAGGAACGGATCAGGCGATCGTCGCGGTGTCGGCCATACTGCGAGTGACAGCGCGTGACGAACGGCGGTGCACGCGCATTGGGAGGCCCGGCTGGTGCTGGTGCAGGTCGGTCCGGTGAATGTCGATGCTCTACCCAATATCGGTGAAGAACGCGAACTGGATCAAATGGTCCGCGATCGAGGCGCCAGCGCGGCTGAGCGAGATCTCCACCGCATCGCACTCAGGCGTGTCGTATCACCGGACTCATCGCATCGTTGCCGCGCCGGCAGCCGAACGGTAGGCCCGCCGGCTGCCCCGACCACCTCCTGATCAGCGAGCACGAAGCCATCGAACAGGCCGTGCGGCGCCTCGCGGACGCCGGACGGGGTAGTCTGGGCGCCACCGGGAGCGAGGAATGACATGGCCGCGATCTTCATCAGCCACCGCAACGCCGACGCCGTGTTGGCCGAGCGCCTCGGGGCGGACCTGCGTGCCACCGGCCATGAGGTCTGGCTGGACGCTTGGGAAGTCAGCCTCGGCGATTCGATCGTTGAGAAGATCAGCAGCGGTCTTTCCACCACCACCCACGTCGTGCTCTGCTTCTCGAGCTCGGGGTCGGCCAGTCCCTGGATGGGCCGGGAATGGATGTCAGCGCTGGCCCGCCAGCTCAATGGCGAGGGTATCCGCCTGCTGCCGGTGCGGCTAACCGGTGGCACACCGCCACCGATCCTCGCGGACATCAAGTACGCCGACCTGACTTCGGATTGGGCCGGCGGACTGGTTACCCTCTGCGCGGCACTCAGGTGACGATGGATCAGCAGTCCGTCTATGTTGTGTGCGCCGAAGGCGAAGAACATCTCGCCGAAGAAGTGGCGGCGCCCCTTCGTGCCGCGGGTTACGATGTCGCGCACAGCGGGACCGTGCAAGTCGGGGAGTCGGTGACCGGCACGGCCTCGAAGATCCTCGGGACCGGGGCGCCAATCGTCGTATGCGGAACTACCAGGTCCGTGGGCAGCAGGTGGTCGCACCAGATCGTCGAAGCGTGCCGTTCCCGCGGCCGATCGCGGGTATTCGTGGTACAGATGGAAAAGAGCGCCTACGTCGAGCAGCTGGCCCTGCAGACCAAGGTCGCCCGCCACTGCGACGACCCCGCCGCTGCGCTGCAAGCCTTGCTCGAGGCGCTGAGCGAGCATTTTCCCCCGGCGCCTCCGGCCACGCACGATATTTCCGCGGACCATGTCAGCGTCCGCCATTTCCTCGACCAGACGACCGGCGAGACGGTGTTCGACTTCGCCGCGCTCCAACGGTTCCGCGACGAGTTACGCGAGGACGCCACGGCGCTCCACCCCGCGGACCTGAGCCCCTGGGAGTTCCTCGAGCGGGCCGAGGTGTTGTCCGGCAGAGAGCTGACACGCACCGGTATGCTTCTCTTTGGCCGCCGTCCGACATCCACGTGTCCTACGGCCATTGTCAAGTGCGTCCGGTACCACGGAGCCGATCAGACGGCACGGCGGGATATCGAAACCTTCGAAGGCACCATCCAGGAGCAAGTCATCGCCGCGCACGCCTTCGTCGCGCGGCACGTCCAGCGTGGTGAGCGGCCGAGCGATACCCAGGCCCAGGCGGTCACCGAATACGGCTATCCAATGGTCGCAGTGCGGGAAGTGGTCGCCAACGCCTTAGTCCATCGCGACTATTCGCGGCCCGACGCATGCGTGCACGTCCGGCTGTTCGAGGACAGGCTAGAGGTCAGCAGCCCCGGCGACTGGCTCGGCCGAGAGCTACCGGTCGGTGTGCCCCGTGAGCTGGGTGAGTTCGCAGGCCATTCGCTTAAGCGTAATTTTCGGCTCGCGCACATCCTGTCATGGGTCCGCCTCGTTGAGGGCGAGGGCAGTGGCATCCCTTCGGCTCTGCGCGACTGCGTCCGTCATGGCAGTTCGCCGCCGGTGGTGGTGCAGGAGCAGGGGTTCATCACCGTTACGCTCCGCCCTGCCTCGTCCGAGGAGCGGTCCGGACGGGCGGTCCTGCGGCCACCAGTCCCGGCGGGCTTGCCAGCAAACACCACAGGCTTCGTGGGACGCGAGCGGGAGCTCGACATCCTCGAACGGTTTCTCGGCGATTCCGGAGACCCGGCGTCAGTGGTGGTCATCAGCGGCATGGCCGGAGTCGGCAAGACCTCGCTGGCGATCCGGTGCGCCCACCGGGCCGCCGCAGTGTTCCCCGACGGTCAGCTCTACGTCCAGCTCGGGCGAGGTGAGTCGCCCGCGGCTGAACCAGCGGACGTCCTGGTCCAGTTCCTGCTGGCGCTGGGCGTGCCAACCACTGCGATCCCTGATTCGCTGAACGCCCGCGCGATGCTTTACCGCAGCTCGCTCGCCGGTCGCAAAATCCTCGTCCTACTAGACGAGGCCGAATCCATGGACCAGGTCGTCCCGCTTCTACCCGGCGCGCACGGATGTCAAGCAATCGTGACCAGCCGTTCGAGCCTTAGCGGCCTCGTGGCCCGGTACGGTGCCCACCGGCTGGACCTCCCGACGTTCGACACGTCCGCCGCGATGGACCTTCTCGAACGACGCCTCGGAGCCGAGCGCATCGGCGCGGAACCGGAGGCTGCACGGCAAGTCGCCGCGTACTGCGGCGGGCTCCCCCTCGCACTATCCCTCGCGGCCGAGCGAGCCGCGGCACGACCTCAGCTACCACTTTCCGCGCTTGCGGATTCATTGGCCAACGAGGCCAGCCGCTTCGAAATGCTGGCCACCACAGACGACAGAGTGAGCGTGGCCACGGTGTTCTCCTGGACTTACGATGCCCTCGGTGAGCAGACGGCAAGGGTCTTCCGCCTCATGGGGATCCTCCCGGGCAACGACATCGACCAGCGCGCGGTGGCCGCCCTAACCGGGTTGGATTCCCATGCGACCCGTCGAGCGCTAGACGAGCTCTATGCCGCCCATTTGCTAATCGAACACGAACCGGGACGATACAGCTTTCACGACCTCGTTCGGCTCTACGCCAGGCAAGTGGCGGCGCGGCAAGAGCCGGAAGTCGAACAGCGTGCAGCGATGAGCCGGATCATCAAGCACTACGTCGAGCGTGAGGAGAACGCCGAACGGCAACCGACACCAGTTGAGATACAGGCGTTGCTGGCGACAATCAAATACGCCGTGCAGCATGATGAGGTTCGCGAGGTTGAAGCGCCCCAACGGGACCCTTTTTCAGAAGCAGCCCTACAGCTCCGACGTGTAGAATCGCGCAAAGATCAACTGCGAGAGGTGGGCGGGACCTCCGAGTCGATCCATCACAGTACGCTTACAGCGCACGGAGCGACGAGCCAGCAAACACGTGTGCTGGACGACGACGTCAGCTATGACCAGCTGCGTCAGCTCGTCGGCCTCGTCGACCACGACGCCTCGACCGACCCCTTCCCGGTCAAGGCCATGGACGCGGTGGTGTTCATCGCCGGCAACGCCACCCAGACCGCCTGGTACTACCAGATCGCGTTCGGGATGCAGCTCGTCGCCTACTCCGGCCCGGAGACCGGCGTCTACGAGCGCAAGTCCTACGTGCTGAAGTCCGGCTCCGCCCGGTTCGTCATCACCGGCGGGGTGAAGCCGGACTCGCCACTGCTCGACCACCACCGCAAGCACGGCGACGGCGTCATCGACCTGGCGCTGGAGACCACCGACGTCGACAAGTGCGTCGAGCACGCCCGCGCGCAGGGCGCCACCATCCTCGAGGAGCCGCACGACGTCTCCGACGAGCACGGCACCGTCCGCATGGCCGCCATCGCGACCTACGGCGAAACCCGCCACTCGCTGGTCGACCGCTCGCGCTACACCGGCGTCTACCTGCCCGGCTACGAGCCGCGCGAGAGCACGATCAAGCGGCCCGAAGGCGCGCCGAAGCGGCTGTTCCAGGCCGTCGACCACTGCGTCGGCAACGTCGAGCTCGGCAAGATGGACTACTGGGTCGACTGGTACCACCGCGTCATGGGCTTCGTGAACATGGCGGAGTTCGTCGGCGACGACATCGCCACCGAGTACTCGGCGCTGATGAGCAAGGTCGTCTCGAACGGCAACCACCGGGTCAAGTTCCCGCTGAACGAGCCCGCCGTGGCGAAGAAGAAGTCGCAGATCGACGAGTACCTCGAGTTCTACGACGGCGCCGGCTGCCAGCACATCGCGCTGGCCACCAACGACATCATCGCCACCGTGACGGCCATGCGCGCCGCCGGCGTCGAGTTCCTCGACACCCCGGACTCCTACTACGACGACCCCGAGCTGCGCGCCCGGATCGGCAACGTCCGCGTGCCGATCGAGGTGCTCAAGGAGCACAGCATCCTGGTCGACCGCGACGAGGACGGCTACCTGCTGCAGATCTTCACCAAGCCGATCGGCGACCGCCCGACCGTCTTCTACGAGCTGATCGAGCGGCACGGCTCGCTGGGCTTCGGCAAGGGCAACTTCAAGGCGCTGTTCGAGGCGAACGAACGCGAACAAGATCGCCGCGGCAACCTTTAACGCCGAGAATCTAGCGGCGCAAAGGCTAATAGGATCGCTACTGCGATGTGAGATATCGCAGCACGCACGCTGTTATGGCTACAGGACGGGAAGCACGCGGAGCCCGGTATCGAATGTCGCTGCCCAGACCACGTCGATCGACGTCGAATGGGCACCGTTCAGGTACGACGACGTGGTGTCCAACGACCAACTCGTCCGATATGTCGCCGACCACGAGCAAGGAGCGACATCCATTTAGCGCGGAGTCAGTGCCCCGACGGGCCCGCGATCAGTCGAATCATTTCCTCGCCGGCGTATTCTTCAGCCACCTGCAGAAGTGTGGTCCCGTCCGGCGCGGCGATACCTGAATCGGCACCGAGCTCGACCAGCATCGACACCGCGGCAGTGGCGTCATGCCGGACAGCCAAGACCAGCGGAGTCGCCCCGGAAGGACCGGGCAGATCGACCTCCGCGCCCAGATCGTTCACGAGCGCGCGAACGAATTCTGCGAGGTCCGCCGAGGCCGCGAAATGAAGCGCAGATCTTCCGTCGACGATCCGGTCGTTCACAATGGCGGCTAAGCCCTCCCTCGTGACCGGGTCACCGGTTAGAACGGCTAGCACACGAGCGGACCGGCAGACGAAGAGGACAGAAGCACCAGCGCCATCACGTGCGGTGGGGTCGGCGCCGCAGGCCATGACTGCTGACAGCGTGGCCAGACTTTCTGCGGTCTCGCTCGCCGCGGCCATGACAGCAACGAAGACGATCGGAAGTCCTTCGTCCGCTCGCCCCGACAGGTCCCAGGCATATGCTTCGACAAGTGCCCTCACTATCGCCGGTTCCGAGGCGAGGATGGCCATGTCGAGGGCGCTGTGCTTTCCCCGGAACCGCTGATTCTTCAAGACGCTGTACTTGACTGTGGGTATCGCCGCGGCCAAGACGTGGCACTGCGACGGGTCCCCACAGGTGACCGCCGCGGCCAGCAGCCCGAATCCGGAGTCGTTGGTTGCCTCGACCGCTGCGCCGGCGCGTACTAGCAGCACCGCCGCTTCCGTGCTGCCACTCAACACCGCGATGATCAACGGGGTGGTTCCGTCTTCGGCACGAACGTCGACCGCCGCGCCGCAGGTGATAAGTACGTCGGCGATGTCGGTGACGCCTTGCCGCGCTGCCCAGTGCAACGCCGAGAAGCCTGCCGGTCCCGCCGCCAGATTCACGTTCGCTCCGCAGTCCGAGATGAGCGCGCGCACGGCCGACACGTGCCGTCCGAACACTGCATGAGCCAGAGCCGAATAACCTTCGGCGTCGACGAGATCGGGATCGGCGCCTGCCCGGCCGAGCACGGACACAATCCGCGTGTGCCCCCACATCGCGGCGTTGACGAGCGGTGTGCGCCCAAGGCGGGCCCGCTTGTCGATCAGTGCCCCTCTTGCCAGGAGGAACTCGACGACGTCGAGGTTGCCCGCAGCGGCAGCCGCCGCCAGCGGCGTCATCCCGTTGCCGGCGCAGCCCTCCACCGATACGTGGTAGTCGTCCACGAGTGTCCGGGTGATGGGAAGCTGTCCTCGGCCACTCGCCATCCACAGCGCTGGCATGCTCCGATCCTCAAGGCGGTACCCGTATTCATCGGCCAACGTCGCCACCGCCGAGGCCGCGCCGACACCAATGAAGGCGCCCAGCAGGTGCGCGCGGTCGATGCCTGCAAATTGTGGCGCACGCCGGCGCCACTGTTGGTCGTCACCGTCGCACAAAAATGGAAGCACGCACTCGGCCACCGGCGCATCGAGGCTCGCGCCGATCAGCGTCGCACGGACGACGGCGTTGAACCTGTCGTAGCCGAGCGAACCCTCAATGTCGGCATCGATCCGAAGCTTGTCTTTTTCAAGGGTGGTCTCTGCCTGCTCCACATCGACGAGCTCGGAAAGCCTTTCCACAAGCCCGAAGTTAGAGATAGCGAATAGCCGCTCCGGATGCCACGATCCCTCGGTGCCACGGCGTGGCAATTTGAGATCACGGCCGGTGACTTCGGAACTGTCCGTGATCGACCGCCCAATTAGGGCGATTACCGGGCGTCCGTGGGCGTGGGCGGATACGATCTCGGCCAGGCACCAGGAACGAGCCAGTGGAAGTTTTCGCCGGACGGATTCGGTCATGACCGTGTGGATGGTGATGTCGCGCCTGGTCGTCAGTATTTCGAGATCATTAAGATTCGACTCCTCGACGACATCGTGATCGATTGCCAGAAGCACCGACCGGCATCTCCCGATGACTTCATGGAAGTTCATGTCCGCAGCCCCGTGCGGCCACTGGCGGACGGCGAAGACGTCCAGCCAAACTCGCCGGTTTCCGTCTTGGCAACCATAGGCAGCCGCACCCACCACGGTGCCCCATCGGGCGGACCACGTGTGTGAAACGAACACGTCCGGCGGCCCACACTCCTCAGGATGACACCCTTCGACGACATCGAAGTATCGGTTCCGGGTCGAGGCAGTCGACGGCCGCACCAGGTCGCGCACGACCCGCCAGGTCGGCCAATCCCAACAATCGAACTGCGAGCTGAACGAATGGAGGAACCGTACGGTCACCCCACGTCGAAAGAGCGCAGCAACGGGGTCACCGACAGCGAGATCCTCGTTGTCGAGGAGCGCTAGAAGCGCGGTCTCGGCGTCAGCCCTCTCGGCCGAAAGCGTCAAAGACCTGCCGCAGTCCGCGCAGACCCAGCCCGCCGCGGACTCCGGCTGAGGTGAGACCACCCGCGAGGCGCAGTTCGGACACTCCTCGCTCAGCGCGTTGGCTTTCCGCACGCCATCGGCCAACCCTGCTGATTCAGGGGCTGAACTGTCCACCCTGGCGCCTCCTCTGCGATGGCCGACCTCGACCAGATCCTATTGCATACCCTGGCTTGCGCGGGTAGTGCAGCCAGCGGGATTCAAATCCGCACGAGGTATCATGCAGAAACTTTGTTGATCTTGTCTTTGGTCCGGGCACGAGGTAGCCGATCTGCTGATCTATCGGCCGCCCCGAGAGGCGGGGCAGGGTTTGTGCCTCAGTACTTCAATGACGCTCATAGGTCAGCGGAGCCTTTGCCGAAGCGGCGGTGTGCGGTCCAAAACGCGACCCCGAACGACGGATGCAAATCCCGCCGCGCACAGCCGCTGGTCAGCACGCACACGATCGCCGTGAACACCGCACGAGCGTCCAGCGCGGCCGTGCCACCGCCTGCTGCCGCGGCTCGAACCGTGGGATCAACGGCTCCGTCGGTTCCTACAGCTCATCCGGCAGCAATCGCAACGACACCGATCGACCACGCCACGATCCGCGACGGACTGGATGAACATTGTTAGGCCATTCGAGGGAGTTACCCGGGGCAGGCAGGTGGCCACTGCCGGGTTAGGCAAGAGCAAGATCCGTACGGTGATCGAGATCGTCCTCGCGGTTCGGGCTGTGCTCCTGCACGGGGCGGAGCGGAGCGGTCGAGGCGCTCACCCGCAGGCTGTACAGAACCTTGCAGGATCTGGCTGGCCGAAGAGTGACCGAGCCGCCAGGGCCTGGACCCTACGCACCGTCGCCGTCATCCTGGCAAACCCGCGCTACACCGGACAGCAGACCTGGAACCGCCGCACCGCCAGCACCGAAGGCCCAGCGTCAATGCCGGCGCTGTCGGCGAAGATGGCGCATCCGCCGCCCGTCACGGAGCAGGACTTCGTCGCCGCTCAGCGGATCCGAGCGACACGACCGGCCAGTGACGGCCAAGCCCGCCGGTTCGCCCTGGCCGGGCTGATCCACTGCGGTGTCTGCGACCGGCAGCTGGATTCGCACTCGAACCATGGGCGACCGACCTACCGCTGCCGCCACGGCCACACCAGCACACAATGCGCAAGCCAGCCGCGGCCGAAGACGCTCTACATCCGCGAAGACCATCTCATCGACGAGATCAACCTTCGACTCGGCGATCATTGCAACGACGACCACGCCGCTCCGGAGCTTGGCCGAACCCGACACAGAAATGTAGCAGCAGCGCTGCGCGGCTCACGGCCCGTAGCAGCTGATGTGCACCGCGCCCGGATCGCGCGTTACAAGGCAGCGCTGGACACCGCGGGCA
The DNA here is from genome assembly GCF_040640995.1 of Amycolatopsis sp. NPDC021455. Taxonomy (NCBI): domain Bacteria; kingdom Bacillati; phylum Actinomycetota; class Actinomycetes; order Pseudonocardiales; family Pseudonocardiaceae; genus Amycolatopsis; species Amycolatopsis sp. NPDC021455. The sequence continues at coordinate 63,619 of NZ_JBFACT010000007.1, read as the reverse complement.
TCTCGCGCCACCCGTGCACGTTCGCCACGGTAACCTCCGCCACCAGCAAGGGTACGGACAGGCGATGACGCTGGGCGGGATCAGACGATGCACGAGAGCCGCCTGCACGTCCCAGACGACGTTAGCATCGTCGGCTTCGATGACCTGCCGTTCGCGCCGTGGACCGCGCTCCGCTGGCCACGGTCCGCCAGCCCCTCCAGAAGAGGCGGGCGCTGGCAGCCCAGATGCTGCTGCCCCTGATCCGCGGCAAGCCACTGGGCGCGAGGCGGGCGGAACTGGCAACGAACCTCGTCGTCCGCAGCAGCACCGGCCCCGCCCGCACTCGACCACTTCATCTTCTGTCAACCGCGCTCGGTGCGGAGACATCGACGGTGCTCCAGGAGGGTGACCTGCACGGCGACGCCTGCCAGCACATGCGCCGGAATTTCAGCCTGCCGGCAGAGCACTTCCGGACCGGTCCAGTGCTTCGTGATTTACTGGTGGTGTCGCGTTATTCCAAATCTGGCGATTCCCTGGCGACCGCAAACCGACGCGATGAGATCGAAGCCGCCCCTCCGGAGAGCAACCCGAGCCAGCGACCTGCGGTAATGCACATTTCGGCTGGTGGACCGATAAGCTGCACTTCCCTGACACGGAAGAGGTCACTGGTTCAATCCCAGTATCGCGCACCACATGTTTTCGCAGGTCAAAAGCCCTGTCCCTCCCCGGAGGGGCGGGGCTTCTAGCTGTCAGTCGGCGACGATCCGGCGACGGCCCCCGGACCCGGCCCGATCACCCGCTGGGACCTCAGGTGCGGGAACCAGGACACCAGTTTCGCCCGCTCGCCCGGGTACAGGGACGCCAGCGACCGCTGCCAGCGTTCCTCCAGGGCGTTCAGGATCTGGTTGACCATGGCTGGGGTCACGTGGTCGTAGCCGCCAGAACCGGATCCGGAAGTTCGACCGCCGCCATGGATACCCCTCCGGCGTGCACAGCACGAAGGGCTCCAGAGGGCTGTCCATCACCTCCTCGTAGAGCGCCGCGATCCCCGGCGGTAACGGCACGAACCGAGTTCCGGCAGGCGTTTTCGTCCGCCCCTTCTTCGGCCGCGAGTTGCCGCGCCTCGTCGGCGGACGGTGGCGACCATCGACGTGGTGATCATCACTCTTCCGGCCTCCTTTGTAGACTTTCCCACCCACCTCCTTCAGCGGAGTGCGGATCTCGATGCCGCGCCGCTCGGTGTCGTACTCGCCACTGGACACACGCGCGCCGTTGCACGGGTTGGCTGGGATCATCCGCACACGCACCGCGCCGTTGAGGATGGTGGAGAACAGCGCGAAGTATGACGACACCGAGGACTCGGCGTAGTCCTCGGGCACGGTGACGTGTGAAATGGGGTGTTCAGGCGCCGAGATGCCGGCGCAGCCACTGGCCCATCTGCGCGATCGCCTGGTCGACCTCGGGTACCGGCCGGCGGCGAGGATGAACGAGTGCTGCCCTTCGGACATCGGGTGGACTTCAGAGGTGACCTTGAATTCGGTGAGCCGGTCTCCGAGTTCGGCGCCGTCGCCGGCGAGGGTCTCGTACTCGCCGTAGTGCACGACGGTGGGTGGCAGGCCGGTCAGGTCGGCGTTGACGAGGCTGATCTTCGGGTCGGCGAAGTCCAGGGCGGGGTCCTGCAGCCAGGCTCCGCGGAAGAGCTCGAGGGTGTTGCGGCTGAGCATCTTGTCGTGTTCCTCGTTCTCGTCGACCTTGGGGTTGGCGATGGTGAGGTCGGTCCACGGTGAGATGCTGACGATGGCGCCGGGGGTGGGTTCACCGTTGGCGAGCAGCCTCAGCGGCAGCATGATCGCGAGGGTGCCGCCGATGGAGTGGCCGGTGCTGCCGATGTTCTGCGGCTGGTAGCCCTGCGCCAGCAGCCACCGGTAGGCGAGTAGGGGTGTTCGGGGGCCCGCCGGAAGTCCACGACCAGGGAGCGGATTCCGGCGGCTTTCGCGATGCGGCCGGCGGCCTTGCGGTCGGAGTGCATGGACGCGGTGACCGAGCCGCCGAAGTGGAAGTGCAGCAGCGCCCGGTCGGGGTCCGCGCCGGCGGGGATGCACCAGAGGGCGGGGACGCCGCCGGCGTCGATCTCGGCGTAGGTGACGCCTTCCGGTTCGGTCGAGGCCAGGTGGTGCGTCTCGGCGATGTCGCGCACGATGCCCAGGTCGAGGCCCGGCGTGGACGATTTGGCGCGCACGCTTTCCAGGAACTGCGCGAACTGCTGCGCCTGCGGACTGGTTCCCAGGATGACACTCCTGTCTGTACTGGGCACGCTGGTCGTGCCCAGTAGGTTCGGTGTTGCTGGGTGGGGTGCTCAGGGCAGTTGGGGGTAGATCGCCGCGACGCCGCCGGACAGGGCGGCCTGTGCCTGGCGGGAGGCGTTGTCGGCGACGATTTCGTAGGCGCCGGCGGCGAGGCCGTCGGCGGCGATGCGGGCGATGTCGGCGGGGTCGGACTTTTCCGCGGCGACCTCGCGGACCATGTCGGTGTCCATGTAGCCGAGGTGCAGCCCCGTTACCCGGATGCTTTGGCCGGCCAGTTGCAGGCGCAGGGTGTTGGTGAGGGACCACTCCGCGGCCTTGGCGGCGCAGTAGGCGCCGGCTTCGGGGAAGCTGACCCAGGACAGTCCGGACAGGACGTTCAGCATCGCGCCGCCGCCGTTGGCCGCGATCTGGGGCGCGAAGGCCCGTGCCACGGTCAGGGTGCCGAAGAAGTGGGTGTCCATCTCCAGCCGGATGACGTCCGGGTCGCTGGTGAGCAGGTCGGCGCGGGGTGGCGAGCCGGCGTTGTTGATCAGGACGGTGACGTCACCGGTGGCGCGGGCGGCCACCTCGACCGAAGCCGGGTCGGTGATGTCGATCGTGATCGGCTTGACGCCCGGCAGGTCGACCCGGCCGGGGTCGCGGGCGCCGGCGTAAACCGTGGCGCCCCGGCCGAGGAGTTCGGTGGCGAGCGCCCGGCCGAACCCGCGGTTGGCGCCGGTGATGAGGACGGTACCGCCGGACAGATCCATCGGAACTCCACTGAGAGTGCTTAACGCGCGAGGAATTCCAAGGCCTTGCCGACGAACTGGGCGTGGAACTGGAAGATGCCGCCGTGGCCGGCGTCGGGGTAGATGACCAGTTCGCTGTCGGACAGGCGGCGGGCCAGGTCGTGGGTGTTGCTCGTCGGGACCATCCGGTCGTTGTCGCCGTTGGCGACCAGCACGGGGTGTTTGACGACGGAGAGATCGGACGGCTGCTCCAGCCCCCAGCGGTGGATGGCCTTGAGCTGGGCGCGGTAGGCCTTCAGCGAGATCGCCTTGTCCCGGTTGTTCTTGCGCTCCTTCAACCGGCCCAGGAACTCCTTGCCCGCCCGCTTGCCGTTCGCCGTACGGGTGAAGAAGAGGAACTGCTTCGGGTCCTGCAGGGCCAGCAGCGCCCGGACCGTGTCGATGTTCGAAATCCTGGTCACGTTCTTGATGCCCTCGCCGCCGGCGGGGCCCGTGCCGGCGATGATCAGCTTGCGGACCAGGTCCGGTTCGGTCCGGACGATCACCTGGCTGATCATGCCGCCCATCGAGAAGCCGAGCAGGTCGACCTTCGTCAGGCCGAGTGCGCGGATGAAGGTGACGGCGTCGGCGGCCATCTCCTGGATCGTCTTCGGCGTGGTGCCGGTGGACGCACCGACACCGCGGTTGTCGAAGGCGATGACCCGGTGGTGGGCGGCGAGGCCGTCGACGACGCGGGGGTCCCAGTTGTCCAGGACCGCGGCCAGGTGGGTCACGAGGACCACCGGCACACCGGTCTTCGGGCCGAGTTCGCGGTAGGCGAAGTCGACGCCACCGGCGGAGACGGTGCGGGTCGGCGCGTCCTGATAGGACGACACGACGTCTTGGCTGCTGCTCATGGCTTGTCCTTTTCGGTCAGTCAAGGAGGAAGTGGTTCCCGGCCGCACCCTTCGTCGTGCTTCATATTATGACCATAATTCTATGAGCGGGGCAAGCCCCGCCCCGAGTGGGTGACGACACAGCTTTGGCCGGCTGGACCGCGTGACCACCGACCGCGCAGGCGGGAGGGTGCGGGACCTGCCCCGGCCGATCCGTCAGGAGGTCACCCGATCGCGGTCTCCGCCGCCGTCGCTCTCCTGATCCACTGGGGACTCGTCCGCGGCGGGCAGGTCAACGACGACACCGTTGCCCCGAGGGTCAGGCGGCGAGGAACTGCAGGGCCTCGCGCACGAAATCCCGGTGGCGCTGGAAGACGCCGCCGTGCCCGGAGTCGGGGTAGATCTTCAGGCGGGCGTTGGGAATGCGGGCGGCCATGTCGGCCGAGTGGCTGCTGGCGACCATGAGGTCATGGTCGCCGTTGACCACGAAGACCGGCTGCGTGATGACCGAGAGGTCGTCGGGTTCGCTCAGCCCTGCCGCGCGAATGGCCTTGAGCTGGGCACGCCGGGCCTGCACCGAGATGCGCTTGTCACGGTCGGCGGTGCGCTCCTTGAGCCGGGCCAGGTAGTCCTTCGCGGCGCGCTTGCCCTCGGTCGTCCGCGGGAAGAACAAGAAGGCCCGCGCGTCGCTCAGGGTGAGCGCCGCCTTCAGGTAGGCGTTCACCGCGACCTTGGTGATCTCGTCGATCCCGCCACCGCCCCGCGGGCCGGTGCCGGCGAGGATCATCCGGCGGACGAGGCCGGGCTCCTGGAGCGCGACCATCTGCGCCACCGCGCCGCCCAGCGAGAACCCGAGCAGGTCGACCTCGTCCAGGTCCAGCGCACGGATGAAGGCGATGGCGTCCCGCCCCATGTCCTCGATGGTGAACGGCACCGATCCGCCCGACCCGCCCACGCCGCGGTTGTCGAACGCGATGACCCGGTGGTGCGCGGCGATGCCGTCGACCACCCGCGGATCCCAGTCGTCGAGCACCGCCATCAGATGGTGCAGGAAAACCACCGGCACGCCCGCGCCCGTGCCCAGCTCTCGGTAGGCGAACGGCACTCCGCCGACCTCGATCGTGGGCGTCGGCGCATCCTTCCACTTCATCATCTTCGACCGCCTCTCCACTTGGTATTATGACCATAATATCAAGTGGAGAGGCGAACGCCCAGGTGGCGACGCGGCTTATCCGGCCTTCCGCAGCCGGAAAGCCGGTCCGGGAAGACTGTCGATGTGGTCGGCCTCGACCACATGGCCCGCTTCACAGCGGACCTCGACGCCGACCGGCGCACCACACCCGCGGTGACGCGTCAGCATCGCCGGCCCCTTCGGGTCCGCGCGGTACCGGTCGCCCCACTGCAGCAGCCCCAGCACAGCGGGGACCAGATCCATCCCCTTGGGAGTGATCACGTATTTCGGCCGGCTCCGCGATCCGGGCACCTGATAGGTCTCGGTGGCCAGGATCCCTTCCGCCACGAGCATGCGCAGCCGCGCCGCGAGCAGGTTGCGGGGACACCCGAGGACTCGCTCGAACTCCCCGAACCGCGACGAGCCGTAGAAGACCTCACGCAGGATCAAGATCGTCCACTTCTCCCCCACGATCTCGAGGGTGCGGCCGATCGAACAGTTCGACGTGTCCCGATCGAGGCGAGCGTCCGCGTCGATGCCTTCAGGAGCCGAGGGCCGTCCATCCACGAGGTGATCCTACTGGGCCCTGAGTTTAGTATCCAGTACTCAGCTGGCCGCGACGTCGTCGAAGACCGCGAGGGCGTTGCGGATGCCTTGCTCCAGCAGGTCGTCGGCCAGCTGCCGGTCGGTCACGGCACGGGAAAGCTGCAACGTCCCGACCATCATCGCGTAGACGCTGAGCGTCGTGGTCCGAGCCGACGACGGGTCCTCCGGCGCGAGCCGGGCCACCATGTCGTCCATGATCCCCAGCACACCCTCGGTATACGCCTGCTTCGTCGATTCCCCGCACCGAACGATCTCGTCCAGCAACGCCGCCGACGGGCAGCCGTCGCCCGGGTTGTCGCGGTGCTCGGGCGAAAGGTAGGAGCGCACGATCTGCTCGACCCCCGCACGTCCCGGCGTCACCGCGGCGAGCTGCTCCCGCTGGCCCGACAGCTGATCCGTGACCGCCGTCGCGACCAGGTCCTCCTTGGAACCGAAGTGAGCATAGAACGCGCCGTTGGTCAGCCCGGCGTCCTTCATGAGCGTGGCGACCCCGGAACCGTCGATGCCGTCACGCTTGAGACGACGACCGGCCGTCTCGATGATCCGGCGTCTCGTCTCCGACTTGTGCTCCTTCGCGTATCGCACCACTTCGCACGCTCCTTACCCGTCGTTACGAGTACGACCATACGCTCAAGTGTCAGGGCACGACGGCGACGACGACTTTGCCCGCCTTGGTGCGGCCCTGCTCGACATGGGCCAGCGCCTCGAGCGTCTCGGCGAACGGGAACGTCCGGTCGATGACCGGCCGAAGCTCCCCCTTGTCGTAGAGGGCGCCGAGGTCGCGCAACTGGGAGCCGTCGGCCTCCATGAAGAAGAACTCGTAACGCACGCCCAGAGCCTTGGCCTGTTTGCGCACCTTGCGACTGAGGAAGTTCATGGCCGCGCCGAGGAACGCCGGGGCGCCGAGCTGCTTGGCGAATCCGGCGTCCGGCGGGCCGGCGACGCCGACGGCCAGGCCGCCGGGTTTCAGCACGGCCAGCGACTTCTCGAGGTTCGTCCCACCCAGGGAATCCAGCACCAGGTCGTAGCCCGACAGCACCTTCGAGAAGTCCTCCTTCGTGTAGTCGACCACGACGTCGGCGCCGAGGCCCCGGACCAGGTCGATCGTCGCCGTGCTCGTCGTGGTCGCCACCGAAGCCCCGAGGTGCTTGGCGAGCTGGACGACCGTCGAGCCGAGACCGCCGGCGCCCGCGTGGACAAGCACCTTCTGCCCCGGGCCCGCTCGACGAGGATCTGCCAGGCGGCCAGCGCCACCAGCGGCACCGCGGCCGCCTCGTGCAGGGTCAGCGACTCCGGCTTAAGCGCGAGGTCGTCCTGGTCGATCGCGATGTACTCCGCGAACCCGCCGATCCGCAGATCGCGCGGCCGGGCGTAGACCTCGTCGCCGACCCGGAACCCGTGCACGGCCGGACCGACCTTCGTCACGACGCCGGCCACGTCGTGGCCCAGCACGAACGGCGTCTTGTACTTCAGGAGCTGTTTGAACTCCCCGTTGCGCACCATCTTGTCGAGGGGGTTGATGCTCGTGGCGTGCACCCGGACGAGGACGTCGCGGTCCCCGACCGCCGGCTCGGGCACCTCCGCGGCGCGCACGGTGTCCTTGCCGTACTTCTCGACGACGAATGCCTTCATGTCAGCCAGCTTTCCGCGTGATCCGTTCGATGGCTTCCCGGTGGCGGTGGGGACGCCCGGCCTGCGGGCGCCCGACCCTACCATCTGAGTATAGAAAAGTATACTCAGCCTCCACCGGTCACCGAAGTCGTCGACGAGGACGGTGCCCTCGCCGGGATGCGCCTGGCCGACGGCCAAGTCGTGGCCCGCCGCTTCCTGGCCCTCGGCCCGCAGATGCAGGCCCGCACCCAGGGCCTCGAAGGTGTGGCCGGCAACGCGACCGATCCGGTCGCCCAGGTCGGCGCCTCCGCAGCAGCCGGCGCACTGGCCGCCGCCGACATCAACAGGATGCCGGCCATCGCGGACACCGACGCGGCCCTGCAGGGGATCGCTGCGTAGGCCCGAAGGGGTCCACAGGATGATCTTGAAACCCTGAGACCTCAGCCCGCCTCCGGAAAGACTGACCCGGGCCTTCGCGGCTCACATGCGTGCGCTGGTCGCGCTGGGCATGGCACAGCTCATGGTCATGCTCGATGCGACCGTCGTGAACATCGCGCTGTCCGGGGCGCAGCAGGAGCTCGGGTTCAGCGACGGCAGCCGGCAGTGGGTCATCACGGGTTACGCGCCGGCGATCGGCAGCCTGCTGCTGCCTGGCGGCCGACTCGGTGACCTGGTGAGCCGACGTCTCCTCTTCGTGATCGGCTTGGCACGTTTCGGGGCCGCATCCATTCTCGGCGGCTCAGCCTCCAGTCACGGTTCCTCGAACTCGCCACCGTTCGTGGCTCGCCGGCAGTGATCGCGCGTACCGGTGGTAAAACGGAAGCGGGTGACGCGACCAGGTCGCGGAGGTGGGGCGGGGTGCGGGTTCGGCTGCTCGGGTCGATCGACGTGCTGGTGGACGGTGTACCGCGTGCGGTGCCGGGCCGGCGGTTGAAGGCCGTGCTGGCGGCGTTGGCGCTGCAGCCCGGGCAGGTGGTGAGCACTGACGGCCTGATCGACATCGTCTGGGGGGACGCCAAGGCGCCGACCACGGCGACGGTGCAGTCCCACATGTCGCACCTGCGCCGGATCCTGGGCGATCGAGGCGTGATCCTGGCTCGCTCGCCGGGCTACCTGCTGGGCATCGACGGTGAGGCCACCGATGTCGAGGCCGCCACGCGCCTGTTCGACGAGGGGACCCGGGAGGCGGACATCGCCGGGCGGGAGACCCTGCTGCAGGCCGCGGTGGCGCTGTGGCGGGGCCGGCCGCTGGCCGATCTCGCCGGGCTGAACTGGTTCGACCTGTACGCGCATCACCTGGACGAGCTTCACCTCAAAACCCGGCACGCCCTGGCGGACGCGCGTCTGGCGCTGGGCCGGCACGTGCAGCTCATCCCGGAGCTCGAGGGCCTGATCCGGCAGCATCCCCACCACGAACAGAGCTACGGCCAGCTGATGCTGGCGCAGTATCGTGCCGGGCGGCAGGCTGATGCGCTGGCGACCTACCAGCGGTTGCGGCGCATCCTCGACGACGACCTGGGCCTGGCCCCGACCCCGTCGCTGCGCGACCTGGAATCCGCCATCTTGCTGCAGGATCCGGCCCTGGCCCTGCCGGCGCCTCCGATCGTGGCGGGCGGCAGGGGCGTCGTCCCCGCGCAGCTGCCGGCGGCGGTGAACGGGTTCGTCGGCCGTTCCCCCGAATTGTCCACATTGGACTCTCTGGCGGCCGGTGACGTGACGGCCGCGACGGTCGTCGCGGTCATTTCGGGTACGGCGGGGATCGGCAAGACCGCGCTGGCGGTGTACTGGGCGCACCGGGTCCGTGACCGCTTTCCGGACGGGCAGCTGTATGTGAACCTGCGCGGCTTCGACCCGGCCGGGCCGCCGATGCCGGCCGCCGAGGCGGTGCGCGGTTTCCTCGATGCGCTCGGGGTGCCGCCGCAGGGGATCCCGGCGACGCCGGATGCCCAGATCGGGCTGTACCGGAGCGTGCTGGCGGGACGCCGCGTCCTGGTCGTGCTGGACAACGCGCGAAACGCCGAACAGGTGCGCCCGCTGCTGCCCGGTTCGCCGGGCTGCGTCGCCGTGGTCACCAGCCGCGATCAGCTGGCGCCGCTGATGGCGACCCACGGCGCCGTCCCGGTCTATCCGGACCTGCTCGGCCCGCAGGAGGCGCACGAGCTGCTGGGTGAACGGATCGGGCTCGGCCGCACAGCGGCCGAGCCCGAGGCGGTCGCCGAGCTGATCACCCGGTGCGCCCGGCTCCCGCTGGCGCTCACGGTCACCGCGGCCCGTGCGCGCGCGAGCCGGGCGCTTCCGCTGGCGGCGCTGGCGGAGGAACTGCGGGACGCGGACAACGTCCTGGACGCGTTGCGTGCCGGTGACGCCTCGACCGATCTGCGCGTCGTGTTCTCTTCGTCGGTCCACGCCCTGGCGGCCGGCACCGCCCGGCTGTTCCGGTTGCTGGGCCTGCACCCCGGGCCGGAGGTCACGGTGGCCGCCGCGGCCAGCCTCGGTGACCTGCCCGTCGCGCGGTGCCGGGCCGCGCTGACCGAGCTCGCCGGGGCGCAGCTGTTGACCGAGCACCGCCCCGGCCGCTACACCTTGCACGACCTGTTGCGCGCCTATGCCCGCGACCAGGTCCACGCCCTGCATCCGGACAGCGAGCGGCAGGCGGCCGTGCGCCGGCTGGTCGACCACTACCTGCACTCCGCGCACAGAGCCTTCCAGCTGGCGTACGGCCCACCGAAGATCTCCTTGCCCGCAGCCCGGAGCGGCGTCGAGCCACAGGAGCACGCCGATCGGCAGGCGGCCCTGCGCTGGCTGACCGCCGAACGCGCCGTGCTCCCGGCGATCGCGGAACTCGCCGCCGGCACCGCCGGGTGCGAGGAACAGGCCTGGCGCATCGCGGCGACGATGACCGGCAACCTGTGCTACGCCAACTATTGGCCCGACTGGGTCGCGGCCCAGCGCCGTGCCCTCGAGGTGGCCCGGCGCGTCGGCGACCGGCTCGGGCAGGCCTACACCCACCTCGGTCTCGGCCGCACCCGGTACTGGCTCGGCCACCAGCACGACGCCGCCGTCGAGATCAAGGCCGCGGCACAGGCCTTCGCGGAAATCGGCGACCCGGCAGGCCAGGGACAGGTCGCCGGCATGCTCGGCGCGCTCGCAGCGGAGCGTGGCGCCCATCGCGACGCACTCGCCCACGGAGAGGACGCACTGGCGTACTTCCGCGCCGCGAACGATCCCAACGGGCAGGCCTACGCACTGAACAACCTCGGGTGGATTCACGCCACGCAGGGCCGACCCGAGCCGGCCCTCGCCGGCTGCCGGGAGGCGCTGGACCTGTTTCGCGCGACCGGTGACCGCCCGGGCAAGGCCGCCACTCTCGACAGCCTCGGCTACGCCTACCAGTCGATGGGCCGGCATGACCGGGCCGTCGGCTACTACATGGCGGCGATCGAGCTGTTCCGCGACATCGGCAACCACTACGACGCGGCCGAAATCCTGACCCGCCTCGGCGATTCCCACTCCGCGGCCGGGGCGCCGGAGGCGGCGCGAGCGGCCTGGACGACGGCCCTGGGGCTGGGCACCGAACTCGGCCACCCCGACGTCGAACACGTCCGCCGGCGGCTGCGCGACCTCGGGTGATGCCCTCGCCGGATGCGGCTGCAAAGCCGCTGTAGGGACCTTTGCAGTTTTCTTGCAGCATCATGCGGCACGCTTCGCTCACCACATCGGCTACGTGACCATGGGAGGCGATCACGTGCACATCAGGAAGAGGATCTCAGGGGCGCTGCTCGGCGCCGCGGCCGCCGCGGCCATGGCGGTGCCGGGCACGGCGCAGGCCGCGCCGACGCCGGCCGCCCCAGCTGCGCCGCCGACGACGGGGTTCGTGAAGATCCAGAGCCAGGGCGACCTCGATATGTGCCTGCAGCCCACGTCGGCGAACTTGGACGTTCCCGTCGTCCAGAAGAAGTGCCAGCCCGGACTCGACCTCCAGGACTGGCAGTTCCAGAAGCTGGGTTCGGGCCCGACCTACCGGTTCCAGAACGTGGCCTCCGGCGGTTGCCTCTGGGCCTTCGAACCCGATGCCGGATCTCCGGTGGGGGTCGAGGACTGCGGTGTCAGTCCGTTCAGCAACACGGAGTTCAACTCCGGCCTGAACCTGCCCGACTCGGTGTTCCTGGAGTCGCTGATCGGCTTCCGGCACACCGGTCAGTGCCTCTGGGTGCCGCCCGGCTTCAAGGGCGTGGAAGGTACGCAGATGCAGGTCCGTCCGTGCCGGCCCCAGGACGTGTCCTTGGAGGGCTGGAACATCTTTCGCAACCCGGTGTAGTCGCGCTGAGGGTGAAGTTGCGGCGTGGCGGAACCCCCGACCGGAACCGGGCGGGGGTTCCCGACGGCCGCATCGACCGGACTGTCGACTTGGCTGCGTGGTCACAACCCGTCCGCCCTGCTCGCGGCTGCCGGACCACGACGCTGACCGGGTCGATACTCCGCCCCAACAAGATCCTTACGAGTGGTGGCTAGCGTGCGGTAAATGAGAATCAAGGCACTTCTCGCGGCGACGGTGGCGACCACGCTGCTCGGGACAGCCACCCCGGCTTCGGCTGCGGATTCGTCCTCACCCTGCACCCTGGGCTACACGCTGGGTGACACCGCGTTCCAGGTCCCGGGGTTCCACACGGAAGACCAGAACAGGCTGCAGGACATCGAGTTGACCGCGACCGTGCATATCCCGCGCCACGTCACCCGGGGCGTCCATCCACTGGTGATGCTGCTGCACGGCATGTGGGAGACGTGTGCTGACCGGGTAGCCGAAAAGGACGTAGCGGCCGCGGAGGCCGACATGAATCGTCCTGACGCCACCCAGCAGGAAAAAGACCGCGACGCGGTCATCATTCGCTCGGCCGCGGCCAAGCTCCAGGCGTGGCCGTGCGCGTCGCGTACGCCGCCGCTGCCGAGCTACCGCGGTTACGACTATCTGGGCACCGTGCTGGCGGACCAGGGGTTCGTGGTCGTCTCGGTCAGTGCCAACGGGATCAACGCCGGCGAGCTGGGAAACCCACCCTATGACGCGCGTATGGCGTTGCTGAACAAGCACTTGGCCATGTGGCAGCAGTTCGTCACCAACGGCACGGGTGAGCTGGCCGGCAAGCTGCCGGAGGAGTTGCGCGGCCATGTCGACATGAACAACGTCGGTCTGCTGGGCCACTCCCGCGGCGGCCAGGGCGTCATGTGGCAGGCCGCCGACGCCCACCGCGACCGCCGGCCGGCCGGAGTTACGGTCAAGGCGATCGTCCCCCTCGCACCGGCGTTCAACGACGGTGTCGGCGGCGAGGACTTCAACCAGAACGTGCGGGTGACCGACATCCCGTTCATGACGGTGATGGGCGCTTGTGATTACGCAGTCGGCCTGGCCGGGCGCAACTACGCCGACATCGCCGAAGGCCGCAACACCGCGCCGATCACGGAGCTGACGCTGCACGGAGCCAACCACAACTTCTTCAACACCCAGTGGTCACCGGCCGGCGGTCAGGTCGCGGCCAGCGACGACATCGACACGCCCGATCCACGCGCACCGCACCGATCCGGCCCCGGACGTTGTTACACCTCGGACAAGACGCACCAGGACCAGCGCCAGCTCGGCGAGCAGGAGCAGCGCGGGCTGGCCGGGTTCTACATCTCGGCGTTCTTCCAGCGCTATCTCAACGGGAACACCGAGCTCGAGCCGGTGCTCACCGGCGAGGCCGCCGTGCCAGGCGTGGACGTCACATATCTGGCGCCGCAATCCTGACAGGTGCACATTCCGAGATGTCCCGATGAGCTGACCCGTCGCGATCCGCGGCAGCGGCCAGGTTCTTCAGAGGCTCAGCGTCAGGCGGGGCTGTCGCAGGAGTCGTTTGGCTTCTCGCAGGCCGCTGAGCCAGGCTCCGTCGACGACGGCGAAGTCGGTGTGGGTGGCCTCGCCGGCGAACAGGACGCGTCCGTGGGGTGCCTGCAACGCGGTGAGGTCGGCCGTGAACTCTTCTCTGGTGCTGTCGCGGGCGATGCTGGAGTAGCAACCGCGCAGGTAGGGGTCGGCGGCCCAGGAGGTGGCGACCGCTGCAGTCGGTTCGGGGGCTTTGCCGCCGACGGCTTGGTCGATGATCGACCGGGCCTGGGCGATCCGATCCTGTTCGGGGCGGGCGGCGACGTCGGCGGCCGGTGAACCGGGGCTCAGGGCGACCATGATCGGGCGCTGGTACCAGGCGGACAGGTCGAGGATCAGCGGCCAGGCGCGCCCGGGGTCGGCGACGATGATGTGGTGGGGTTTCCCGTCCGGCCACAGCGGGCGGGGGGTAGCTGAGCGCGACCTTCTCGAAGGATCCGAAGCCCATCCGGCTGATCGCCGTGGCCTTGGCGGCGGGCAGGGCGGGCTCGAAGGCGATGCTGCCGCTCTTGAGCACCCCCAGCGGCACGGTGAGCAGGACGTGGCTGGCCTGTAGTTCGCCGCGGCCATGGACGATGGTCACGCCGTCGGCGTGCTGGTGGATCTGCCGCACCGGCGTGTTCGTCTGCAGGTCGAGCCCGGCGGCCAGGGATTGGCCCAGGGGCCGGTACCCGCCCTGGGGGAACTTGTCGTGTTTCTCGGCGCCTTCGCTCAGGAATCCCGCGAAGTTCGCCAGGCCGAGATGGGTGGTGTCGACGCCGTCGTACAGGCTGAGCAGGGCCTCCACCGTGACCGCCGCCTGCCTGGAGCCGCCGTCGGCGAGGCCGTCGATTCCCTCCTGTACGGAAATGCGGTTGCCCTGCTCGCGGGCCACACGCGGAAGGCCATCGGCGAGCCGGCTCAGCAGGTCGGCGATCTCGTCGCTCAGCGCCGGGTCGGGAAACCGGCCGGTGGTGCGGTTCAGCACGTCCGCCGTGCTCACCAGCCGGGTGATGACCGCGGGCAGCAGCGGCGTCGCGAGGCCGGACAAGACCGGCAGCAGCGGTGAGCCGTCGCCGTCGTGCACCCACGCCGCGCCGAGGTCGACCGGGACGCCGTCCAGGTCGACGGTGTGCAGCCGCCCGCCGACCCGGTCGCGGGCCTCCAGGACGGTGACCGCGACGCCGGCCTGGTGAAGAGCCCGGGCGGCGACCAGACCGGCGATCCCCGCGCCGATGACGACCACCTTCGTGACCGTGCCCGCGGCCGCGGCGGGCACCTGGGAAGTGCCGTCGTCCAGAGCCAGGCGGCGGCCAGGGGTGGCCGGCGGCTCCCCTGCCGAGCATCCGACGACCAGTCCCAGTCCTCCCGCGGCCACGGCGGCCACCAGCAGCGACCGCCGGCTGAGCTGTCCACCCTCGCATTTGTTCATCATCATGACGATTAATGTGGAGTCGTGGCTTGTGGAAGCCAAGCCTGCTGTGCCCAGCCGCCGCGGACGTCCCGACATGGCCGCAACCCGGCGGCAGCAGATGGTGAGTGCGTTCCTCGCCTTGATCGGCGAACGGGGGTTGGCGTCGGTGAGCCTGGACGACGTCGCGGCCGCCTCGGGGGTGCAGCGCTCGGTCATCCGCCACTACCTGGGCAACCGGACACAACTCGTGCACGAGGCCGCCGCGACCCTCATCGACACCTATGCCGGCCTGATCAAGACCGCGATCGGTGAACAGCCGGGCGCGCAGCAGATCATCGGCTACCTCTTCAGCCGGGAATGGGGCTCAGCGGACGACCTCGATCGCGCCTTCGACGAGCTTTTCCACGAGGCCGCGCGCGACTCCACCCTCCGCGGCCGGCTGCATGACGCCTACGCCCTGCTGACCGACGCGCTCGCCGAGGCCATCCGGCGCGACCGCCCCGCAACGCCGGCCGCGTCGGCAGAGCAAATCGCTTACCAGATCGTCTGCCTGGCCGAGCACAACACGACCATGCAACGCTTGGGATTCCCTGCCGAACAGGCCGCGGCCGCACAAGCCCTCGCCCATCGACTCGCGACCGAGGGATGACAGCGCGGCAGCCGGGCCCGCCGCCACGGCGGCGAGTTCATCTTCGGCGACCCGAACACAACCGGGTTCGTGCCGGGAACCGCTCGGCTCCACTGCGTGTCCTTGACGTGGGCATTTTCTGGCGAAGTAAATCGTCTACTCGGTACATTGGCAACCACGGCGCCCGTCAGTTCTTCGGGTGAGTCGAGAAACCAGGCTGGTAACTGAGACGTAACTCACTACGGTCCCATTGGAAATGTAACGGCCGACAATCCACACCATGACCGCGCGGATAGGACCGGTTCAAGCAGATCCCTACCCCTGGCCTTACGACACGGAGGTGCCGATCGACCGGGTCGCCCTGCTGTGCATCGACTGGCAGACCGATTTCTGCGGACCCGGTGGCTATGTCGAGCGGATGGGCTACGACCTCGAACTCACCAGAGCCGGCCTGCCCGGCACGCAGAAACTCCTTGCCCACGCCCGAGATCTGGGCATGTTGGTGATCCACACCCGGGAAGGTCACCTGCCGGACCTGACCGACCTGCCGCCCAACAAGCGCTGGCGGTCGGCCCGGATCGGCGCGGAGATCGGCACTGCGGGGCCGGCCGGGCGCATCCTGGTCCGCGGCGAACCGGGCTGGGAGATCGTCGACGAGGTCGCGCCGGCGCCCGGCGAGGTCGTGATCGACAAGCCGGGCAAAGGCGCGTTCTACGCCACCAACCTGGACTTGGTGTTGCGGGCCAACGCGATCAGCCACCTGATCCTCACCGGCATCACGACCGACGTGTGCGTGCACACCACGATGCGCGAGGCCAACGACCGCGGTCTGGAGTGCCTGATCCTGTCCGACTGCACCGGCGCGACCGATCCGGGCAACCACGCGGCCGCGCTGAAGATGGTGACCATGCAGGGCGGCGTGTTCGGGGCCGTAGCCACTTCCGATGCCGTGATCGGGGCGACCACCACCGACGACTGATCGAAAACGAAAGGGCCCGACAGCCGATGACCACTCCCCTCACGGTCGACGCCGACCCCACATCGTTCCTGTTCGAGCCGGCCACGACCGCGCTCCTGGTGATCGACATGCAGCGGGACTTCGTCGAACCGGGCGGATTCGGCGAAACGCTCGGCAACGACGTGAGCCGGTTGCGCGGGGTCATCGCCCCGCTCCAGCGAACCCTCGCCGCGACGCGGGCCGCCGGCGTGATGGTGATCCACACCCGCGAGGGCCATCTGCCGGACCTGTCCGACTGCCCGCCGGCCAAACTCGAGCGCGGTCGCCCGTCGATGCGCATCGGCGATCTCGGTCCGAACGGCCGCATCCTCGTCCGCGGTGAACACGGCCACGGCATCATCGACGAACTCGCGCCCGTCGACGGCGAACCGGTGATCGACAAGCCGGGCAAGGGCGCGTTCTACCGCACCGAACTCGCCGCGATGCTGTCCGCGGCAGGCATCACCTCTCTGGTGGTGACCGGCGTGACGACCGAGGTCTGCGTGCACACCACCGTCCGCGAGGCCAACGACCGCGGCTACGAATGCCTGGTGCTGTCGGACTGCGTCGGTTCGTACTTCCCCGAGTTCCAGGCCGCCGGTCTGGCCATGATCTCCGCGCAGGGCGGCATCTTCGGCTGGGTCGCCCCGTCCTCCGCGTACATCTCCGCGCTTTCCGTTCTTGCCACCCCGGCCCGTTGAGATCCGCGGAAGGAACCGGTCATGTCCCTCTTCACGCGTGCCCGCAGCCGCTCCGATTCCGATGGAGAACTGCCCTTGTGGGTCAGCGGTGACCTCAACGCGTTCTTCGGTCTCGGCTTCAACGTCCTGGTGAACGTCCTGGTGCTCTCCGGCTTGTGCCTGGGCGTCGCGAAGATCTCCTCGGGCGACGTGTACGGGGTGATCCTGCCGGCCCTGGGCATCCAGCTGCTGATCGGCAACGTCTACTACACCTGGCTCGGCAGGCGCCTGGCCCACAAGGAGAACCGCACCGACGTCACCGCCATGCCCTACGGGCCCAGCGTGCCGCACATGTTCATCGTGACGTTCGTGATCATGCTGCCGGTGTACCTGCGCACGAACGACCCGGTCAAGGCGTGGCAGGCGGGCCTCGCGTGGTCATTCATCATCGGACTGATCGTGCTGGCCGGCGCGTTCGTCGGCCCCTACATCCGGCGGTTCACGCCGCAGGCGGCGATGCTGGGCACGCTCGCCGGCATTTCCATCGCCTTCATCTCGATGCGTCCGGCCGGCCAGATGTGGGCCGCCGCGTGGATCGCGCTGCCGGTCTTCGCGTTGCTGCTCATCGGTTTCTTCGCCGGTGTGAAGCTGCCGTTCGGCATCCCGATCGGCCTGGCCGCGCTGGTGGTGGGCACCGCCATCGGCTGGATCGGCGGCTACATGCACCCCGCGGACGTGTCCGCGGCCGCTCACGACATCGTGACCGGCCTGCCGTCGTTCCGGTTCGACCTGCTGGGGCACGGCCTGTCCGAGATCGGCCCGCTGCTGGCCACCGCCATCCCGTTGGGCATCTACAACTTCACCGAGGGCATGACCAATGTGGAGAGTGCCGCCGCCGCGGGCGACAACTTCAACCTGCGCAGCGTGCTGCTGGCCGACGGCATCGGCGCGATCGTCGGTTCGGCGCTCGGCTCGCCGTTCCCGCCCGCGGTCTACATCGGACACCCAGGGTGGAAGGAGGTCGGCGGCCGCACGGCGTACTCGATGCTGACCGGCGTCGTCATCGCGCTCATGTGCTTCGGCGGCCTGTTCGGCCTGCTCAGCGCGCTCCTGCCGGTGCCGGCGATCGTGCCGATCCTGCTGTACATCGGCCTGCTGATCGGCGCGCAGGCCTTCCGGGTCGTCCCGCGGCCGCACGCGGTGGCGGTGGTCATGGCCATCATCCCCAACGTGGCGGCGTGGGCGACCGGCCAGATGGACAACGTGCTGTCGGCGGCGGGCACCAGCGCGGCCAAGGTCGGTGAACCCGCCCTGGAGAGCGCGGGCGTGGTCTACCAGGGCCTGCACCTGCTCGGCGACGGCGCCATCCTGGCCGGACTGGTGCTCGGCGCGATCACCGCGTTCCTCATCGACAAGCAGTTCTGGTGGGCCGCCGGGTACGCGGCGGCCGGCGCGGTGCTGTCGTTCGTCGGGTTGATCCACGCCGATCAGGTCGGCTGGAACGCGGGTGGCGGTCAGGTCGCGTTGGGCTACCTGTTCTTCGCCGTGGTCTGTGCGGTGTTCGCGTTGTTCCACCGCGATTCGGCGTCCGACGCCGAGCCGCAACCAGCCGCCACGGACATGATCGACGCGGCATCCGCCTCGTGAACACCGACCGGGTCGCCGAGCTCGGGACCACCGGCCCCGTTGTCGACGACCCAGCCGTGCACGCCGAGGTGTCGGCGGCCTTCGCTCGCTACGAAGCCGCACTGCTGGTCGGCGACCACGCCGTGCTGAACGAGTCGTTCTGGGCCAGCCCGGCCACCGTCCGGTTCGGCATCGCCGACCACCAGCAGGGCATCGACGAACTGCGCGCGTGGCGCGCCACCCAGGGACCACTCGACGGCCGCGACATCCAGGACACCCGGATCACCACCTTCGGCACCGACACCGCCGTGGTGACGACCCTGTTTCGCTACCCTGGCCGGCCGGTCGTGGGCCGGCAGAGCCAAACGTGGGTACGAATGGCCGCCGGCTGGCGAATCGTCAGTGCCCACGTCTCGGAGATCGGCACCGAGCTCGACCAGTAGGTATGCCCCTGGACCGTTCGTGGCTCAGCGGGCCAGCAGGTCCCGGATCGCGGCCGCGATCTCGCCGGGTGCTTCCTCGGCCATGAAGTGCCCGGCCCGGGTCAGCCGGTGGTCCAGGTCGGGCGCCCACGCCTTCCAGACGCCGGCGGCGTCGTAGCCCAGCTGCGCGCCCCAGTCCTGCTGGACGACCGTCACCGGCATGGCCAGCTGCGATCCGGCGTCGAGGTCGGCCTGGTCGTGTTCGACGTCGATGTCCGCCGAGGCGCGGTAGTCCGCGACGATCGACGGCACGGCGGCGGCGCTTGCCCGCAGGTACTCCGCGCGCACCTCGGGCGGGATCGCGGCCAGGTCGTCGGCCCAGGCGTCGAGGAACGAGCCGAAGAACGCGTCCGCGCTGGCCGCGATCATCGTCTCGGGCAGGCTCGGCGGCTGGGCCATGAGGAAGAGGTGGTAGCCGACCGCCGCCCGGACGCCGTGCAGGACGTTCCACATGTCGAGCGTCGGCACCACGTCGAGGATGCCCAGGTGGGTGACGGACTCGGGGTGGTCCAGGCCGGCCCGGAAGGCGACCAGGGCACCCCGGTCGTGCCCGACGAGGGCGAAGCGCTCGTGGCCGAGCGCCGCCGTCAGCTTCACCACGTCGGCGGCCATGGTGCGCTTGGCGTACACGCCGCGGTCGTCAGCGGGCGGCTTGTCGCTGGCGCCGTAGCCGCGCAGGTCGGGGCAGATCACGGTGTACTCGCCGGCGAGGCGCTCGGCGACGTGCCGCCACATCAAGTGGGTCTGCGGGAAGCCGTGCAGCAGCACGACCGGGTCGCCGCTGCCGCCGACGGCGGCCGCCAGTTCGACGCCGTCGGCGCCGGGCAGGCGGAGGTGGTCGAAGCCTTGGATGGTGAGTGTCACGGAAAGCCGTCCTTCTGCTGGGGGAACCCGACCCGCTCAGGCTGGACGGCGTCGATCAGCAACCGATCAGCACGAGAGGCGTGCCCGGTGCCCGACCGGCGATGATGGGGGCATGCGGATCGACGTGCTGGGCGCCGTGCGGGCGCTGCGCGACGACGGGAGCCCGGTGGACCTGGGCGGCCCTCGCCATCGCGAAGTGCTCGCCCGGCTCGTGGCGGCCGACGGGCGGATGGTCACCACCGACACGCTCGTCGGCGACCTGTGGGCCGACCCGCCCGCGCGCGCGGTGGGGGCGCTGCGCACGTTCGTCGCGGCCCTGCGTCGCGCGCTCGAGCCCGGCCGGCCGCCGCGCACCCCGCCTCGGGTGATCGTCACCGAGGGACCCGGCTACGCCCTGCGCCTGCCGCGCGAGGACGTGGATGTCCACCGGTTCGAGGACGCCCTGGACCGGACCCGGCGGGCTCCCGGCGCCGTGACCGACCTGAGCGCGGCACTCGCGGCCTGGCGGGGAACCGCTTACGCCGATGTGCCGGACTCCGCGTGGGCCCAGCGCGAGCGAACCCGGCTGGAGGAGCTGAGGCTGACGGCCGTGGAGCTGCGCGCCCGGGTTCTGCTCGACGCGGGCGAGGGCGGTGACCTCGTGGCCGAGCTCGGCGCCCACGTCGGGGAACACCCGTGGCGCGAGCCGGCGTGGGGGCTGCTGGCCCGCGCCTTGCATCGCGCCGGACGCCAGGCCGACGCGCTGGCGACCCTCCGCCGCGCTCGCGCGATGCTCGCCGACCAGCTCGGGCTCGACCCGGGCGCCGACCTCCGGCGGCTGGAGACCGAACTATTGAACGGGGCCGGGACCGCGTGGCCGGCTTCCGGTACCCGGTTCGGCCCGCGCACCACCGTGGATCTGGCGCGCACCCTCGCGCTCGCGGGAGGCGACGCCCTGGTCCATTCGCGACGCGTCCGCCTCACCGCGATCCAGGCGGCCGAACGCACCGGCGACCTCCTCCTGACCGCCCGGATCATCGGTGCCTACGACGTGCCCGCGATCTGGAGCCGGGCGGACGACCGCGAGCAGGCACGCGCCGTCGTGGCGGCTGCGGAACGCACGCTCGGCGCGCTCGGCCCCGGCAGCCCGCCCGACCTGAGAGCGCGCCTCCTGGCGACGGTCGCCGTCGAGAGCCGCAGCGGCGACCTCACCGCCGCCGACCGGGAACGCGCTCAGCAGGCCGCCGCGGAGGCCGAAGCACTGGCCCGTGACCTCGGCGATCCCGCGCTGCTGGCGTTCGCGCTCAACGGGGTGTTCCTGCAGTCCTTCACCCGCCCCGGGCTGGCGGCCGCCCGGGACCGGATCGGCGCCGAGATCCTCGACGTGGCGACGCGGCACGAACTGCCGGCCTTCGCCGTCCTCGGCCGGCTCGTCCGCCTGCAGTCCGCCTCGGCTGCCGGCGACCTCGACACCGCGGCCGCGCACGCCACCGCGGCCGACCAGCTGGCCGCCACCGCCGAGTCGCCGTTGGTCGCGGTCCTCACCGCGTGGTTCCGGGCCCGGGCGACGACCGCCCGCGGCACGGAACCCGGCGGCCCGGCCCCCGCCACGGCCGCCGCGCAGTACCGCGCAGCCGAGGACGCTCTCCGGACGGCGGGGATGCCGGGACTGCACCGCGGCCTGTTCCCGTTGGCGGTGCTGGGGTTGCGCCTGCTGCACGACCGGGCCGCCCCCACCGACCCACACCTCGACTGGGGGCCGTATCACCCGTGGACCCGGCCCCACGTGTTGCTCGCGCAAGGGGAACGGGAAGCGGCCCGCGCCGCCCTCGCGGCCGCGCCCGAACCCCCGCGCGACCACCTGCAGGAGGCGATGTGGTGCCTGACCGCCCACGCCGCGGTCCGTCTCGGCGAGCGCGGGATCGCGGCCGTCGCCGCGGAAAGCTTGCGGGACGCCGCGGGTGAAGACGCCGGCGCGGCGAGCGGGATGCTGACCTTGGGACCGGTGGCGCGGTACCTGGCCGAAGCGGCCGCGTGCGCCGGGACGAGGTGAGCCTCGCGACCGGCTCCAGCCGGTGGCCTGGCCGGCGCCCCATGAGGACGAGGCATCGACGGGCCGGCGTGGTGCGGGGCGAGCGGCCCGTGAGATCGAGAACCGCGGTACCGGCCTCGCCTTCCGGCCGGGCGGGACGCCGGCCACGCCGCGGGTTCACTCGCCGGTTTCACCCGCGGGTGCGCCGGGTAATGATCTTCCACCGTCCCCACCGAGGAGGTTCGCATGTCCGCTCAGCGACAGTGGCACGTCGTTCCGCGCACGAAGGGCGCCAGTGCGCTTTACCTTCTGATCGGCGTCCTGGTCGCCTTCGGGCCGATCTGGCAGATGGCGCACGCGGGCAAGGTCGCGGCCCTGCCCGCCATCGCCGTCGTGGCCGGGCTCGCGGTGATCGTCATGGCCGTCACCGGGCTCGTCTCGCCGGGCCTGCGCGGCAGGTAGGAGTCCGGCCCGCCGCCTTCACAGGCCGGCCGGTGCGCCGGGCAGACGACGAGCTCGCCGGTCGTCTGCCCGCGCTCGTCGAGCGGCCGGCCCATCCGTTCGGGCGTGCCGCGGCCGGCCGTGCGTTGCCCGGTAACCGCAACCACGACAGGCTTTCGCCGAGAGTCTCTCGATCCGGGGCGTGCACGCCCTCGGCTTCGAGCCCCTCGCGAATGATCATGGGACGAGCTTGTGTTCGGGACGCAGGACGAAGTCGTAGGTGAGCGTGCGGTACGGCTGGTGCAGGCCGCGGGTGTGGGGGTCTTCGTGGCGGGTGGTCGTCTTCACCGCCTCGGCGGGAACGGCGCCCTCGATGGTGCTCTCCACGAGCGGGTCGCCGTCGAAGTAGATCTGGGTGGTCAGCGGCAGGCACCCCTCGGCGCTGACGATCGAGTGAATGTGCCGGGGACGGAGGCCGTCGAGCTGCAGGGCTTGCGTCAACGTCGCGAGCGGGCTCTGCGTGGCGAGACCGAAGGTCTCGACTCCGGGCATGACCGTGCGGAACTCGTAATGGCCGTCGCTGTCGGCGATGATCCTGGCCCGGAGGTTGTCCGCGGGAATGCCGGTGGAGTCGTTGGGGATGTTCAGCGGCGCGAAATCGCTGGTATCCATTCCTGAATAGACGTTGTCGGCGTCGATCTGCCAGATTTCGAGAGCCGCGCCGGGCAGCGGGTCGCCCGTGGTCGTGCGCACCGTCCCGGACACGATGAGCGGTTCGCCCGGCTCGCCGGGCCGCATGGGCAGCACGGCGGGGCTGTGCAGGACCGGCGCCCCGGGGCGGTGGGCGGGGCCTTCCATTTCCCAGTGACTCGCGCCGTCCTTTTCCGGGTGGGCGTAGGTCGCGCCCGCGGTTGCTTTCAGGACTGTCTTATAGAAGAAGATGCTCGCCGCCGGCAGCTCACCGGCGTCGGCGACCTGCTGCAGCCAGTCGATGGCGCCGAGCAGTTCGTCGAGCGTGACCTGGTGCTTGAGGATGACGTCGTCGACAGCGCGGCGCAGGTCGGCGAACACGACCTGCAGCCGCCGGTGGGGCTCGTTCACGTGCGGGTTCCTTTCCGTGCCGGGGATGGTGCGCTCACTCGCGCCGGATGCCGGAGACGAGCTTCTCCCAGTTCCGGTACGCGATGAGCTCACGGTCGGCACCGCTGATGGGTGCGGTGTCCACAAAGGCTCGCGCGGACCCGGCGCGCTCCCGGTTGAACGGGTGATCGGAGGCGTACATGATCCGCTCCGCCCCCACCGTCTCCAGGCTCCACCGCAGGTACTTGTGGCTGGCGATACCGCCCGGGGTGATGAACACGTTGGTCCGGAAGTACTCCGCGATCGGGCGCCGCAGGCCGGCGAGCGCGTCCATGGCGGCGACGCGGTCGAGGTAGAACAACACGACTTCGCCCCAATGCCCCAGGATCACCTGCAAGCCGGGAAACCGGTCGAAGACACCGGCGACGATCATCCGCAGGACGGTCAGGCCGGCGTCGTAGTGCCAGCCGAACGCGCCGGTGGCCAGCATGCCCTCCACCGGCTCGCCGAACCCGCGGTAGTAGGCGTCGACGACGCCGGGCACCGGCGCGCGAGGGTGCAGGTAGACCGGAGCCCGCAGGTCCTCGGCGGCTTCGTAGATGTCCCAGAATTCGGCCGCGTCCAGGGCACGGCCGCCGGAGCGCGCGTTCACCAGCGTTCCGTTGAACCCCAGTTCGGTGACCGCGCGCCGCAGTTCCCCGGCCGCGGCCGCCGGCGCCGGGGTGGCCAGCGTCGCGAACGCCTGCAGGCGTCCGGGACGGCGGCGGACCGCCTCCGCGATGCCGTCGTTGACGGCCACCTGCAGGGCGGCCGCCTCCGCGGCGGGAAGATTCTGCAGGCCCGGTGTCGTCAGGGACAGCACCGCCGTGTCGATCCCGGCGTCGTCCATGGCAGCGATCCGGCCGGCACCCACGTCCAGCAGCGCGGGCGCGGTATCCCCGGCGAAAGCCCATTTCATCATCGGCTCGGCCAGCCGCGGATCGTGCCGCTTCCAGGCCTCGGCCACCTCGGCGGTGAGGAAGTGCTCTTCCAGCCCGTACAGTCGCATCGCGAGGTCAGCCCCGGACGGTCTTGAGGGCACCGGCCCAGGATTCGAGCTGGTCGAACAGGATCGTGGCCGCCTGGTCGTGCGTGGCCGCGGGGGTGAAGGTGGTGAAGTTCCGGAAGTCGTCGACCAGCGAGAAGGACAGCTGCTGGCGGACGTGGGCGATCTGCAGCTCGCTGCAGATGGCGCGCAGGTGCTCGATCGCCCGGGCGCCGCCGAGTGAACCGTAGGAGACGAAGGCGGCGGCCTTGTTGTTCCACTCGCCGTAGAGGTAGTCGATGGCGTTCTTCAGCACCGCGGAGGTGGAGTGGTTGTACTCGGGGGTGACGAAGACGAAGCCGTCGAACTCGGCGATGGTGGCGGCCCAGGCTTTGGTGTGCTCGCCGGTGTACTTGCCGGCGCTGGCGGGAATCGGCTCGTCGAGAGGGGGCAGGGGGTGGTCGAGCAGGTCGATCAGCTCGTAGTCGGCGCCGGTGCGCTCCTTGGCCCTGGTCAGGACCCAGTCGGCCACGGCTTCGCCGTTGCGGCCGGGCCGGGTGCTGCCGAGGACGATCGCGATCTTCAGGTCGCTCATGATGCTTCTCCGAATCCGCGGGACTTGAATCTTCAAGTGAAGCTACCTGGGTTCACTTGAAGATTCAAGTGTGGCCTCCGGGCTATTACACTCCCCCCATGCCTGCCCCGAAGGACTCCGACGTGGACGAGCCGCGCTGGCTCAGCGAAGACCAGCTGGCGGCGTGGCGCGGGTTCATGAAACTGCTCCAGCGGCTGCCCGCGGCCCTGGAAGCGCAGCTTCAACAAGACTCGAAGCTCAGCCTGCTCGAGTACCACGTCCTGGCGCACCTGTCCGACCAACCCGGACGCCGCCTGCGGATGAGCGAGCTCGCCACCTTGGCCACCACGGAGCTCTCCCGCCTGTCCCACCTGATCGGCCGGTTGGAAAGCCGCGGCTTCGTCTGCCGCGAGCCGGACCCCGAAAACGGCCGCTACACGCTGGCCGTGCTGACCGAGACGGGCTACGCCCACCTCGCCGGCGCGGCGCCCGCACACGTGGAGCGGGTACTCACCCTGTTCGTCGACGTTCTCACCCCGCACGAGCTGCGGACCCTGCACCGGATCTCCGGGAAAGTGCTCGACCGCATCGACAGCGGGCCGGCTTGCCCGCGAGTTCGCCCGCAAGACGGATGACCTTCCTCCTGGCCGGCCGCGGTCGCCTCGACCCGGCGGCTGGTGCGGTCGAACAGCCGGGTGCCCAGCTCGCCCTCGAGCCGGCCGATCCGGTGACTGGGACCGGACTGCGCGATGTGGTACCGCGCGGCGGCTCTGGTGAAGCTGAGCTCCTCGGCGAGCGCGACCGCGTGCTCCATCTGCCGCAGATCCACCGGGAGCTTCCCCAAGGCATCCGGGCCCCGGGCCGGGCAGCGCCGCCCGGCCCGGGAGATCATCACTGCACCGGCGGGTAGGCGTTCTGGACCAGCTGCTCGAACTGGGCCTCGAACCACTTGCCCGACAGCGGGGCGTCCGGCAGCGCACCGGTCAGGTTGCCGCCGTTGGCCTGCTGCGTCCCGTGGAACGTGGGGTCGCACATCGGGTCGAAGCCCTTGCCCTCGTCGTTCGGGATCTGCTTGCTGGCGCCGTCGGACTCACCCGGCGGCTTGATCCAGACGTAGGCGTCGAAGTGCGGCGCCGGGCTCGGGGTCGGCCGCGCGCCCAGGCCCGCGCCGCTCTGGTTGCACCAGTTGCCGCGGTGCAGCCGCCGGTCCACCCGGCCCGAGTGCACGTAGTCGTCCACAGTGGACCCCGTCGCCTTGCCCGGCCGGGCCGTGCCGCCCCAGCCGTTGCGGGAGGTGTCGATCAGCATGCCGATGCTGCTCGGCAGGCCCGCGGCGACGAACGCGTTGTACATCGCCGTACCGTAGGAAGACTCGTCGAAGTACGGGTTCCACTCGTAGAACTTCGCCGACTTCAGCGGCTGCCCACCGACCTGGAGCGTCGGGTCCGGCAGGTTCGGCTCGGTGGTCGGGGTGTAGTTCGCCGTGGCGCTGATGAAGCCGTCGACACTGTTCACCCCGGCCGCCGTGCCCTGCAGCGTCTGCTTGACCAGGTTGACGAACGGCTGGAAGTTGCTGTCCCAGCCCAGCCACGCCGAGTGCGCGATGTCCAGGTAGTTGTAGACGTTCGAAATCGCGTGCAGCTTGTTCAGCGCGTACTGGACACCCTGCACGTACGCCCCGCTCGACTGCGCCTCCGCGCACTTGGGCAGCGCGGTGTTGGTGATCAGGTTGGGCAGCGAGTCCGGCTCGACGACCGTCACGATCCGGAGCGGCTTGTACTTGGCGTCGGACAGGATCGAGGCGATCGGGTCGATGTACTCGCTCTTGTACCGGGCCAGGCCGTTCTGCGCGATCTGCAGCTCACCGTTGGACGCCAGGGCGGAGCAGTCGCGGTTGGGCAGGTCGTAGATCACGACCTGGATCGTCACCGGCGTGCCGCCGCTCGCCTGGGCCAGCGCCGCGTCCAGGTGCCCGCGCAGGCCCCGTGAGTCCGCCGTGCCGGCGATCGCGGCGATCCGGTCGAGCCAGACCGCGGTGGAGGTGTTGGCCACCTTGGCCATCTGGGCGCCGAGCGTG
This sequence comes from Amycolatopsis sp. NPDC021455, assembly GCF_040640995.1. Classification (NCBI taxonomy): domain Bacteria; kingdom Bacillati; phylum Actinomycetota; class Actinomycetes; order Pseudonocardiales; family Pseudonocardiaceae; genus Amycolatopsis; species Amycolatopsis sp. NPDC021455. The sequence continues at coordinate 36,552 of NZ_JBFACT010000007.1, read as the reverse complement.
CCGCCCTTGGCGGCGGCCGCCGCGGACACCTCCGCCGACCAGTCCGGGTTCACGTACCCCTTCGCGCCGGCGTACGGGTTGTCCACATGGCCGTCACCGCCACCCGGATCCGTCGGCGTCGTGGTCGTCGTCGGGGTTGTGGTGGTGGTCGGGCCGCCGGTGGTGCCGTCGCAGTGCACGCCGTTGAGCGTGAACGACCCCGGGATGTCGTTCGTGCCGGAGTACGCCGCGTTGAACCCGAAGTTCGCCGTGGCGCCGGACCCCAGCGCCGCGTTCCAGTCGGGGTTCTTGGCCGTGACGTGCTTCCCGCTCTGGCCGATCGTGGCGTTCCAGCCCTGCTGGATCTGCTGGTTGCCGGCGAAGTCCCATTCGAGGGACCAGCCGTTCGGCAGCGCGTCACCCAGGTTGGTCACGGTGACGTCGCCGGTGAACCCGGTGTCCCACTGGTTGACCGTGTAGGCGACCTTGCAGCCGGTCGCGGCCACGGCGGGACTGCCGCCGATCACCAGCAACCCGCCGGTGACGGCGGCCGCCGTCGCCGCGGACGCCGCGGCGAGCGCCGCCTTCCGGCGTGGGGATCGCAAGGGACTCTTCATCGAGCTTGCTCCTCTTCTTTGCGGGGTCCGGCTCAGCCGAACAGGTCGACGTGGACGGCGAAGGCCGTGGCGATCTCCGCCCAGGACTGCACCTTCGGCCAGTCGGGATCGTCGTGCCCAGAGTCTGGGAGCGCTTCCAGATCGAGCGAAAGGAAACCACGGCACGGGCGGCGATGTAAAGGTCCCACCTCAAGCGAATTGCCTTCGCGGAGGGTTATTCGACGAAATCGGCTACGGACCGTTCGACACCGACGGCCGATTCGGCAAAGACCGGCCGAACATCACCCGTTCAGCAGCATCGACGACACCAGGGCGAGCACTTCCCTGACAACATTGCTGATAGCAGGGATCCTGCTACCTCAGGCAGCCGCCCGGCCGACGTCGTCCAGCCGCCGGAACTGACGAAAAATCAGAACCGAACAATCCTCAGTCAGCGTATGGGACATCATATATTAACCGCATTAAGAGTGATTTCGGTGAACCTCTTTCGCTCTTCCCTCTTCCGTGGTTATATCGGGGCCGCATCGGACTGAGAGCGCTCCCAGAGCGCTGATCGAGGTGGAGACAGCAATGAAGCTGAAGCAGGCCTTGTCCGTGGCGACACTCGCCCTCGCCGGTCTCGCCGCACCGGCCGTCAGCGCCGCGCCGGCCGCGCACGCGGACACGCTGATCTGCGACCAGTACGGCTCGACCACCGTCGGCGGCAAGTACGTCGTCATGAACAACCGCTGGGGCAGCAGCGCCGAGCAGTGCATCAACGTCACGTCCGGTGGGTTCCAGATCCAGACCCAGCAGGGCTCGACGTCCACCAGCGGAGCCCCGCTGTCCTATCCGGCGATCTACAACGGCTGCCACTACGGCAACTGCTCCCCCGGGACGAACCTTCCCCGCCGGCTGAGCCAGATCGGCGGCGCACCGTCGTCGATCTCCTACAACTACGTCGGCGGCGCGGCCTTCGACGCCTCCTACGACATCTGGATGGACCCGACGGCCAAGACGACCGGGGTCAACCAGATGGAGCTGATGATCTGGTTCAACCGCCAGGGCGGACCGCAGCCCGTCGGCAGCCCGGTGGGCACCACCTCGATCGGCGGCCGCAGCTGGGAGGTCTGGCAGGGCAACAACGGCGGCAACGACGTCGTCTCCTACGTGGCTCCGTCCGCGATCCCGAGCTGGTCGTTCGACGTCATGGACTTCCTCAGGGACGTGGACGCCCGCACCCGCGTCGACAGTTCCTGGTACCTGACCAGCATCCAAGCCGGATTCGAGCCCTGGAACGGCGGCGCCGGTCTGGCCGTGAACTCGTTCTCCGCCGACGTCACCGCCGGCAGCGACAACGGCGGCGGAAACGGCGGTGGCACCGGCCAGGCGATCGTCGGCCAAGGCAGCGGCCGCTGCCTGGACCTCCAGGGCAACGGAACGAACGACGGCACTCCCGTTCAGCTGTGGGACTGCACCGGCCAGGGCAACCAGAAGTGGGCTCGCACCGGCAGTACCTTCACCAATCCCGCCACCGGCAAGTGCCTGGACGTCGCCAACGGCTCGACGGCGAACGGAACCGAAGTGCGGCTGTGGGGCTGCAACGGCTCCGGAGCCCAGAACTGGCAGGTCAACGGGAACGGCACCATCACCAACCCACAGTCCGGAAAATGCCTGGACGCGAGCGGCCAGGGCACGTCCAACGGCACCCGCATCCAGATCTGGGACTGCTACGGCAGCGGCACGCAGGCCAACCAGGTCTGGTCGCTGCGCTGAACCGGTGGTGCCCCGCAGGTGGGTGCGGGGCACCACCACCCCGGCTCACAGTGGAAACCTCCGGCGCCGGCACGGACCCCGATGTCCACGCCGGCGCCGGAGGTGGCCCGAGGGGCTCCTACGCCCCGAACTGCCACCAGTCGACGTCGAACAGGTACCCGCCGCCACCGGCGAACTGCGTCTCCACGCCGGACTCCCAGGCGATCGTCTCGGCCTCCTGGCGCGTGAACGGGTCCAGCGTGCCGATCCGCGGCGGTCCGGCCGTGGTCATCGTGATCGCCGGGAAGGTTCCGTCGCCGTTGTAGGCGAACTTCTCCACGGCGGTGTGCAGCACGAGAACACCCTTCTCCGCTGACGGGTGGCGGCAATGTTAGCGCTCACATTGGCTTCTGACAAGCGTTCCCCGAACCGCCTCGACCACCCTCGCATGGGATTCGAAGCATTCGACGCGACACAATCCCCCCGCAGGGTCATTTCCAAGAACCTCATTGACCGACAGGGTCGCGAGTGCGATAGTTCTCGACATTCCCCTTCTTTCCGTCGGCGGTGTTCGCCACTCTCTTGTCGAACCGTTTCGACCACTGGGCAATGAAGCCCGGAAAGGACGCACCCATGCGTCGAGCGATCCGTTCTCTGGTGGTTTCCCTGACCGCGGCGGCCGCTGTCGCCATGACGGCGGGCACCGCCGAAGCGGCCACCTGGTACTCGACGGACAAGTGGGGGACCTGGTCCGACGGCGGCTACACCATCCGCAACGACGTCTGGGGCAGCGGCGCCGGCCCGCAGACGATCTGGGCCAATTCCTCCAGCAACTTCGGGGTCTGGGCCGACCACCCGAACACCGGCGGAGTGAAGTCCTATCCGCACTCGGCGAAGAACGTCGGCCGCTCGCTCAGCTCACTGCGCTCGGTCACCAGCAATTTCGCCGTGGCCCGGCCCGGCGGCGGTGCCTACGAAACCGCCTATGACATCTGGGCGAACAACAATGCCTACGAAATCATGCTGTGGATGAACAAGCAGGGCCCGGTCGGCCCGATCGGCAGCTACCAGACCAGTGTGAACGTCGGGGGCCATTCCTGGGACGTCTACCGCGGCTCCAACGGCTCGAACGAGGTCTTCTCCTTCCTGCGCACCTCGAACACCGACTCGGGCTGGGTCGACGTGCTGGCCGTCCTCAACTGGATCAAGGCCCGCGGCTGGTACGGCGACGTGACGCTCGGCGAGGTCCAGTTCGGCTTCGAGATCACCTCCTCGGCCGGCGGAATGGACTTCCGGACCGACAGCTACTCCGTCTCCGCTTCCTGACCGGAGGACCGAACCATGCCGTTCGACCGCAGGACCTTTCTCGCCGCCGGCACCGCCGGACTGGCCGGCGCCGCCCTCGGCGGCCTGGCCTCGAACGCCGAAGCCGCCACCTGGGAAACGGTGCTCGATGGCACCTTCTCGAACTACGGGACCCTCGAAGCCGCCTGGAACTACCGCTATCCCTGGGGCTCCGACCACAACGGCAGCGCCCGGATGTACGCCAGTGCCACCGACCACAGCCAGGTCTACCTCGAAGCGGGCGGCGTGCTCGTGCTGAAGGCGACCCCGGTCCCCCAGAACGAGGGCAACAGCGGCGCCGACCCGCACCTGCCCATCCGCTACCACTCCGGAGCGATCCACGCCAAGCAGCAGATCACCGTCACCGACCAGTTCCCCGGCTGGGAGGTCAAAGGCGAGTTCCAGGCCCCGTCCACCCGCGGCACCTGGCCCGCCTTCTGGCTGACCGGCGCCACCAGCTGGCCGCCGGAAAGCGACATCCTCGAGTTCAAGGGCGACGCGCGGAACTGGTTCAACACCTACAAGAACGCCAGTGGGGCCTGGTCCAACACGGTGGTCGGCGTGAACGACCCCGGATCCTGGCACGGCTACCGCGCGTGGATCACCAAGGTCAACGCGTCCGATGTGGACATCCACTACTACCTCGACGGCAACTGGGTCGGTCAGCACCGCGGCGCGAACTTCGCCGGCAAGCCGATGTGGCTGATCGTCAACCTGCAGATGGAAGGCTCCTCCGGCTCGCCCGGTCCCACCACACCGACCTACTACCGCGCCCGCAACGTCTACGTCGGCCGCAACCGGGCATAGGCCTACCCGGCCAGCGCACGCAGCTTCGGCACCGGAATGCGCTTGCCGTAGGAAACGACAGTACGCTGCCCGTTTTCGCCGAGCCAGGTCAGCAGCGCCGATCCACCGGGCACACTCCCCTCGACGAGATCCGGCTCGCCGAGGGGCGGCAACGGGCCCACGACCTTGATGGACAGGCCGAGGATCTCGGTCCAGAAGTAGTCGTCGAGCGGCGCCCCTGCCGGATCGAGGATCAATGCCGACGCGGCGGCCACCTTGCCCTGCGCGACGGCGGTGGACCAGAACGGCGTGCGCGAGCCACCGCCGGTGCGCAGCCACGTGACGTCGCCGGCGGCGAACACGCCCGGCACCGCGGTGGCGCAGGCCGCGTCGATCCCGACGCCGTGGAGACCGGCCAGTCCGGTCCCCGCCAGCCAGTCCGTGTTCGGCACCTCGCCACAGCAGGTGACGACCAGGTCGGCGGGGATGACGGTGCCCTCGGCCAGCCGCACGCCGTCGACCGGATCGCCGGTCAACGTCGCCGGTCCTGGAGTGACGACGACGCGGACGCCGTGTTCTTCGGCCCGCGTGGTGATCGCCTCCGACACGAACGAACCGAGGACGCGGCGCAGCGGCGGGTCGACATCGACCACGGTGACCGGGATGCCCCGGGCCACGCAGGCGCTGACGACTTCCAGCCCGAGGAAGCCGGCGCCGACGACGACCGCCGAACGAACGGCGTCGAGCCGCCTGCGCAGCCGGCGTGCGTCGTCCAGGGTTCGCAGCACCGTCTCGCCGCGTTGCCCGGGAGCGGCGATCCGCCGGGCGCGGGCGCCGGTGGCGATGACCAGCGCGTCGTAGCCGATCTCCCGGCCGTTCGCGGTGGCGACCACCCGCCGGTCGACGTCGGCGGTCACCGCGGGCGAGCGGACGACGTCGACGTCGAGCCCGTCGAGCCGGTAGCCGAGCGTGCTGTCGGCACGGTCGTCCTTGAGCACGGCCTTGGAGAGCGGAGGCCGGGCGTAGGCGCCGCACTCCTCCGCGCCGATCATGGTGATCGGACCCGCATGGCCCAGTTCCCGGAGCTCCCTCGCCGCGGTGAGGCCGGCGATGGACTCGCCGGCGACGACGATCGAGGACGGTCCTGTCACGGGAGCTCCCGCAGCGCGGCGACCGGGCACGACGTGACGGCCGCCCGCGCGGCGGCGAGCTGCTCCGGCGGGATGTCGGTGCCTTCGAAGTGGTGGACGAGTTCGGCGTCGTCGTCGAGTTCGAAGATCGCGGGAGCTTGTTCGGCGCACAGGCCGTGGCCTTCGCAGCGGTCGTAGTCGGCGGAGATCCGCACCGGGTGTCCCCTTTCAGGCCGGGATGAGTTCGATCGGGAGCCGCCCGAGGCGGTGGATGATGTTGTTCCGCGCCCACTCGGGTGGCCCGGCCGGCTCGATCTTGTCGACGCGGGCCACGAGCGCGCGCAGCATCGCCTGGGTTTCCAGGCGGGCGAGGCCTTGCCCGGCGCAGCCGTGCGTGCCGTGCCCGAAGCCGAGCTGGCGGGCGGCGTCCCGGCGGATGTCGAACGTGTCGGGGTCTTCCCACTCCAGCGCGTCCCGGTTGGCGGAGGCGTAGAGGACGAGGACCCGGGAGCCCGCGGGCAGTGCGGTGCCGGCCACCTCGGTGTCGCGCGCGACCTTGCGGCTGAAGGCGCGCAACGGGGATTCGTAGCGGACGACCTCGTTGACCGCGTTGGGGATCAGGCCCGGGTCGTCCTTGAGGAGCTGCCACTGGCCGGGGTGGGTGGCGAACAGGTGCAGGGCGCTCGCGATCGCGCTGAGGGTGGTGTCCAGGGACGGCGCCAGGTAGTCGATCATCAGCGCCGGGCACTCGGCGTGGGCGAGTTTGCCGTCGTCGGCCGCGCGTAGCAGGTCGTCTCCCATGCTGCCGGGCAGGACCTTCCGTTGCTTCGCGACGGTGTGCGCGAACCGCGCCATGCCCAGGCCGGCCGGGACCGCCTGCACCGCCTGGCCGTTCAGGGGACCCAGGATGTCGAAGGTGGCCGCGCCCCACCGCAGCAGGTTCTCCCGCCCCTCCGCCGGCCACCCGACGAGGTCGGGGACCACCGCCGCGGGCAGGGCGCCCGCGACTTCGACGCCGTCGACGGTGCGCCGGGCGAGCGCGGCGTCGACGATCTCGGCCGCCTGGCGTTCCACGACGTCCTTCATCGCGCGCAGCGCCCGGGGGGTGAGCCGGTGGGCGACCAGGGCCCGGCGGCGGGCGTGGTCTTCGCCGTCGCTGTTGAGGGTCGTGCCCCGGGAGAGCCGGTTGGCGACGGGATTGAGGGCGACGCCGTCGCCGGAGACGAAGGTCTTGTCGTCCAGCAGCACGGCCTTGCATTCGGCGTAGCGGGGCAGCGCGTAGACGTCGTGTTTGGGCAGCCACACCACCGGACCGAGTTCGCGCAGGTTCGCGTAGTGCGGGTACGGGTCCAGGATCGCTTGCGGCGAATAGATGTCCGGCCGGTACACCGGCACTTCGCGGGATCGGGGCATCGTTGCTCCTTATCGGGGATACCGGCACCGGGAGAGGCTGTCACCGGCGCTCAGCACCGTGCCGTCCGGGCGGACGACGGCCGCGCCGGTACGCAGCCAGCGGTGCAGCTCGCCGGAACGCCGGGTGGTGACGAGGACCGCGCCGGACTCCCGGATGGCGGCTCGCTCGGTCGCCGACGGCGTGCTCGTGGTGACGACGGCGAAGCGGCCACCCGCGACGTCGTCGAAACGGGTTCCGTCGTCGAGCAGGGCGTTGGGGCACAACCGGCCCGCCAGGGACCGCCCGAAACGGCGCCGGACGACCAGGGCCGTGCGGTGCAGTGCCGGCGTCGCACTGTCGAGGGCGCGGCCGTTCAGGTGCGGCGCGACCACCCGGCGGATCAGGTCGCCGAACCGGCCGCCTTCGGTCATGGCCTTGCCGATCAGCACCGCCCGCCGGATCATCGCGCGGGCGTGCGGTTTGCGTTCCGCCTCGTAGGTGCCGAGCACGGTCTCGGGCAGGGTTCCCTCGAGGACACCGGCGAGTTTCCAGGCGAGGTTGGCCGCGTCGCGCAGGCCGGCGCCCATGCCCTGGCCGATGAACGGCGGCGTGAGGTGGGCGGCGTCGCCGAGCAGGAACACCCGGCGGTCGCGCCACCGGTCCGCGACCCGCGCGCGGAAGGTGTACTCGGCGACGCGGACGATCTCCAGCTCGCCGGGAGGGATGTCTCCGGTCCACGGCGCGATCAGCGGGTGCAGCCGGTCGGGATGGTGGAAGTCGTCGGCGGTCTCCCCCGGCAGCAGCCGGAATTCCCAGCGGTGGCGGGTCTTCCCGATGCGCATGTAGGTCGCGGCGCGGGCCGGGTCGCAGACCTGGTGCACGCCTTCCCACTGGCCGAGGTCGGCGGTGGTGGCGATGTCCACCACGAGCCAGCGCTGGTCGAACTTGAGGTCCGCCATCGTCGCGCCGATCGCCGTCCGGGTGACGCTGTTGGCGCCGTCGCAGCCCAGGACGTAGTCCGCGTGGATCGTCTCGCGCGCACCGGTGCCGCGGTCGGTCACCTCGACCCGCACGCCGGTCCGGTCCTGCCGGATACCGGTGACCTCGGTGTTGCCGCGCAAGGTGACGGTGCTGATCGTCTCCAGGTGGGTGCGGAGCAGGTGCTCCAGGTCGGGTTGGTCGAACATGTTCGCTTCCGGGTAGCCGTGGCGGCCGCCGCCCGGCGAACGGCGGAACTCCGCCAGCACCCGCAGGTCCGGGTCGAGCAGCCGCAGCCCGTGACAGGGCCAGGAGATGGCGGCGAACGCCCCGGCCAGCCCGAGCCGGCCGAGGATGCGGTGCACCTCGTCGTCCAGGTGCACCGCGCGGGGCTGCGGGTAGACCGACTCCCATCGCTCCAGCACCAGGCACTCGACGCCGTACCGGCCGAGCAGCGCCGCGGCGGTCAGCCCGGTCGGGCCCGCGCCGACGATGACGACGGGCGCCCTCACGGCGACACCCCGAGGGCCACGAGGTAGCCGGCGACGAGCGCCGCGCAGACCAGCGCGGGCACGAGGTCGCGGACGCCGTCCCGGTTGCGCACGTGCGTGACCAGGGCGCCCGCGAGCAGGAGCAGCAGACCGGTGCCGGCCAGGGCGCCGAGCACCGGCACGGCCAAGCCGAGCAGGAGCCCGGCGGCTCCGGCGATCTCCAGCACGCCGATGCCGCGGTAGGCCGTGACGGAGAATCCGGCGTGCGTGGCGCGTTCCCGCATGGGCGCGAGCGCGAACAGCTTGGCCGCGCCGAAGAGGAGGAAGACGGCCGCCACGAGGACAGACAGGACGATCATGAGTTTCCTTGGAATGTCAGGCGGGTAGGGACGGTGTAGCGCGCGAGAACCGCGGCCGCCTTCGGTTCGTCCACTTCGGACAGGAGGGTGACGACGGCGACCACGGTTCCGTCCTCGATCACCGCGTCGACGGTCACCCCGTCGAATGCCGCCAGTGCCTCGGTGATCGCGCGGCGGGTGGCATCGGCGCGCAGGGCGAGCTTGTAGGGCTTGCCGACGTCGGTCACGGGCAGTGCGTCGAGCACGGTGACGGCCTTCGGCGCGGCGGCGCGCTCGGGCACCCGCTCGACGGCCCAGGCGAGCAGGTCGGCCTCGGTCGCCGTGGCGCCGGGTGTAAGGGTCACGTAGGCGACCGGCACCTCGCCGGCGTGCTCGTCCGGGCGGCCGACCGCGCCGGCCGCGGTCACCTGCGGGTGGGCCAGCAGGGCGTCCTCGATCATCGCCGGGTCGATGTTGTGGCCACCGCGGATGATGAGGTCCTTGGCCCGGCCGGCCAGGTGCACGAACCCGTCGGCGTCCAGGCGAGCCAGATCACCGGTGTTCAGCCAGCCGTCGCTGAGTTTGCCGAGGCCGTCCAGGACGTACGCGTTTTCGTCACGCCCGACGACATAGCCGGGGAACACCGTGGGGCCGCTGATGGCCAGTACCCCGGTCTCGCCGCTGGGCAGCTCCTCCCCCGTTTCCGGGTGGACGACCTTCATCCGCTGGTAGGGCAGGCGCTGGCCGACGGTGCCGGGGCGCGGGACGTCGGGGAAGCTGCGCGCGCTGGCGCAGGTGGCTTCGGTCAGCCCGTAGCCCTCGACCAGGGTGACGCCGGTGTGGGCCTGGAAGCCGTCCCGCACAGCCGCGGGCAGTGGTGAAGCGCCGACCATGGCGTAACGCAGGCTGGAGATGTCGGCGTCGACCGGGCACTGCGCGAGCACCGCGTACACGGTCGGGACTGCGCTCATCGCGGCGATCCGGTGGTGCTCGACGATCTTCCAGAATTCCCCGTACAGGGCGGGTTCCCGGTAGCCGAGCGGACCCGCCCACACCGCGTGCTGCCCCTTGAACAGCGGCGCGAGCAGCGTGACCACGAGCGCGTTGACGTGGAACAGCGGCAGCGCGGCGAAGACGACCGAGCCGACGTCGAGCAGCGAGTTGGCCGCGATCATCCACGCGTCGGCGACCTCGTTGGCGTGCGTGTGCGCGGCCAGCTTCGGCGCTCCGGTGGTGCCGCCGGTGTGGAACAACGCGGCCAGATCCGACGCCACCGGGGTCACACCAGCGAAACCGGAAGAGTCCATTGTGGAGGACAGCTCGGCGAGGTAGCCGACGCGCACTCCCTCGACGGCGGGCAACGCGGCCGGTTCGCCGGCCGCGCCGGTCGGGCGCAGCACGAGGACGACGTCCAGCTCGGCGGCCAGCGTCCGGGCGGTGTCCCAGACCTCCGGCGCGAGTTCCGGCCCGGCGGTGATCAGCACCCGGGCGCCGGACAGGCGGAGCAGTTCGGCGAGGTGGGCGCGGGACAGGCCGCCGTTCAGCGGGGCCGCGATCCCGGCGAGCTGCGCGGCCAGGGTCGCCGGAATCAGGTCGGCGCAGTTCGGCGCCATGAGCGCGACGGCGTCACCGCGCCGGACGCCGAGATCCCGCAGCAGGTTCGCGTAGCGGTGGACATCGGCGAGCAGCTCGGCGAACGTGCGCCGGACGGGCTCACGCCACCGCGCGGCCTCGGGCAGCACGGTCGTGGCCGGGCGATCCGGCCACCACCCGGCGGCCCGCAGGAGCAGGGCGTACGTCGACTCCGGCAGGCCTCGTTCGGCAAGCGGGACGGCCTCGATCGCGGCCAGGTCGGCCGGCCCGGCGCAGGACGGCCACAGGGAAGCACCGGTCATCGCCGGTACCTCACGATCGTGCGCTGGGTGCCCAGATCCAGGGCACCGTCGTCCGTGGCGACCGAAGCCTCGACGACGTCGCCGTCGGCCAGGTACTTCGGGTTTTTCGCCTGCCCCTTGAAGAACAGCTTCCACTTCAGTGCCGGCGGCAGCAGCGCGGCGATCTTCTCCACGGCTTTCGGCGGCGCCGACAGCGCGGTACCGGCCGGAGTCCCGGTCAGCACCAGATCGCCGGGATCCAGCCGCTGGAACCGGGCCAACGCCCGCAGGGCCTCGAGCGGGCGGTAGATCATGTCGTCGCCGACGACCGCGTTCTGGCGGACCGTGCCGTTGACCGACAGCCGCAGCCGCAGGTCGGCGAACCGCTTCAGCTCGTTGCTCTCCAGGAGCACCAGGGCGGGCCCGGCCGGGGTGAACGTCGGGTACGACTTGGCCTCGTAGAACTGGGTTTGCGGCAGCTGGATGTCGCGGGCGGACACGTCGTTGGTCACGACCAGGCCCGCGACGCACTCCGCCGGGTCGCTGATCTCGCTGCCGACCGGGATCGCCCGGCCGATGACCAGCCCGATCTCCACCTCGTAGTCGAGCAGGCGCACGTGCGCCGGTTTGACGACGTCGTCGAACGGGCCGCTGATCGACCCGGACGCCTTGCGGAAGAACGTCAACGGCACCGTCCGCGGGTCCATCCCGGCGTCCGTGACGTGCGAAGCGAAGTTGGTCATCTGGGCGACCACGCGGCAGGGCGCGGTGACCGGGGAGACGAGGTCGAGCGAGGCCACCGGCACGGTGTCCGTGGCTGCGCCGGAGATCGCCGCACGGTCGGCGAGCAGTTCGGCGGTGGTCGCCGCGGCCGTGGGAATCTTCGCCGCCCCCGACGGAGTGGCGACGTACCAGCCGTCGGCGGTGCGCAGGACGGTCAAGCTCATGCGCACACCTCGCTGGCGCTCGGTGCCACCTGAGCCGGAAGCGCAGTGTTGAATGATTCACTCGCAAGCTCGTTCATGAACGGGCCACCTTCAGCAGGCCCAGCAGGCGCCGGGCGTCGAATTCGTTGTCTTCCCGCAGTGCGGAGAACAGGGCGCGCAGTTCGCGCAGGGACTCCTTGCCGGGCTTCACGCCGAGGAAGTCGGCGGTGGCCGGCGGCCCCCACTGGGCCAGCCCGGAGGCGGTCAGCGGCCCCCAGCCGGGCTCGAGGGTGTTGTCGAACAGGTCGCCGTCGCTGAAGTGCTCGACCATGAACCCGTCCGGGTCACGCCAGTAGTCGAAGAGCTGGCTGCCCTCGATGTGCCGGCCGATGCCCCACGAATGGTGGTAGCCGTGCTCGCGCAGGTACTCCCCACCGGCGGCCAGCGCGTCGAGGTCGGCGACCTGGTAGGCGGAGTGCACGTAGCGGTCGGCCGGACCGAGCACCATGGCCAGCGTGTGGTGGTCGGCCGGGGTGGCACCCCGGTCGCACCGGATGAAGCTCATCACCGGCCCGCGCTCGCGCTGCCCGGGGTGGTACAGGAAGTCGCTGACGATCAGGCCCAGGTGGTCCAGGTACCAGTCCAGCGCCTCGCGGTAGCGGGTCGTCTGCAGCACCACGTGCCCGAGCCGCTGCACCCGCGCCGGGGCCCGGGGCGGGCGTTGCGTGGCGTTGACCCGCCGGACCTCGTGGCCGAAGTTGAGCAGGTGCGGCTCCTGCGGCGGTAGCGCGGGAAGTTCGTGGGTGTCCGAGACGACCCGGACCCGCAGGCCGCTCGGGTCGGGCAGGTCCACGACGACGCCGCCCAGGGCCTCCGGCAGCCGGTTCACCGGCCGGCCGGTGGCCTCGGCCAGCCGCAGGACGTCGCCCGGGGTGGCGGCCAGGAACGCCGGCCCCAGGAACTTCGACCGGACGCCCTTGCGGATGAGCACGCAGGGCGCCCCGGGGTCGGTGCCGCGCAGGTGCAGTTCGCGGCCGGTGCTGAGCACGGTGGTGAACCCGAAGGCCCGGGCGAACACCTCCGCGCGCTTCAGGTCCGGCTTCTCGAACTCGAGCCACGCCAGGTCGTGCACCTTGATCACCGGGTTCGCCGCCCGGCCGGGGTGCTCCCCCGCGAGCGCGCCGTGCTCGCTGTGCAGCCCGCTGTGCGGATCTCCCACGGCTGCTCCCTCCATCATGTTGACGACATCGTCAGTTACGAGCAACTCATCAGTCAAGAGTTTCTGACGATTTCCTCATCAGTGACGCGATGGGCTACGATGCGGCGACGACCAGCGAAGACGGGAGCAGGGGATGCCGGAGCACGCTCCGAGCCGGCTGGAACGGCGCAAGGCGCGCACCCGCGCCGCCCTGGTCCGGGCAGCCCAGGCACTCATCGCCGAGGGGAAGACCGCGGTGCCGATCCTGGAGATCACCCAGGCCGCGGACGTCGGGATGGGGTCGTTCTACAACCACTTCGAGACGAAGGAGCAGCTCTACCAGGCAGCGGTCGAGGACGCCCTCGACGTCCACGGCGCCCTGCTGGACGAGCTGACCACCGGCCTGGACGACCCGGCACAGGTCTTCGCGCAGAGCTTCCGGCTGACCGGGCGCCTGCACCGGCGGCATCCCGAACTCAGCAAGGTGCTGCTGCACCACGGCCTCGAACTCGCCGCCTCGGAGAGCGGGCTCGCTCCCCGCGCCCGCCGCGACATCGAGGCCGCCGTGCGAGCCGGCCGCTTCACGGTCACCGACACCGAACTCGCCATGGTCACGGTGGCCGGGACCGCACTCGGCCTCGGTCACCTGCTGCACCGCCGGCCCGAGCGCGACGACGCCGCCACGACCGACCAGGTGACCGAGGACCTGCTGCGCATGCTCGGCCTCACCGCGGCCGAAGCCCACGAGATCTGCAGCCGGCCGCTACCCGACCTCGACACCATCGCGACCGGTCCGGACACCGCCGCCTGAGCACACAGCGCCCCGGCTTCGAGGAAAGAAACCCTCGCTGCCGTGGCGAATGGCCCGGCACGCGATCAGTCGCGGCATCTCCGGGATGGACGGCGGCGATCCCGCGCTCGTCGCCGCACCCGGCACCCCGGTCTCACAGTGGGGCGGCAACGCGAGCAGCCGCTACAGCTTCGAGACCACGCTTACCTCACCGGCATCCCGAGACGATTCGCCGGAAGGTTTCCCGCTCCTGGCGCGACAGCGGCACCCGCGGGACGTCGGCCATCGGCCGTGGCACCGGCACCGCCATCCCGGGTTCGAACGGCGGAACCGGCGCCACCAGCACCCAGCCGAAGCCCGTCAACGCCCGGGCGAGCGCGCGAACCATCCGTTTCATCGTGCGGTACCGACCGTGACCGGGTGCCGGACGACCGCGCCGAACAGGTAGCCCTGCGTGTTGTACGGCGCGACGTCCGGCTGCCGCAGCCCGGTGACGTCGGTGGCGCGCGCTCGCAACGTGTACGCCCCGGCCGTGCGCGGACGCCACGGGAACTCCCACTGCAGCCAGCCGCGGTCGAGCGCGGGACTGATCGGCTTCGCGGGCTGCCACGTGACGCCGTCCGTGCTCACTTCGACCTGCCGGATCCGGCCGTGGCCCGACCAGGAGCGGCCGCGCAGCACGTGTCGCTGCCCGGCCGTCAGCGTCGCGCCCCACGGGAGCTCGAACACGCTCTTCACCACCTGCTCGGTGACGAGCGTGCCCTCGGCCGGGTAGTCCGGGCCCAGCAGCCGGTAGTACTGCGTGCTCCACGGCGACACCAGCGGTTCCGCCGACACCTCGATCCGGCCCAGCCACTTGATCGACGAGATCCCGGCCCACGACGGCACCACGAGCCGCACCGGAAAGCCGTGGTCGGGCGGCAGCGGCTGCCCGTTCATCTCGTACGCCAGCAAGACGTCCTGCAGCGCCTTGCCCACCGGCAGCGGCCGCCGCACCTTGCCGAGGTTCACCCCGCCCGTGACGTAGTCCGGGTCGAGGCCTTCCGGGAGCACGTCCACGGCGTGGCGGGACAGCCCGGCGCGGGCGAGCACTGTCGCGAGCCGGACGCCACGCCAGCGCGCCATCCCGACCGCGCCGAGCTGCCACGCCGTTCCGCTGACGGTCTGCCCCTGCTGGCTGGTGAAGAAACTTCGCCCGTTGCCCGCGCATTCGATGAACGCGGTGATCGTCTCGGACGGCAGCGCGCGCAGCTCCCGGTAGGTGAACTCGACCGGACCGCCCCGCAGCCCGGTGCCGAACACCTTCAGCCGCCAGGTGGCGGCGTCGACCACCGGCGTCGAGGTGTGGTCGCGGACGAAGAACCGGTCGACCGGCGTCAGGTAGCCCTGCCCGCTCATGGCTTCCCAGCGCGTCTCGGCGTTGCTGCCGTACACGTCGAACCATTCCGGCGGCAGCGGCTTCACGATCGGGCCCGCCGCCGACGCCGTGCCCGTCGCCGCTCCGGCCGCGGTCAGCGCGAAACCCCCGGCCGCCGTCAGCCGCAGCAGGCCGCGCCGGCTCAGCCCCGGCATGCGCGCCTCCCCCGCCTGCCACTGCGCGAGGCGCACCCCGTCGTAGGCGGTCTCTTCGGTCACCCCGGTCATGCGGGCATTCTCAGGATCCCGTTCCCGGACGGCCAGCACGTCCACACAGCGGAACAAGAGCCCGCACCGGACGCCCTCACTTGTACGGCGAGGGGGCCTTGCTCGCGAGGTAGTTGAACGTCTTGACCATGTACGGCCAGAAGGTGCTGTTCACGCACGAGTAACTCGGCGTGAAGCCGTCGCACGCGCCGGGGCCTTCGAGTTCGATCGTGAACGACGCGATGCCGAGCTTGCCGTAGGCGTAGTCGTCCGAGCCGCCGGCGGCGTTGTAAAGAAGGTCGCCGGCCTGGCCGTACGGGTAGCCGGAGAACGCCGACATCGCCTTGCCCATCGCGCGGAACTGGGTGTCGCTGGGAGTGTGGACCGTGTTCGAGTACTCCCACGGCAGGATGATGATTCCGGCGTAGCTGTGCAGCATCAGCGCCGTGCCGCGGGCGGTCGCGTCGGGCTTGTCGGACGGGCCGTCGGCGCGGTGGTCACCGAAGAGCTGGGTCCAGAGTTGTTCCAGCGCCTTGTTTTCCGGCTCCGAGTCGGCGGAACCGGTGGACGTCGACGTCGTCTGGTCGCACTTGCTGGTGTTGCTCTGCCAGTGGTAGCCGAAGTTCCGGTTGTTGTCGACGCCCGGCTGGCTGCCCGCCGAATCGCCGCAGCGCGCGAGGTCCGCGCTGGTGAAGTCGGCGTTCTTCCGGTGCAGCACCGGGTTGTTGCCACCCTGCTGGACGATGTTGACGCCGTCCGGGTTGACGATCGGGACGACCCAGATTTCGGTGGTGTTCAACAGGTTCGTCACCGTGCTGTCGGTGCCGTAGCCGCTGACGAGGTAGTTGATGTACTTGTAGGCGAGCTCACCCGTGGCGATCTCCCGCGCGTGGATCTGCGCCTGCAGGAGGAACCGCGGTTTGGCCGAGTTCGGGTTCAGCGCGCAGTCGCCGCTGACCTTCTTCGTGACGCAGATGGCTTTCAGGTCGTAGCCGCCACGCCCCTGCTGCTTCAGCCACGACTGGCCGTAGTTGACCACCGTGGCGAGATCGGGGTGCGTGGCCGCGGCGGCGGTCATGTTCGCGTAGTGCGCGTTGACCGTGTGGTAGCCGCCGTCGTAGGTCTCGTCCTGCGGTGCCGCGCCGGGTGCCAGCCGCGGGGCGGCCCAAGTGGCCGCGGGGTACCGCTTGCTCACCTCGGTGACGAAGCCGAGCTGGGACAGTTCGGCGCCGGTGGTCTCGTCGCCGACGACGAACAGGTCGTCGCCCTGGCGCTTGACGATGTCGAGGCCGACGGCGTCCAGCGTCGCGGCTCGGGCCAGCGCTCCATGGACGCGGTACTCGACCGGGCCGTGACCGGACGGCGGGGTGTTCGCCTGGGCGCTCGTGCCGGTGGCCAGGCCCACAGCAGCGAGCAGCAGCGCGGCGGCGACCGTGGTAGCGGCGCGGGAGTTCCGCATGGTGCCTCCTTGAAGTGGCCGGCCAGGCCCCGAAGGGTAGACGCCACGGGGTCACCCGGTTACCGACTGGAGTAGGGAATCGACAGGGACCGAGGCCCAGCCGAGGCGATCGGCGCCGCAACGTTTCCCCAAAGTGTCCTCAACCTCCGTTCGCGACAGTCGTCCCGTCCGGCGCACAGCGGGCGCCGGACTCCGGATTCCCGAACGAAGGAGGACGAAATGCGCGGAGATCTCACGGCGAGAGCCGGGCGGGCGGTGTCGGCGGCACTGCTCGCCGTGCTGGCCGGGCTGACGCTGATCGTGGGCGCGGCCGGGACGGCGTCGGCCGCCGGGGCCCCCGCCCGCCCGGCGGTGGCGGCGGAGGTGCTGTTGTCCCCGCAGCAGGCCACCGAATTCACGCGGCAGGTCGAGGCGGCGGCGGTCCGGCCGATGGTCCATCCGTCGTGCGTCGACGACGCCTGCGGTGTCATGCTCAGCCCCTCGGAAACGCAGGCGCTCTGGAAAGCCGTGGTGAACAAGCCCCTCCAGACGGTCCGGCAGTACTGCGAAGGGCTGTTCGGCGGTCTCCTGAGGCCGTTCTGCGCCAAGGCCGCCCAGTTCCTGAGCAACCTGAGCGCCCCCAACGGCCGCTGCCTGTTCATCGGCCTCGCCCCGGCGCCGAACGGGTCCAAGATCGCGGTCAAGTACACCAAGGTGGACTGCTACTAGACCAGCCGTTCGAGGCTTCCTCGTCCGGGCGCACTGGGGGTCGCCCGGACGAGGATCCCGCGCCGCCACCGCCCGCTCCTTCTCTCAATGCCCCGGCCGCGGGATACTCCCGGGACACAGCGGAGCCGGGCGGGGGTGTGGATGGAGTTCCGGGTGCTCGGCCCCGTCGAATTCGTCGTCGACGGCCGCGTCGTGCCCACCGGGCACCCGCGGCAGCGCTGTGTCCTGGCGGTCCTGCTGACCGAGGTCAACCGGACCGTGCTGACCGAGCAGCTGATCGACCGCGTCTGGGGCGAGAATCCGCCCAACCGCGTCCGCAACGTGCTTTCCGGGTACATCACCCGCCTCAGGACGGTGCTCTCGGCCGCCGGGACGCCCCTGGACCGCCGCCCCGGCGGATACGCCCTCTCGGCTGATCCGGCGCTGATCGACCTGCATCGCTTCCGCGACCTCGTCGGCCGGGGGCGAGCCGCCGAGGACCCCGGCTTGCTGGCCGAAGCGCTGGCCCTCTGGCGTGGCCCCGCTTTCGCCGACGCGACCAGCGACTGGCTGCTCAACCTGCGCGCGACGCTGGAGAACGAAAGACTCGAGGCGCTCCTGCGGCGCAACGACATCGTGCTCGGCCGCGGCGGGCACGCGGAGCTGCTGGCCGGCCTGCACGAGCTGGCCACCGCCCACCCGCTCGACGAACGCGTGACCCGCCAGCTCGTCCTCGCGCTGTACCGCTGCGGCCGCCAGGCCGACGCGCTCGCCGCCTACGCCAGGGCCCAGACGTTGCTCGCCGACGAGCTGGGCCTGGACCCGAGCCCGGAATCCCAGGCACTGCAACGGCAGATCCTCACCAGCGACCGGGCCTTGGCCGCGGCACCGCCGCCACCGCACGCCGCACCGCATCCGGTGCCTCGGCAGCTCCCCGCGTCCACCGTGGGCTTCACCGGCCGCGACAGCGAACTGGCGATGCTCGACGCGGCCCGGGACACCCCCGTGGTCACCATCGACGGCACCGCCGGGACGGGGAAGACGGCGCTGGCGGTGCACTGGGCGCGGCAGGCGGCCGGGCGGTTCCCGGGCGGCCAGCTGTTCGTGAACCTGCGCGGCCACGCCCCCGGACCGCCGCTGCCCCCGCTCAGCGCGCTCGCGCAGTTCCTGCGGGCCTTGGGGGTGCCGCCCGACCGGCTGCCACTGGACGTCGACGAAGCCGCGGCGTTGTACCGCAGCGTGCTCGCCGAACGCCGCGTGCTCGTCGTGCTGGACGACGCCCGCAGCCCCGAGCAGGTGCGCCCGCTGCTGCCCGGCGACCCCGGCTGCACGGTCGTGATCACCAGCCGCAACCGGCTCGGCGGGCTGATGGCGAAGGAAGGCGCCCGCCGGCTCACCCTGGACGTCCTGGATCCGCCGACCGCACTCGACCTGTTGAGCAGGCTGCTCGGCGCGCAGCGCGTCGCCCAGGAGCCGGAAGCCGCCGCCGAACTCGCCGAACTGTGCACCCATCTGCCATTGGCGCTGCGGATCGCCGCGGCGAACCTGGCGAACCTCCCCCACCGGCGCATCGCCGAGCACGTCCGCGAGCTGAAGATGGGCAACCGCCTGGACGCGCTCCAGGTCGACGGGGACCGGGAGGCGGCCGTCCGCTCCGCCTTCGAGCTGTCCTACGCGGCACTCGAGCCCGAAGCGAGGCTGGCGTTCCGCCGGATCGGGCTCGTCCCCGGCCCCGACTTCACCGCGGCCTCGGTCGCTGTGCTCGTGCCCACCTCGGACGGCGAAGCGGCCCGCGTGCTCGAAACGCTGTCGGCCGCGCACCTGGTCGAACCCGGGGGCGCCGGGCGGTACCGGTGCCACGACCTGCTCAAGCTGTTCGCCGCCGAACTGGCCCGGACCGACGCGGACCGCACGGCCGCGCAGGACCGCCTCATCGCGGCCGCGCTGGAAGCGGCCGGCTCGGCGGCGGTCGTGCTCTACCCGCACATGCTCCGGCTGCCCGGCGACCGGCCCGGCCGCGAGGTGTTCCCCGACCACGCCGAAGCACTGGCCTGGCTGGATGCTGAGCGGGCCGGCCTGGTCGCCCTCGTGGAACACACCGCGAGCCACGGACCACGGCGTGCGGCCTGGGAGCTCGCCGACACGCTACGCGGGTACTTCTGGCTGCGCCGGTGCGCGGGCGACTGGCTGGCCGCCGCCCGCGCGGCACTGGCCGCCGCACGGGCGGACGGGAACCGGACGGCCGAGGCCGCGGCCCTGCTCAGCATCGCCGACGTGCACTGGACCGGCGGGCAGCACACGGAAGCGATGGCGAACTACGCCCAGGCTCTCGGGAACGCCCGGACCGCCGGGTGGGCAGACGGGCAAGCCACGATCCTGGGCAACCTGGCCAGCGTCAACCTCGAGCGGGGCGAACTCGCCCTGGCCCGCGAGAACTACACCTGCGCGCTGGACCTGCACCAGGAGAAGGGGCGCCGCGCGGTGACGTTGAGCAACCTGGGCAACCTCGACTGGGAGCAGGGCGCGCTCGCCGAGGCGCAAGCGCACTTCACCGAGGCTCTCGACCTGCACGAATCGCCAGTGGCGATCGCTAACTCCCTGATCAACCTGGGCTGCGTCCGCCTCGACCTCGGCCTGCCGGAGCAGGCGCTGGCCGACGTCACCGAAGCGCTGGCACTGGCCAGGGCTATCGGCGACGAGGCAGATGAAGCGAACGCGCTGGTCGCCATGGCGGCCGTGCTCCGGGACACCGGGAAGGCCACCGAAGCCCGCGAGCGCGCCGGCGAGGCACTCGAACTGGCGCGCCGGATCGGCGGCCGCCGCATCGAAACCAGCGCGCTGAACGTGCTCGGCTCGATCAGCCACCGGCTCGCGCGATCCGCCGAAGCCGTCGAACACCACACGCGGGCGTTGACGCTGAGCGGCACGACCGACGACCGCCGCGGCGAAACCGAAGCCCTCACGGGTCTCGCGGACGCGATGCTGGCCCTCGGACGTCCGGACGACGCGGCCGCCCACGCCACACGCGCGGTCTCCCGGGCCTCGGAGGCGGGATACCGCCTGCTGGCCGGCTACGCGGAAGCCGTCCTCGCCGACGTGCACCGACACCGAGGTGACCCCACCGCCGCGGCCCGGCACGCCGGCCGCGCGGCCGAGGCCTTCGCCTCCACCGGCGGCCGGCTGTGGCTGTCCCGCCTGGGTCAGGCCGGCCGGTGCCCGTGATGGGTCGGTGTGGGCGAACCGACCGGAACAGGCCAGGAACTCGCCGACGCACCGGCGTCGCCGGCCCACGCGGACACGACGGCGTTCCCCCCGACGATCGCGAGCGCCGCCACCACGGCCGCCACCACCCGCCGGACCCACGCCTTGCCAAACCTCATGACGTACCTCCCGTTGGTCGATGCAGGAGCCACAGCGTCGCCGGTCGGGGTTGAGGAAACATTGAACCCACGGCGTCCTCCAGCGTCATGCCGCCACCGACGGGACGCCGTGCGCGGCGTCGCCGATCACGGTGGCCGTGAGGCGATCCGCAGGGCGGCGAGGAACGGCGGTCCGGATTACGCGAAGCACGAACAGCCAGAGTGGTAACGACTTCGAGCCCGCTCCGGAGGAGTAACGCTCCGGCCGCGCCGCGTCGATAACCTCATGCGACGCTCGTCCGTCGCGCACACCGTCCCTGAGGAGTGCCATGCCCACTGGGTGCGCCGCGCCGGCCCGGCCGCGGACGGACAACGGATGACGCCAGGCCGTAAGTCGCTGTCCGCGGCCGGCTTGCCCGGGCTGTTCCACGTCGCCGACCAAATGTCCCTCCGCGGGCAACGGGACCACCTCCGGGGCCTGTGGGCCCGGCTGGTGCTCGCGATCGTCGCCGCCGCGGGCGGAGCTTTCACCGTGCGCATCGGCGCTGTCGACGTCATGGCCGTGACCACCGGGGTGGCCCTGCTCGCGATCCTGCTCATCGAACTCGCCTTCCGCGCCGACTCCCCGGAAATCCGGTGGTACGACGGTCGTGCCCTCGCCGAGTCCGCGAAGAGCATGGGATGGCGCTACGCCGTCGGCGGGCTCCCCTTCCCGCTCGGCACGGACGAGGTCGCGGTGGCCCGGCGCTTCATCGACCAGACCGAAACGCTGCTCAAGGACGGTCCCACCAGCGAAATCCCCGCACCCCGCGGCCCCAGCGTCACCGACGCGATGCGGGAACTGCGCGCCGCGGACCTTCCGGCTCGCCGAGCCGCCTACATCAGCGGTCGCATCCAGGACCAACGAACCTGGTACGAGAACCGGGCCGAAGTCAACGACCACCACGCTCGCACGTCGCGGAAGATCCTCTACGTCATCACCGCTGTCGGCATTGTCGCCGCCTTCGCCCGCGCGTTCGGGTTCGTCTCCTTCGACCTCGCCGGCGTCGCCAGCGCGTTGATCGCCGCCGCGGCGGCCTGGGCAGGTGCGAAGCAATACGCGACACTGGCTCGCGCCTATGCGTATGCCGCCATGGAGCTGCGCATCGTGGAGGACCGCCTGGGGCTGGAGACCGACGAGGCGAGCTGGGCGGCCGAAGTGGCCGACGCGGAGGAGGCCATCAGCCGCGAGCACATCATGTGGCGGGCATCCCGTTCCCAGGCCACGTCCTGAGCCGAGCGTCAGCCGAGGATCTTCGAGCCGTCCACCGAGACCTCGGTCCGGGCGACGAGGTCGTCACCGCGGTAGAACCGGAAGATCCATGATGCCCCGGGCGGCGTCCGCGCCAAGGCCACCGAAACGGAGGTGTAGCCCTCGGCCATCCGGCGGACGGCTCGCTCCCGGGCCCGGTCGGCCGCTTCCAGCAGCTCGTCGGGCCCGGGGACCGGCGTGGCGGACAGCGGTGCGGTCAACACCAGCCGGTCGGCGGCCGGCTGCTCGACGGCGCCGGAGGCGGTGCACAGGATCCGCTTGTAGTCGTAGGCCGTGCCGCTCCGGCCGTCCTCACTGACCGGTGTCGCGGTCAGCCCGAGCACCTCGACGACCCATTGACCGGCCCGGCCGGCGCTGTTCATCAGGGCGTCCGCGCGTGCGGAGATCTCCGGCGCAGCCACGCTCTCCACCACGCCGGTGTTGGAGAGGAAGCCCAGCTGCCACGACCGTGTCCCGTACCGGGCCGCCAGCAGCTCACGGGCCTTGACCACCGCGTCACGGGCGGTGAGGCGCTCCGGGATGTCCCAGAGGTGACGCTCGAATGCCCGCAGCTGATGGGCGATCGAGATGGTGACCCCGCCGGCTTCGTCCGCCCGCGTCGAGAAGAAATCGGCGTTGAGCAGTTCAGTGCGCGCGTCGGGCTCGAGAACCTCGCCCGTACCGGCGTCGACAGCGACCGCCCGGACGCTTTCGGTCAGGGTGGGATCGAAGAACGCCACCACCCACGTCGGCCTGCCACCTGCCCGCTTGTCCCGTTCCAGCCGGGTGAGCGTCATCAGGTCGGCGGACCGGTCCAGGTCGCTCAAGCTCGCCAGCGCGGCGGCCACCGCGACGTCCGAATCCACGAACGGCCGGACCAGCGGCACCGGCCGGAACCGGGTGTACCGCCTGGTGATCTTGGTCGTCTGGTCGCGGTGCTTCTCGACGTGCGCCGCCGCTTCTTCTTCGGACATCCCTTTCAGGTGGTTGAGCGCGCACGACATCACGACCACCGACCCGGCCACCGGCGCCGGATCGGCGTCGTACCGGTACAGCCCGGGAAGCATTTCCACGCGGCCGTCCACGACGGCGAACGTGTGGACCGCCCCCGTCGCGCCGTCGTGGAATTCGGTGATCCAGAACCGGCTGGTGCCGTCGGTGACGTCGGCGAACTCCCAGTCCCGGGTGTTCGCCAGCGAATACAGGTTCGCGACACCCTGCTGCGAGACGCCGAAGAGCTCGCCCACCGGCGCGTGTTCGGCGCGCACGAGCGTCACCGCTTCCTTGGCCCGCAGGAACATCCCATGGGCCCGCACGCCCTGGATGGCCGCGACCAGCCGGTGGGTGGCTCGGCGGTACTCCGCCGGCCGGCGGAAGTCCGCGTGCGCCATCCCGGACAGCCGGGGCGCCCAGTCCGGCGGCACGTCTTCGAGCAGGACGGGCAGCACCCGCACGCCGGCGGCGTCCGCCATGTCGATTTCTTCGGCGACCCAGTAGGAGTTCGCCGACGCGGCCGACACGACGACGACCAGCCGGTCGGCCCGCGCGATAGCCTCGCCGATCGAGGTCAGCTGTTCGCCGACGCGCAGCTCCCGCTCGTCCAGCCACACGCCGATCGACGCGCGGCCGAGGTCACCCGCGAGCCGGCGGACGAAGTCCCTGTCTCGGCTGCTGTAGGACAGGAAGATCGTCATCGGTCCCCGTTCCGTCCGTCGATGGGCTCACCACGCTCTGATCGGCGTGCCCCGCCACCTGGTTACGCCCGGGCAGTCCGGCTACCGTTGCCGGTGCTGTAACACGCCTGTGCCGGCGACCGACTACGACAAGCGCCTGAACCTCGTCACCCCCTGCCTTGAAGGAGCGATGAGAAAACCACCGCACGGTCGCGCCGGCCACGCATGACCACTCCGCGCGTCTACGTGTCCTCGACCTACGAGGACCTCAAGGACTGCCGTCATGCGATCCGGCTCGCCCTGCAGCGGATGGGCCTGGACGACATAGCCATGGAGACGTACACAGCGGGCGAAGAGCGGCCCCTGGATCGGTGCGTCGACGACGTCCGGTCGGCCGACGTCTACGTCGGGGTTCTGGCCTGGCGGTACGGGTTCGTGCCGGCCGGCCAGAACGCTTCGATCACCGAGCTCGAGTACCGCGCGGCGGGTGACGCCGGTGTGCCACGGCTGATGTTCGTCCTGGAAGTCGATGCGCCTTGGCCGCGCTCGGCCATGGACAAGGACTCCGACCGGGTCGATGCCTTCCGCGACCACGTCCTCGACGCGCACGTGTGCGACACCTTCACTTCCGCGGACGACCTGCGGGCCAAGGTCGCCGAGGCGGTGGGCCGGCAAGTGCAGGAGAAGCACGGGATCACGGTGGGCGCGGACGCCGCGTGGGAGGCGTACTGCACGCGCCTGGTCCAGGAGTACCGCCGTCTCGATCTCGAAGCGCTCACCCCGCCCGACCGCGACGAGCACCTGCAGATCGCGCTCAGGGACGTCTTCGTCGAGCCGGACGTCCGGGAAGACATGCCGGACACCGAGCTGCCGAAGGAACTGGCGCGCAAGCTCGCCGAGGCCGCGGACCCGGCCAGCTCGGAGCTGCCGCGGGGGCTGGACCGCCACCTCGTGGAACAGGCCCGCGATTCGTACCGGCGCCGGCCTGCCCGGAGCGCCTTCGACGGACTCACGTCACCGCTGGCCCGGACCTGCGTGCTGCTCGGCGACCCGGGCGCGGGCAAGTCGACGCTGGCCCGCTACCTGGCGCTGGCACTGGCCGAACAACGCACCGGACCGGCGCTCGCCGCGCTCGAGGGGTGGCGGCCGATCCTGATCGAGCTGCGCGACTACGCGCTGAAGTGCGACGACTATGAGACTTTCGGCAGCTACCTCGACTACCGCAAGCGCACCGACGGGCTGGGGCTCGACCAGGCGACGGCCGAGACCTACCTCCGCGACGACGGGCGAGTGCTGGTCGTCTTCGACGGCTTGGACGAGATCTTCGAGCCGCGGTTGCGCGAGACGGTGTCCCGGCGCATCGCCGGATTCGCGGCCCAGTTCCCACTCACCCGGGTGGTCGTCACGTCCCGGGTCGTCGGCTACCGGCCGCGGGTCTTCCGCGACGCCGGGTTCGTGCAGTACACCGTGCAGGACCTCGACACCGACAAGATCGACGCGTTCCTGCGCAGCTGGTACGGACTGGCGCTGCGCGACCGGCCGGCCGCGAGCGAGCTGCGCCGGGAGCGGCTCACCCGGGCGATCAACGATTCCTCGCCCATCCGGGAGCTGGCCGGCAACCCCCTCCTGCTGACCATCCTCGCCATCATCGGCAAGCACCAGGAGCTGCCCCGCGAACGCTGGAAGGTCTACGACCACGCGGCCGGGGTGCTCGTGCAGCACTGGGACGTCAACAAGCACCTGGTCGACGAGAACATCGACGCGGACGTCGTCCGCGAGGACGACAAGAAGGAACTGCTGCGCAAGCTCGCCATCCGGATGCAGGAGGGAAGCCATGGCTTCGCCGGCAACAGCCTGCTCGAAGCCGACCTGCTCCGGGACATCGAGAGCTACCTGATCGACCGGTTCCGCTACGAGCCGGCGAAAGCCGCCGCGATCAGCACGGCGATGGTGAAGCAATTGCGGGAACGCAACTTCATCTTCGCCCGGTACGGTTCGCGGGTCTACGGTTTCGTCCACCGGGCCCTGCTGGAGTTCTTCAGCGCGGGCGACGTCGTCAACCGGTTCGAAAAGGCCCGAACCCTGACCGAGGACGATCTGATCGAGCAGGTCATCCTGCCCCGCAGCGAAGACCCGGCATGGGCCGAAGTGCTCCGGCTGATCGTCGGCATGGTCGACCCGACGGTGGCGACCCGGCTCGTCGGCCGCCTGCTCACCAGCACCGGCACCCACCGGTCCTCGGCGCTGGACCGGCGGCCGCTCGCCACGGTGGCGCTGGCCGCGCAGTGCATCGCCGAAATTCGCAACGTCAACGCCGCGACCAGCGCGGCCGAAGACACCCTGAGCGCGATCGTCGAGCTGCTCGAGTCACCCACCCGGTCGTTCGGAGACGACAACCGGGAGGCGCACCTCGAGAAGGCCGTCCTCCCCGCGCTGAGTTCCGTCTCCGGCTGGCCCGGGAACGCCGCCTTCCGTGACTGGTTCGTCCGGCGTGGCCGGTACGCCACCAATTCCCCGGCCGCGAAGCTCGGCGCGCGGTTCCTGGCCGCGCTGTTCCCGGCCGACGATCAAGTGCACGAGCTGCTGCGCGAGACCGCTCGCAGCGGCATCCCGCAACAGCGGGAGGCCGCACTCCTGGGCATCGCCCAGTCCCGGAAGGACGACCCGGCGACCCTGGCGCTCATGGTGGCGGGCCTGTCCGACGAGGAACCGTTCGTCCGCCGCACCAGCCTCGACGTACTGGTCACCCACTGGCCGGACGACCAGCGCGTACACGACCTGATGCACCACGCGACGAAGGACCCCGACCCGCAGGTGCGCAGCCGCGCGGTCGAGGCGCTGGCGCAACACGCGAGCAAGGTGGCGGGTGCCTGGCCCGCTGTGGTCGCGGCTCTGCAGGGCGACGCCGCCCAGGCGGTGCGCAGTGCGGCCGCGACTGCGCTGGCGTCCGGCTCCACGGGCCCGGCGGACACGATGACCCTCCTGCTCCGCGCCTGCTCCGACCCGGCGTGGCAGGTGCGGCGGTCCGCGCTGCGCCTGGTGGTCGCCCGCTTCGCCACGGATGGTGCGGTGTTCGATCGGGTGCTCGCCGCGACGCGGGACAGCGACGAGGACGTCCGGCAGACCGCGGTCGAACTGCTCGCCGGTCGCTGGCCGGAAGCTCCCGAGTCCTTCGCGACCGCCTGCGGGGCGATCCGTGACGGCGACCCGACGGTGCGGCTCGCCGCGGTGCGGGTACTGGCGCACCGGTGGCGTGACGAGCCGACGGTCGCCGAGGCGTTGAGGCACGCCCAAAACGATCACGACGGCGACGTCCGCGTAGCCGCTTTGACGGCGTGGACGGATCCGATCAGGCACGCGGCGGAGTACGTCGCCGTCCTGGAATCGCTCGTCGCCGGCGATCCGGTCGCCGATGCCCGGCGCGCCGCGCTCGAGGATCTCGTGGCCAATTCCGCCGAGTACCACGGACCTGCCCTGAATCACGGACTCGCCGACGCCAGCCCGGACGTCCGGGTAGCTGCGCTGCGGAGTCTTTCGGGAGTGACACCGGAGCTGTCCGGCTTCCGGCCGGCCGTCCGGCGCCTGTGCGAGGACGCCGCCGAGGTCGTCCGTCAGCAGGCGGTCGAAGTCGCGGCACGGTTCTGGGGTGACCAGGCGGAAACGGTGCGGGTCCTGCACCGGGTCGCGCGCAGCCCTTCTTGGTCGTTGCGCAGGAAAGCCCTGGAGTCGCTGGCCGCGCGCCGGCCGGAGGACCCCGAGACAGCGCAAGCTCTGCACCGAGGCCGCCGCGACCAGGTGAATGCGGTGCGCTACGCGGCAACGACCATGCTGGCGAGTTTCGCCCCCGACGGGGAACAACTCACCGCCGTCATCGACAGTGCCATCACCGACCCCCACACCCGGCTCCGGCGGTGGGCAGGATCTCTGGCCTGTTCCGTGACCGTGGCCGCGGACGGGCTACCCGCCTGGGCCGCCGGAGCCGTCGAAAGCTCGCCGGCTCACCGAGCTGCCATGCACACCACGGTTCGGGCCGGGTTGGACGAAGACGCCATCGCCGCGGTCCGCGCCGCGGCCGGGGATTCCGATCCGGACGTCCGGTTCGCCGCCGCCGAAACCGTGGGCGCCCGGCGCGAGGCCTTCCCCGACGCCCTCGAGCTGGTCACCGGATTCTCGCGCGACGAAGATGCGGAGATCCGCTCGCACGGCCTGGCGGTCCTGCTGGCAGCCTGGCCGGACCGGGACGAGGCCAGGAACGCACGGGACCGCGGGCTCACCGATCCGTCGGCCGACATCCGGCGGCTCGCGCTGGAGTCGCTGATCGTCAACGAGCCCGGTGAGGCGACCACTCGCCGCGCCGTCACCGCGGCCATGACCGACGCGGACTCGAGCGTCCGGAGGCTCGCGGTGGACACCCTGTGCGTCCGGTGGTGCGACGAGCCGGAAACCCTTGCCGGGCTGTGCGCGGCGCTGCACCACCCAGAGCAGAACGTCCGCAAGTCGGCCGGCGCCGCGCTGCAGGGGACCTACCCCGATGAAGAACCCGCGTTCGTCGCCTTGGCGGACAGCGCTCGCGATCCGGAACCGGCTCGCCGTGTCCAAATCCTGCGCTACCTGGTAACCCGGCGACCGCAGGACAGCCGGGTCCGGGAGTTGCTCGAGATCGCCCGCCGTGACGCCGATGCGGAAGTGGCCGTGGCGGCGTGGGAGCTCCAACGCGGAGCGGTGAACAGCGAAGCCTTCGACAGGACGTGCCAAGCCGCGGCCATGCGCCATCTCGACGTCGTTCCGCGGCAGCTGGCTGCGGAACGCCTCGCACGTCTGCCGTCGGTCACCGACGATGTCCAAGACCTGTTCCGCATCGGAATCCGCGACAACTACGAAGCCGTCCGGTCCGCGGTCCGGTTCGCGCTGATCACCGGCCTGGACGACAATCAGGTGAAGGCGATCCTCCGAAACGCGGGGACACACCCGAACTTCCGATCGCGCATGATCAACCTCGAAGTCCATGCCGCCCGCTGGCCCGGCTCGCCCGAATCGCGCGAGACGATCCAGCGTGCCCTGACCGATGTCCACTATCTCATCCGCGAGACCGCGCTGAACCTGCTCCTCGAAACCGAGCCGATCACCATCGCCACCCTCGACGTCGCCGTCCGCGCGCTCGGCGATCCCATCGGGTCCGTGCGGTCCGCCGCCATCCGGCTCGTCGCCACGTGCTGGCTCGACGAACCGGCGACTCTTCGCTGCCTGGCGTCAGCCACCCGCGACTACAGTCCGACCAACCAGCGAGCGGCGTTGGAACTGCTGACGATCTGCCGGCCCCGGCACACCGTGACGTCGGCTGCCCTGGAAGAAGCGGCATCCGACGCTACGCCGCCCATACTGGACTTCGCCCGCCGCACCCTCAAGCGACTGCACCCCGAACTCGCTTCGACCCGGCCACCGGTCGATACCCACCGTTTCTTCGCACTCGAACAGCTCAATGACGCCGACCTGCGAGCCCCTGACGCCCCGGCGTCCCGGCACGTCGTTCTGGAGCTGGCCAGGTCGGCGGACTGGTGGGGCCGGCGGGAGGCATTGGAAGTCCTGGCGCGACGGTGGCCGGACTGGCCGGCGACCGGAGCGGCGTTGACGAAGGCGTTGGACGACGCGAACCCGCACGTGCGCGACGAGGTCGTGGGCCGGTTGGCACGAATGCACCCGGGCTCGCCCGAAACCGTTCGGATGCTTTGTGCGGCAGCACGGCGCCCGCTCTGTTCAGACCGGCAGAACGCCGTCGAAATGCTCGCCCTGTGGCGGACCCCGGAGACGCTGGAAGCTCTGCTCGAAGCGGCCCGGGACGACGACATCATCGTTCACAACCCGGCTGTTCAAGAGCTGGTCAGCGGCTGGCCCCTGGACGCTCACACGCGTGACGCTCTCGGCTGGGCGGTCTGTTCGTCATTCGAATGGCTGCACTACATGGCCTACGAGCGCCTGAGCAACACCGGAACCACCGGAATTCCCGATCGCGCGAGCCTCCTCGCCGCACGAGGCGCCACCGACTTGGTGATCTTGGCATCATGGTGGGGCGAAGACCAGGAGGTGGCCGACGTTCTCCGTGACCAGTCACCGAAACCGCACATCGTCCGGGTGGCGGCGCTGACCACGGCCCTCGCCCAAGCGGGCACAGTCCCGGAAACGAGATCCCTGCTTCTCTCCGCCGTGCACGACGAGTGCCCCGCCGTCCGGAGGCTCGCACTCGAAGGACTCGCCCGGCTGGACGACCCCGCTTGGACGGCCGCCGCCACCACCGATCCGGACCCCTACCTTCGCTATGTCATTTGCTGCTTCCGCAGCCTCACCGACCAGTCCCCCGCTTTCTCGGCCGAGCTCCTCGACACACTCCGTACCGAGGCCGACGACAGGTTCTCCCAGTGGCTGTTCGACGTCGCGGCGATCCGCGCCACTACCGGCCTGCTCCAGCCAGAGGCACTGGCGGAGGTGACGCGAACAGCGTCATACGTGGGTCCGGCCGTCCGGGAGTGGCTTGAGCGCTTGGTGCGGGTGACCGCTGAGGCCGCATCGTGAAACGAGACCGGCCGGCGTGCCCTCGACGCCGAGGCCCACTGGGTTACCACCCTCCGGACAAACCAGGCCGCCTGCCGGCCCGCCCCGAGGGTGCCGGTCACCGCATCAGACAGCCTGACCTTGCGTGCGCACCTTGAAGCATGCTCGGCCGGTCAAGATGCCGGTGATGACGCCGCCGAGGAACGGCACCACCGTGTAGTACTCGAAATACACCGTCACGATCGCACCGGCCTTCTGCAGGGGGTGCGAGCCCGCCGCGGCGAGCGCGGTGTCCATCTGCGACAGCGCGGGCCCGTCGATACCCAGGTGGCCGGACACGTAGGTCACGACGAGCGCGCCGATCACGCAGGCGCCCATCGCGCCCGCGGACTTGATCTTCCCCTCGAAGGCGGCCCAGGCGACCGCTGCCACGCTGACCGACAACGGCAGGGTCAGGATGAACGCGTTGGCGAAGGTCAGGTAGGACCCCACGGTTGCGGACCCCTTCGCCGCCGTGGACACGGCCGACACGACCGCCGAAAGACTGCCGTTGCCGAAGACGAACGCGACGATCGCCAACCCCAACGCTCCCGTCGTCACGGTTTTCCCGGCCGTCTCCACCGGGTGGCTGTCGCGCACCCCGGGCGGCAGCAGCTCGCGGACGGGCGTGTCCTCGATCTCGTTGGAGTCCGGAGCTTCGCGGCCCAGCAGATTGTCCACTCCGGACGCCGCCGCCTCGGCCAGTTCCGCTTTGTCGATCTTCTTGCGGTTCGGTTCCATCGGAGCTCCAGCTGTCAGCGATCACGCTCCCCCGGCAATGGCGTAGGTCGCCGCGCGGAAACCAACCGTTACGGAACACGTTAGCCCGTTCAGGTGAGAACGCTCGACTTATCGGTCTACATCAGAGCGTGACCCTGATCGACTTGCCGTCACAGGTGGTCCGCAGCCGCAGGGTGGCCCGCGCGGCCGGCACAAGCGGCCTCGCGGACGCGATCAGCCCGGCAACACTCCGCCCCTGACGGACCTCTTGTCCCGGGACCGACCGCGCCACAAGGCGATCCCTCATCGGCTTCGGTCCTCCCGGTCAGGCGACAAACCGATCGTCCGGCGTCACGCCGCGTCGGGCGGACGCCGGGGCGTGCTCCGGTCGCAGCCCCACGCCCACGAGATACACCGCCAACGTTCGCAGGCCGGGCAACCACTGTGCCGCGGTCATGAGCCGGCCCGGCGGGCCTGCCTGTCTCCCGGACACGATCGGGCCCGCGAGGTCGGCGTGCATGATCCGCTGCAACGCCTGCACCAGCAGCAGTGACGGCAACCGGCGCCGCCGGATCCGGGCGAGGTCGGTCCCTCTTACCGCACCCCGCTGCAGCCGCCCGGCCAGCAGGGTCGCGGTCGCGACGGCGTCCTGGACGGCGAGATTGATGCCCACGCCCCCGACCGGCGACATGGCGTGCGCGGCGTCCCCGATGCACAGCAAACCCTCGACATGCCACCGGCGCAGCCGGTCGAGCCGGACATCGAGAAGTTTGACGTCGTCCATCGAAACCAGCTCGCCGACCCGGTCGGCGTACTCCGGGAGGAGTTCGGCCACATCGCGCCGGAACGCGTCGATCCCGCGGGCACGCAGCCGGCCGTCGGTGCCCTTGCGCGCGACGTACCCGATCTGGAAGTAGCCTTCCCGAGGGATCACGATCGCGAAACGTCCCCGGCCAGGCCGCCGGGTCAGCTCGCCGACTTGCTCGCCTTCACGACGCGAGAGCCGGAACCACCAGGTGTCGAACGGAACGTCGAACTCGGTCACCGCCAACCCGGCCGCCGCCGGCAGGACCGAATTCCGGCCGTTGCACGCCACCGTGAGGTCCGCCCGGATCTCGCCTTCGACCTCCTCGCCGCCAGGCCCGCTCGTGCGGTAACGGACTCCGGCGACCCGGCCGCCCTCGTGGACGAGCGAGGTCACCGCGGTCCCCATTTCGAGCCGGAACGCCGGCTCCGCCCTCGCGGCGTCGGCGAGCAGATCCAGCAGGTCCCACTGCGGAACGATCGCCACATACGGATGCCGCACTCCCCACCTGCGCAACGCACCGAAATCACCGATCCGCCGGACCCCACCGGCTCCGTCCGGCAGGACCACGTCGGTGATCCGCGTCTGGGGCAACCGCGCGAACCGCTCCCCCAGCCCCAGCTCGTCGAGCAGTCGCAGGGTCGCCGGATGCACGGTGTCGCCGCGGAAATCGTGCAGGAAGTCCTCGTGCTTCTCCAGCACCGTGACCTCGACCCCGGCCCTCGCGAGCAGCAACCCCAGCACCATGCCCGCCGGGCCACCACCCACGACGCAACACGTCGTCCGCTCCACCAGCGCCCCCCGTTCCCCGCCGACCCCTGCCCGCGGTCGCCGTCACCGCCCCCGACCGCACCCCACCACCTTCTACACCTGAGGGGTCGGCGGTCTTGGGCGGCGACGCGGACGAGAGTATTCAGGGCAGCTTTGCCGCACGAACGTTCAGCGGAGTCCGGAGCACGAACCCCGACTTGCGGAACGGATCAAATACCACCCGACCGATCGAGCACGAGCACAAGGTGCGCAATACATCGCACAATGGACCGACGCGCTGCCCTGGAACGCCGCGGGCAAGGTTCTGCGGTCCGGCCTGCGCACGTCGGCGAACCGGGGCGATGCCCCGCGGTGCCCCGGACATTCAGTCACACGGAGAACGAGAGGCAGAACATGGCCAAGATCACGACAGCCCGAGGCCAGGACGTTCATTTCGTCGACCACGGCGGCACCGGGCCGGCACTGGTCCTGCTGCACAGCTTCCTGATGGACGAATCGATGTTCGCGCCGCAAGTGCTGCGGTTTTCGCCCACCCACAGGTGCATCACGATCGACGAGCGCGGGCATGGCGGCACACCGGCCGAAGCGGGATTCACCTACTGGGACGTCGCCGAAGACGTCATCGCGGTGCTCGATCACCTGGGCATCGAGCAGGCCGTCTTCTCCGGAACCAGCCAGGGTGGATTCATCGCGCTCCGCATTGCGCTCCTTGCTCCGGAACGGGTGCGGGCCCTGGCGGTGCTCGGCTCCTCCGGCGAGCGAGAGGATCCCGAGGTCGCGGATTCGTACCGCCGGATCGCGGCCGCCTGGCGGGAACACGGTCCGGTCGACCAGCTTCTCGACGCCGTCGCTTCCCTGTGCCTGGGCGAATTCGACGCGGAGGAGTGGAAGGCGAAGTGGCGGAAGGTCAGCGGAGACCACCTGACCACCATCCTCGACACCCTGGTCGACCGAGACGACCTGACCGCCCGGCTCCCCGAGATCCACGTCCCGGCCCTCGTTCTGCACGGCGACGCGGACGCCGCGTACCCACTCGCCAAGGCTCGGCTCATCGCCGAGCGGCTGCCGAACGCGGAACTCGTGGTCGTCCCGGGAGGCGCCCACTTCCTCAGCCTGACCGATCCGGACGCCGTGAACGAAAGCCTCGCGAGGTTCTTGTCGCAGAACTAGCGAGGACGCATTTCGCCGATCAGGAACTCGGCTTCGGCGCACTCGCCCCACCCGGGCGTCCTTCGCCGAACCGACACCGCACCGACGATTCCGGCGCGCGCCGCGCCGGTTTCAGGGGTGGCGGATGGCTTGGACCGCGGTGTCGTAAAGCTCGAGCATGTCGGCCTGGCCGCGCAGGCGGACCCATTCTTCGTTGGCGACCTGCAGGCAGACGATCGCCGCGGCGGCGATCGCGCGGGACTGCAGGGTGCGGTGGTCCGAGGCGGGCAGCCGCGGCTCGATCAGCGGAGCGAGCAGCTCCTGCCAGCGAGCTTGCTTCTCGGCGTGGCCGGCACGCAGGGAGTCGTTGCCGAACAGCAGCGTGATGAACGCCAGCCGGTCTTCGGCCGTCATCTCGATCTCTTCGAGGACTCCGAACGCCGCGCGCAGCGCCGTCCAGGCGTCCTCGCCGGAGGGGCGCTCGGCGAGGCGTGCGGCGATCAGCTCGCCCTGTTCGGCCAGGCCGCCGAGGGCGAGGTCTTCCTTGTTGCGGAAGTAGTTGAACAGCGTCCGCCGGGAGACGCCCGCGGCGGCGGCGACCTCGTCGAGGGTCGTGTTGTCGTAGCCCTTCGCGGCGAACAGCTCGATCGCGGTCCGCGCCAGCAGCGAACGGACCACCGAGCGGGTCTGTTCCCGAAGAGGTTTCGAAGCCATGCACCCATGGTACGACACATCACATCGTGCACTTATTTGCACTCAGTGCAAGTCAGTGCATAGAGTGAAGGTATGAGCAAAATCGACTACCGCCACCAGACCGTCATCGTCACCGGCGCCAGCTCCGGCCTCGGCGCCGAATTCGCCCGCCGGCTCGCCCGCCGCGGCGCCGACCTCGTCCTTGTCGCCCGCCGCGCCGACCGGCTGGAGAACCTGGCCGCCGAACTCACCCGCGCCCACGGCGTCACCGTCACGACCATCGCCCGCGACCTCGGTGCCCCCGACGCCGGCCGCACCCTGCGCGCCGAACTGGAGTCCCGCGGCATCCACGCCACCGGACTGGTCAACAACGCCGGCTTCGGCACCCACGACGCCTTCACCGACGAGGACCCCGACCGCCTGCAGAACATGCTCGCGCTCAACATCAGCGCCTTGGTCGACCTCAGCCGCGCCTACGTCGAACCGCTGTCGGCCGCCGACACCGGCATCCTGGTCAACGTCGCCAGCCTGCTCGGCCACCAGCCCATCCCCTACATGAGCGTCTACGCCGCCACCAAAGCTTTCGTCCTCAGCTTCACCGAAGCACTCTGGGAAGAAACCCGCGGCACCGGCCTGCGCGTGCTGGCCGTCAACCCCGGCGCGATGCAGACGGAGTTCTTCGACGTCGCCGGCTCCCAGTCCGCCGACTTCGGCACCACACGAGCCACCCCCGAGCAGGTCGTCACGATCGCCCTCGACACCCTCGACCGCCGGTCCGCACCTCCGTCGGTCATCACCAACGGCCGCTCCCTCACGGTCCTCGGCAGGCTCCTCTCCCGCCGCCACATGGTGCGCTTCATGGGCTGGCTGGCCCGCCGCTCGCAGCCCCAGCTCGCCGGCACCCGCTGACCCTTCCGGAAGGAACCTCCGATGGCCGACCTCGTTCTCGTCACCGGCGCCGGCGGCATCGGCCGCCGCGTCACCGAACTGCTGCGCTCGCAGGACATACCGGTCCGCGTCCTGGTCCGCCGCGACGACGAGCGCGCCGCCGAAGTGCGGGCCCGGGGCGCCGAGGTCGTCACCGGCGACCTGACCCGGCCCGAAACGGTGGCGGCCGCGCTGGACGGCGTCCGCCGGGCGTACTTCGGGTTGAGCGTGTCCCCGGACCAGCTGCTGGCGGCGACCGTCATGGCCACGGTCGCGAAGGCGCACGGGGAACTCGAGCTGCTGGTGGACATGTCGCAGATGACCGTGTCGCAGATGACCGCCACCAGCACCGCCGAATCCCGCCAGCAGCGGCTGCACTGGCTCTCGGAGCAGGTCCTGGACTGGTCCGGCCTGCCCGTGGTGCACGTGCGCCCGACGACCTTTCTCGACAACCCGCTGTTCACCGCCCTCGCGGCGCGGTCGATCCGCGAGAACGGCACGCTGGCCTTGCCGTTCGGAGACGGACGCACCTCGCCGGTCGCGGCCGAGGACGTCGCCCGGGTGGTCGCGACCGTCCTGCGCGATCCCGGGGAGCACGCCGGGCAGGTGTACGAGCTGACCGGGCCCCGGGTGCTCGACATGACCGGGGTCGCCGAGGAGTTCTCGACGGCGCTCGGCCGACGAGTGTCCTATGTGGATATTCCGCTGGAACGGTGGCGCACGGAGGTGCTCGCGAACGCGGGCCTGCCCCGGCACACCGAGCAGCACATCGCGACCATGGCCGGGCTGCACCGCGAAAACCGGTACGACCGCGCCACCGACCACGTCGAACGCCTCACCGGGCAACGGCCCCTGACCGTCGAGGAGTTCGTCGCCGCCCGCAAGGACCGCTACCTCGGCTGACCCGCGCCGGAACCCGAGACCCGGCCACGGCCCTCCGGCGCCCGCCGCGGTTGCCCGATCAGCCTCGGACCGCGGCCGTTCGGGCAATTCGGCACCGACCCACACGCCGGCTGTGGCCACATTGCTATCCTCCCGCCGAGTGAGCTCACTTTGGGGGGACATGCGCAGGGGTCTGGGTTCCACGGTGACCCGGTTCACGAAGAGCGTCGGAAAGGTCGCGTGGTGAGCAACCCGCTGGTCGCGGAGACGAAGGATTCGACGAAGGCGTATTCGGGGATTTCGCTGCTGGAGTCGGCGAATGATCTGAAGTCGGCGATCGAGAGCGGTGA
>NZ_JBFACT010000006.1:243474-265726 GCF_040640995.1 Amycolatopsis sp. NPDC021455 | reverse complement strand
GTTCGGTGCGTCTGACGCACCGAACGCCACATTCGGGCGTTTGGGTCAGGGGCACGGCGGGGTGTAGGGCACTCCCGGGAAGTAGGTCCCCCACTCCGCCGGCGTGATCTTCGGGTCCGCCAGCCCGCAGATCTGCCGGGCCACCCGTTCCGGGTCCAGTTCCAGCAACCGGATGGTGCCCGCGCCGATCGCGACGCGCCGGCCGTCGGGGAGCAGGACGATCGTGTAAGCCGAGTCGGGGAAGCCGCCGAATGCCGTTGTCTGGATCGGGTGGGCGGGGTCCGACACGTCCCACAACCGCATCGAACGGTCGTAACCGGCCGTCGCGATCAGGGTTCCCGACGGCCCGATCGACACCGCCCCCACCGTGTCCGTGTGCCCGGTCAGCGAAGACAGCAGACGGGGCGCACCCGAGACGTCCCACAGGTACGCGTTCGTGTCCGTGCTCCCGCCCACGAGGAACCGGCCGTCGCGGCTCAACGCGAGCGACAGGAACGCGCCGGTTCCGGCCCTCAGCGTGGTCGTGAGACGAGGGTGCAGCCGGTCCGTGACGTCCCAGCGCGTCACCGCCGGTGTGGCGCCGCCGCGGCCCGCGTACAACGTGCCGCCGTCCGGGGTGAACTTCAGCGACCACACCGTGCCGTCCGGGCTGGGCAGTGTCACGGGGGCGGCGATGCGGGACGGGTCCGAGACGTCCCACAGCTGGATCGGCCCGTCGTCGTAGCCCGTCGCCAGCACCCGGCCGTCCGGGCTGAACGCCAGCGAGTAGGCCGGCCTGGTCGTCGTCCGCGCCACCAGCCGCGGCCGGTCCGGCCGCGTGACGTCCCAGCGTTCGAGGACTCCGCCCGCGTCGGTCAACGCCGCGAGCGCGACGCTGCGGCCGTCGTGGCCGGCGACGATCGCGGTGACCTCCCCCGGCACGCCGGGCAGCCGGGCGGCGAGCCGGGGCGGGCCGTCGGGCGGCACCGTCCACAGCTGCGGTCCCTTGCCGGTGGTGATCATCAGCCGCCCGCTGTCGTCGAACCGGACGCAGCAGCCGCCCCGGGCGGCGAGGTCGAGCAGCGCCAGGTCCTGCAGCCGCAACGTCCGGTCGGCGGACGCCGTCAGCAGCATCCCGTCCGCGAAACCGAGCCATGTCACGGAGTTCGTGTGGCCGGCGAGAGTGATGAGCGGGGCCGGCGCGGCCGGGTCCGAGACGTCGAACAGCCGCGCCGCCGGGTCGCCCGCGGCGGCGAGCGTGCGGCCGTCCGGGCTGAACGCGACCACCCAGACGATCCCGGTGCCGGGCAGCGTCGCCAACGGCCGGGGCGCGCTCGGGGTGGAGACGTCCCAGAGCCGCACGGTCGTGTCCCAGCTGGTCGTCGCGAGCAGCCGCCCGTCCGGGCTGAACGCCGAGGCGTTGACCAGCCCGGTGTGGCCGGTCAGCTCGGCCAGCCGCCGCGGCCGGGCCGGGTCGGCGACGTCCCACAGCACCTCGGTCTTGGCCGAGGTGCCCGTGGCGAGCACGCGGCCGTCGCCGCGGAACGTCGCCCGCTGCAGGTCCGGGCCGAGCGTCGAGACGGTCTTCGGCCGCGCCGGATCGGTGACGTCGGTGAGCCGGACCGTGCCGTCGTCCGCGCCGGTGGCCAGCAGCCGCCCGTCCGGGCTGAACTCCGCGGTGTTCAGCTTGCGCCGCTGGGGTTCGGTCAGTCCCCGCGCCACCGGCGCGCGCGGGTCGCTGAGGTCCCACAGCCGGAACGCGGAGTCCGCGGTGCCGGTGGCGAGCGTCCGCCCGTCCGGGCTGAACGCGACCGGGTTGCGGACGGGCTCCGGGAGCTTCGCGAGCAGGACGGGCTGCCGCGTTCCGCGCAGCGACCACACCTGCACCTTCCCGAGGTCCGAGCCCGTGGCCAGCAGCCGCCCGTCGCCGCTGACCGCGGCCCCGCCGTCGAAGCCGATGCCCTCCGGCGCGAGGCTCAGCCGCCCGGCGAACGGCGAACCCAGCGTGCCGAGCAGGCCGTCCCGTGCCTCCCGGACGGGCGCGAGCCGGTACGCGGCCAGGCTGAGCTGGACCGACAGCGCGGGATTGGTCTGCCGCAGGTCCGCCGCGTCACCGACGGCTTTCCGCGCGAGCGCGACGTTCCGCTGGTCGGTCGCCGTGCGCGAGGCGTCGATCGCGAAGCCGGTCGCGACGCCCGCCAGGATCAGCAGCACGCCGAGGAGCGCGGCGAGCTGGCGCAGGCGCCGCGTCCGGCGCCGGACCGCGTCCGCCTCGGCGGTCTCCTGCGCCCGGCCCGCGTCGAGGAAAGCCTGCTCACGCGCGGTCAGTGCGTCCGGGGAACGGGCCGCCCACTCGGCCGCGAGGCCGAGCCGGGTGCCGCGGTAGAGGCTGCCGGCGTCGCGGTCCAGCGATTCCCACAGGTCCGTGGCCTCGGCGAGCTGGCGGTGCAGCCGGTGGCCTTCGCGGTCCTCGGCGAGCCAGTCCTGCAGTCGCGGCCAGCTGCGGATCAGGGCTTCGTGGGCGATCTCGGCGCCGTCGTGGTCCAGGGAAACCAGCCGGGCGGCGGCGAGCCGTTCGAGCACTTCGGTGGTCGCCGGGTCGTCGTCGAGCTCGCGACGGCGCAGCCGCCGCTTCGTGTCTTCGGTGCCTTCGCCGAGCGCGGTCAGCCGGAGGAAGATCTGCCGGACCTTCGCCTGTTGTCCGGGCGCCAGTTCGCCGTAGACGGCGTCGGCGGTGTGCGCGATCGCGTTCCGGATCCCGCCGGCGGCCTCGTACGCGGCGAGGGTGAGCGTGATGCCCTGCCGTCGCCGCCAGGTCTCCAGCAGCGCGTGCGACACGAGCGGCAGCACCGCGGGACGGCCGGCCGCGTCGGCGACGAGCGTCGTGACCAGCGCGGATTCGACCTGGCACCCGTGCCGGACGGCCGGCTCGACGATCGCCGTCCGCAGCTCTTCCGCGGTCATCGGCCCGACCAGGATCTGCGCGTCCCGCAGGGCGTCGACGAGCTCGGCGTGCCGCCCGCAGTGCCCGTAGAAGTCGGCGCGGACGCCGAGCACGACCTGGCTGCCGTGCTCGTCGGCGGCCCTGGCCAGCAGGGCGCCGATGAACGCGGCGCGCTCGGCGTCGTCGCGGCAGAGGGTGAAGACCTCCTCGAACTGGTCGACGACCAGCAGCCGCCCGGTTTCGGCGAGGGCGTCCGCGCACTGGCTCAGCGGGTGCTCGCCCGGGGTGCGCACCCGCGCCGCGCGCTCGCCGGCCAGCCCGGCCCGCAGCAGCGACGACTTCCCGGAGCCGGACGCGCCGAACACGCCGACGAACCGGCGTTCGCTCAGCTTCGCGGTCAGC
This sequence comes from Amycolatopsis sp. NPDC021455, assembly GCF_040640995.1. Lineage (NCBI taxonomy): Bacteria > Bacillati > Actinomycetota > Actinomycetes > Pseudonocardiales > Pseudonocardiaceae > Amycolatopsis > Amycolatopsis sp. NPDC021455. The sequence goes on along the minus strand of NZ_JBFACT010000006.1, from coordinate 262,401 downwards.
TCGCCGACCAGCTTCTCGCGCCCGAAGAACCGGTCGGCGTCGGCAGGCTGGAACGCGGCCAGCCCGAGGTACGGCGTCTGGGCCTCCGGGCCCGGCGTGCTCTCGGCCGCCAGCCGTGCGGCGGCTTCCCGCCAGCGCGTCTCCCACTTCTCGACGTCGCCGCCGCACGCGCCGACGTACGCCGTGGTGAGCGCGAGGCCCGGGAGCTTGCGGCCGCCCGCGGCCTCGGACAGCGCGGCGGCCGAGTAGCCGGCGCGGGCGGCGAGGGTCCGGTAGGTCGGGCCACCGGCCTCGTCCCGCAGCTGCCGGAGCCCGGCGGCGAACTCGACGACGAGGTCGTCACCCGGCCCCAGCGGCCGTTCCTTTCTCGCCACCCCGGCCCCCGTTCGTGTCATGGTCATTGTTCACCGGATCCGGCCCGACACTGGACAAGATTCCTGCGTTAGAACCGCCGGGTGATGACGCAACCGCTCAAGGTCGTCGCCGCCGGCGTGCCGGCGGTGCCCGCGCCCGCCGACGGTATCGAGGTGATCGGCTCGGTGCCGCCCGAGCCCGGTGCGGTCCTGCGTGCCCTTTCGGCCGCCCGGCCGGACGTGCTCCTCCTCCGGCCCGCCGACCGGGCCGGGCTCTCGGTGATCGGGCGGGCGGGCCGCACGCCGGTGCTCGTGCTCACCGCGCCCGACGCCGGCGAGCTGGTGATCGCGGCGATGCGGGCCGGCGCGCGCGGGCTGCTGCACGACGACATCGGCCCGGCCGACCTGGCCCGCGCGATCCGGGTGGTCGCCGGCGGCGCCGCGGTGTTCGGCGAGGACGCCGCCGACCGGCTGTACGCCCGGCTCACCGGGCCGGCGCCGTCGCTGCCCGGCCTGACCGCCCGCGAGCGCGAGGTGTTCGGCCTGCTCGCCGAGGACCTGGGCAACCTCGCGATCGCCGCGCGGCTGAACCTCGCGCCGAAGACCGTGCGCAACCTCGTCTGCGCCGTCCTGGCGAAGTTCGGTACCGCCGATCGGGCGTTCGTGGGCGCCCGGGCGCGGGAAGCCGGTCTACCCTGAGTGGACCAAATCGAGGCCGGCATCGACTCGATCACAAAACTGGTCAGTTCCCTTTTCCGGAACTATTTTTCCCTCGCGCCCCGCCGACGTCGCCGGGGCGGCTCTCCCGAGGAGGACCAGCCATGCGCACACCCGCATTCCGGCTGCTCACACTGGCCGCGACGGCCGTGACCACCGCCGGTCTCCTGATCGGGGCCTCCGCGGCCTCGGCGAGCGACCGGACCCCGTTGCCGGGCAGCGTCCCGGCCTGGGCGAAATCGTCCGCCCGCACCGGAGAAGCGAATGCGACGGACAATGTCGCATTCCGCGTTTATCTCGGCTGGACCGGCGACGCCGCCGCAGTGGCGAGCCGCGTTTCGACGCCGGGCTCCGCCGACTACGGCAGGTTCCTGACGGCGGCGCAGTTCCGGCAGCGGTTCGCGCCTTCGCCGAGCGACGTGAGCTCCGTGCAGCAGTGGCTGCGCAAGGCCGGCTTCGACGTCGGCTACACCCCGGGCAACCGCCGGTTCGTGCAGGCCGAGGGCACGGTCGCGCAGGCCGCGGCCGCGTTCGGCACCACCTTCGGCGAGTTCGCGGTCGGTGGCAAGACGCTCCGCGCCCCCGAGAAGGACCTTTCGCTGCCCGCCGGCCTCCCCGCGAGCGTCAGCGCGGTGGTCGGGCTCGACGAGTCGTTCGCGCTGCTCCAGCCGTCGTCGGCCCCGGCCGCGACGCCGTCGCCCGCCTTCGTCAACGCCCCGCCGTGCTCCGCCTACTACGGCGAGAAGACCACCGCGACGACGCTGACCCCGGACGGCGTCAAGGTGCCCGACGCCTACGGCCACCCGAACCCGTGGGCACCGTGCGGTTACACGCCTTCGCAGCTGCGGAGCGCATACGGCGTCCAACAGGCCATCGCGGGCGGCACCGACGGCACGGGCCAGACCGTGGCGATCATCGACGCCTACGCGTCGCCGACCATCGTGTCGGACGTCAACACCTACTCGCGGCTGCACGGGCTGCCGCAGCTGTCCGGGAACCAGTTCCGCCAGGTCGTGCCGCCGGGTGTGTACAACCGGCCGCAGAACCCGAAGCAGGACCCGCAGGGCTGGTACGGCGAGGAGACCCTCGACGTCGAGGCGGTGCACAGCATCGCGCCGGGCGCGAACATCGTCTACGTCGGCGCGCCGAACAACTACCAGGACCTCGACGCGGCGATGAACCACGTCGTCGACCAGCACCTGGCTTCGATCGTGACGAACTCCTACGGCTTCTCGACCGAGCTGCTGCCGACCGGCTACGTCAAGCCGTTCAACGACACGCTCATCGAGGCCGCGGCGACCGGCATCGGCGTCTACTTCTCGAGCGGGGACAACGCCGACGAGACCGACGGCGTCGCCGCGAACTTCCCGAAGGCGACGCCGGACTGGCCCGCCGTCAGCCCGTGGGTGACCGCGGTCGGCGGCACCTCGCTGGGCGTCGGCGCGGGCGGCGAGTACCTGTTCGAGACCGGCTGGGAGACCGGGCGATCGACGTTGACCAATGGCGCCTGGGTGCCCACGCCGCCGGGTGAGTTCTTCGGTGGCGCGGGTGGCGGCACGAGCCGGCTGTTCGCCCAGCCCGCGTACCAGGCGGGCGTGGTCCCGAGCTCGATCGCGACGGCGAACGGCGCGCGGCCGCAGCCGATGCGCGCGGTGCCGGACGTGGCCGCGCTGGCCGATCCGAACACGGGCTTCCTGGTCGGGCAGACGCAGGCGTTCCCGGACGGCACGGCGAAGTACAGCGAGTACCGCATCGGCGGGACGAGCCTGGCGTCGCCGCTGTTCGCCGCGTTCGTCGCGCTGGCGCAGCAGCAGGCGGGCCGCGAGTTCGGCTTCGCGAACCCGCTGCTGTACGCGAAGGCGGGCACCTCGGCGTTCCACGACGTCCGGCAGCCGCCGTCGCCGATGGCGGTCGCCCGGGTGAACTACAACAACTCGGTGGACGCCTCGGCCGGGTACTCGGCGGCGAGCCTGCGTTCCCTGGACGCCGACGCCGTCCTGACGATCCACGTCCGGAACGGCTACGACGACGTCACGGGCATCGGCTCACCGAACGGCCCGGCGTTCCTGACCGCCCTCGGTCAGTAACGGCCGGAGTCCGTGAAGGCCTCCTTCCCGGCCATAAGAGCCGGGAAGGAGGCCTTCACGGCTTTCAGTAGCTGCGTGGGGTCCAGACGATGCCGTTCTCCGCGCGGGTGCGGGACGAGCCCACGATCAGCAGGCAGCGCATGTCCACTGTGGACGGATCGAGGTCCCCTAGCGTGGTGATCCGGATGTCCTCCTCCGGCCCGCCGACGTCCCGCGCGACCACCACCGGGGTGGCCGGGGCGCGGTGGCGGAGCAACACGGAACGGGCGTCGGCGAGCTGCGTCGTCCGGGATCGTGAAGCCGGGTTGTACAGCGCCAGCACCAGGTCGGCCGCGCCCGCCGCTTCCAGGCGTTTCTCGATGATTTCCCACGGCTTCAGGCGATCGGACAGGGAGAGCACGCAGTAGTCGTGGCCGAGCGGCGCGCCGACGCGGGACGCCGCCGCCTGGGCTGCCGTCACGCCCGGGACGATCCGGACCCGGACGCCCGCGCCGTGGCCCGCGGCGACCTGCTCCAGGACCGCCGACGCCATCGCGAACACGCCCGGGTCGCCCGAGGACACCACCGCGACCCGGCCGCCGGAAGCAGCCAGGGACAGTGCCTCGCGAGCGCGGTCCGCCTCGACGCGGTTGCCCGACGCGTGCCGCTGCTGCCCGGCTTTCTGTGGCACGCGCGCGACATACGGCCCGTAGCCGACGATGTGCTCGGCCGCGTCCAGCTCCGCCGCGGCCTCCGGCGTCAACCACTCCGGACCCGCAGGCCCGAGACCGACGACGACGACTTCGCCGCCGTCCGAAGCGGCCGCAGGCGGCGCGGAAGGAGCTTGCCGCGACGCGTAGGCCGGCGATGGCAGCAACGCCAGCGAGAAGTACGGGACGGTCGAAGGGTCGACCTCACCCAGGGGCTCGATCCGCTGCTGTCCCCAGGTCGCGCGCTCGACGTAGACGGCGTCGTCGAGTTTTCCCGCCTCTTCCAGGGCTTCCCGGACGGACGAGAACGTCCGCCCGAGCTTCAGCACGGCCGCCGCGTCGGTGTCCGCGAGGCGGCGGGCCAGTTCCGGCGCGGGCAGTGTGCCCGGGAGCACGGTCAGCACCTCGTCGCGTTGCACCAGCGGCCGGCCGAGCACCGCGGACGCCGCGCTCACCGACGTCACCCCGGGCACGACGACCGCCTCGAACCGGCCGGCGAGCCGTTCGTGCATGTACATGTACGAGCCGTAGAAGAACGGGTCGCCTTCGCAGAGCAGGACGACGTCGCGGCCCGCGTCGAGGTGCTCGGCCAGCCGCTTCGCGCTCAGCTCGTAGAAGTCGGCGATCGCGCCCTCGTAGCCGCCCGGGTGATCGGTCGTCTCCGTGGTGACCGGATAGACGAGCTTTTCCTCGAGCTGCCCCTCGCGCAGGTACGGCTCGGCGACCGACCGCGCGATGCTGCGGCCGTGGCGCGCGCAGTGGTACGCGATGACCTGCGCCTCGGAGATCAGCCGGGCCGCCTTCACCGTCATCAGTTCCGGGTCGCCGGGGCCGAGCCCGACGCCGTAGAGCGTGCCGGTCATTCTTCGGCGCTCGCGAGTGCGTTGATCGCCGCGACGGCCATGGCGCTGCCGCCCCGCCGCCCGTGGACGACCAGGTACGGTGCCGGGGCCCGCTTCGCGAGCTCCACTTTGGACTCTGCCGCGCCGACGAACCCGACAGGGACGCCGATGATCGCCGCGGGCGCGCCGGCGCCTTCCTCGAGGATTTCCAGCAGGCGGAACAGCGCGGTCGGCGCGTTGCCGATCGCCACGACCGAGCCGGGCAGCTTGTCGCGCCACAGTTCCAGGGCCGCGGCCGAGCGCGTGGTGCCCATCCGTTCGGCGAGCCCGGGCACACTGGGGTCCGACAGCGTGCAGAGGACCTCGTTGTTCGCGGGCAGGCGGCACCGGGTGACGCCGCTGGCGATCATCCGCGCATCGCACAGGATCGGCGCACCGGCTTCCAGGGCGGCCCGGCCGGACTCGACGACGTCGAGCGTGTAGCGCAGGTCGTCGACCAGATCGACCATGCCGCAGGCGTGGATCATCCGGACCGCGAGGCCCGCCACGTCGTCGGGCAGGATCGCCAGGTCCGCCTCCTCGCGGATCGTGGCGAACGAGTGCCGGTAGATCTCGGCACCGTCCCGCAGGTAGTCGATCACAGGTTCCCTTCCATCTCGTCGAGCGGCACCCAGCGGCCGTCGATGCGGTAGCCCCCCGCTTCGGCGACAATGTCCACATGGGACTGCGACGGCTTCCCGCACCGCCGTTCGCAGCCCGAGAAGTGCGCGCGCAGGCCCGGCCGGAACACCGCGTCGGCCCGGACGTCGGCGCGCGACTTCGCGCAGCCCGGACGGCCGATGCACGCGGTGGTGCCCAGCGGTTCGCCCCCGAAGCCGAGCCGCTCGAAGACGTCGGCGGGCACGTCCGGCAGGACCACCGACTTCCACGGCGTGACCAGCGCCGGGCCGAACTCGGCCAGGGCTCGCGCCTGCGCCGCGGACAGCTGCCCGAAGCGCGGCACGACACCGGCCGCGAGGCCGCCGTCCCGTTCGATCAGCCCCGCGGGGACCTCGACCGGCGCCCGCGGCACCGGGGTCCCGCGCCAAGCCGGGTCGTCGAGTTCCGCGACCCGCCAGGCGGACCCGCGCACCCGGCAGAACTCGAGCGCGACGTCGACCAGCGTCGAGACGGCGTCGGCGCGCGGCACCCGCCGTCCCGTGTCACCGCCCGCGAGCAGCAGCGTCCCCGTCCCGGCATCGAGAGCACGCCAGCAGACGTCGGGGCCCTCGCCGGCGACGTCGCCGCGTCCGTCGTCGAAGGCGAAGAGGAACCGGCCGGGCAGCGACGCCAGCTCCGGCGTCGAACACAGGACGCCGTCGAGCGCGGCGGCGAGGCTCCGGACGTCGGCGAGGCCGCCGCGCAGCCCGCTCAGCGGCGAGGCCAGGACGTTCCGGACCCGCTCGTGCGACGGCGACGGCAGCAGGCCGGCGTCGGTGAGCCGGGCGGCGAGGCCGGGCCGGGTGACGCCGCGCAACTGGACGTTGCCGCGCGAGGTGAGGTGGAGGTCGCCGTCGCCGCAGGCTTCGGCCGCGTCGGCCAGCGCGCGCAGCTGCACTGCGGAAATCGTGCCGCCGGGCAGCCGCACCCGCGCGAGTGGGCCGTCGGCGGCGTCGTGGGGTGCGAAAACACCAGGGCACGCGTCGGCTCGCACACGCGCTCGGGTCGGCATGAGGTCACTGTAGCTGGCGGTTTTCCGGCTCCCGCGGCTCCGGACGCGGCCGGATCCGGGCGATTCCGGCGTCCAGGTCCACGTCACGCCAGGGTGGCGCGCCTTCGGCGTCCTGCTCGACGAGCATCGACATCGTTTCCCGGTGTTCCAGCTCACGCCGCTTGGTGCCGTACAGGAACGCGGTGGTCTCTTCGATGTAGGTCGCGGACAGCCGCGCCTTGAAGCGCGAGCCGTTCTTGCGCGGCCGCAGCTCGATCGCGGCCATGACCAGCAGGATCACCACGCCGCCCGGAAGGGCCAGCCCCAGCCAAGTTCCCATGCCCGGCGAACCGGGTGACCGCGGGTCAAGTTCCCGGAGCTGTAGAACTCTGATCGAATGTAGTATGTGTGCTACATTCAATCGCATCAGTCAGATGGGGGTGACGCGATGAGAGACCCGGCGGTTCCCGCGGTCCGCGTGCGCGGGCTGCGGATGCGCTACGGCACGAACGACGTGCTCCACGGCGTCGATTTCGAGGCGTACCGCGGCGAGGTCGTCTGCCTGCTCGGGCCGAACGGCGCGGGCAAGACGACGACGATCGAGATCCTCGAGGGCTTCCGGATGCGGTCGGAGGGCGAGGTCAGCGTGCTGGGCGTCGACCCGGCCCAGGGCGGCGAGGACTGGCGGGCACGGCTGGGGGTCGTGCTCCAGTCCTGGCGCGACCACGGCAAGTGGCGCGTCCGCGAGCTGCTCGCGCACCTCGGCCGGTACTACGCGCCGTACTCGACGCCGGAGCGCCCACGGCCGTGGGACACCGACGAGCTGATCGCGGCGGTCGGGCTCACCGAGCACGCGGGCAAGAAGCTCAAGCAGCTCTCCGGCGGCCAGCGGCGGCGGCTCGACGTCGCGATCGGCATCGTCGGCCGTCCCGAGCTGCTGTTCCTCGACGAGCCGACCGCGGGTTTCGACCCCGAGGCGCGGCGGGAGTTCCACGACCTGGTGCACCGCCTGTCCGACGAGCTGGACACGACGATCCTGCTGACCACGCACGACCTCGACGAGGCCGAGAAGCTGGCCGACCGGATCCTCATCCTCAACGGCGGCCGGATCGTCGCCGACGGCTCGGCCGACCAGCTCAGCCGGCAGGTCTCCGGCGAGGCCGAGATCCGCTGGAGCGTCGGCGGCCAGCGCTTCGTGCACCTGACGACCGAAGCGACGAAGTACGTGTACGACCTGTTCAAGCAGCACGGAGACGCCGTCGCGGACCTCGAGGTCCGGCGGGCGTCGCTGGAGGACACCTACATGACGCTGGTGCACCGGGCGGAGACCGGCGGCGAGACGGAGCTCGGCCTCCAGGAAGCGGGTGCGCGATGAACGCCGTCCCCTTGCGCGCCGGGCTGGCCCGCGGCTGGATCGAGTTCAAGCAGACGTGGACCAACCTCGACGACGTGGTGGGCCAGGTCGTCTTCGTGCTGCTCTTCCTCGGTACGTTGTTCTTCATGCGCAACGCCACGCTGCCCGGCACGTCGTTCTCGCTCGGCGCGGCGACCGTGCCCGGCGTGCTCGGCGCCGGCATCGTGTTCAACGGCCTGACCGGCGCGGCGGGCTACCTCGCCGTCGACCGCGAGGACGGCACCCTGCTGCGGGCGAAGGCGACCCCGAACGGGATGCTCGGGTACCTGGTCGGGAAGACGACGGCGCTGTCGCTGGCCCAGCTGACGTCCCTGGCCGCGGTCCTGGTCCCGTGCGTGCTGGCCTTCTCCGGGCTGGCACCCGACGGCGTCTGGTCGTACCTGCACCTGCTCGGGGTGCTGCTGCTCGGCATGGCCGCGACGATGCCGATCGGCGCGGCACTGGGGTCGCTGACCAACAGCGCCCGGTCGATCGGGCTGATCACCCTGCCGGTCATGGGCATGGGCGCGATCTCGGGGATCTTCTACCCGGTCACGGCCCTGCCGGGGTGGGTGCAGGACATCGCGCAGGTGTTCCCGATGTACTGGCTCGGCCTCGGCATGCGGTCGGCACTGCTGCCGGACAGCGCGGTCGTCGTCGAGATCGGCCAGTCGTGGCGGCCGCTGCCGACACTGGCGGTGCTGCTGGCGTGGGCGGTGCTCGGCTTCGCGGTGGCGCCGATCCTGCTCCGCCGCATGGCGCGGCGCGAGGCGGGCTCGTCGGTGGCGCAGCGGCGGCAGAAGGCCATGCAGCGTGTGGGGTAGTGATGAGTGAGGTCGTCTACAACCGGATCGCGATGCTGCGCGCGGAGCGGTCGATCTCGCGGCGCCAGCTGGCGGAGGCCCTCGGGGTGCACTACCAGACGATCGGCTACCTGGAGCGCGGCGAGTACAGCCCGTCGCTGTACCTGGCCCTGCGGATCGCGGAGTTCTTCGAGGTGTCCGTGGAAGTGCTGTTCTCCACGAAGCCCTTCCCCCGCCTGGGCGAGCGGTCCGCGTGAACCGGTCTGCGGGGTCGTGACGGCACGACCCCGCAGCGGTTCGTCAGTTCGGGGTGCAGGGCTGTTCGGTGGCCTCGTGCACCGATCCGCTCGCGGAGGCGCGGATGCACAGGTCCCGGGTGTTGGGGTGGGTCCGGCCGAACATCTGGGTGCCCCGGTCGGACACCGTCACCCGGGTCTGCGTCGCCGCGCTGGGCACCCAGAAGGTGGACTTCTGGGCGGCCGCCACCTGGTCGCAGTCGTGGGCGAGCTGCCTGCCCTGCGCGTCCGTCGCGGTGTAACACGACGTCATGACGAAGGCGGACCGGTTGCTGAAGAGGACGAAATGGTTCGCCGCCATCGCGGCCGGCGCCGCGGTCAGTGTCGCGCCGGCGACGAGGGCGATCGCGGTCAAGGTACGCGCGGTGTTGCGCATCGGGCATTCCTTTCATCACCAATGGATCGGTAATGAAGACCCTAAGAACTGGTTTGCCCGAAATCTCCGGTTTCCGGCGATCGCGGAACCTTCTTCGGGAGTTCTCGGGACGGCCTACGGCTTCCGCAGATCGGCCGCGGCCAGCGCTTCGACGACGTCGGCGCGCCGCGTCTCGCGGACCGTCCGGTTGAGTTCGACGTGCAGGAACGGCGTTCCGCCGGTGGCCTGGCTCTGGACGTTCGTCGTCCCGGCCAGGCCCCGGCAGGGCTCGGCCCAGGCCCGGCGGACGCGGAACCCGGCGGCTTCCAGGCGGTCCGCGGCCCGGCGGGCCGCGTCGCCGGCCTCGGCGGCCCCGGCCGAGAGGACGACGTCGGCCGCGGGCAGGGTCCGGTCCTTGAAGCCGTGCAGCTGGACCTGCGGCAGGCCGCGCCGGGCCAGCAGCGCGCTGACGACGTGGAAGACGGTCCGCGTGTCGTGCGCGGGGTCCTCCCGGCGGCGGTGCGCACCGGCGACGGCCAGCACGGCGCCGGGCACCCGCCGGAAGAGCGCCAGGCCGATCAGGTCGGTCCGCAGGTCGGACGAGGGGTGCGGCACCTCGACGACCAGGGAGGGCGGCGCGGACCGGTCGATCGCGTAGAGCCCCCAGGCGCGCTCGGTGCCGGGTTCCTGGACGAGCACCTCGCCTTCGACGGAAAACCCCAGCTCATCGAGGCCATGCGGAGCCCGGTCGAGGAACGCGGCGAAGCCGGTTCCGGCGATTTCGAGCTCGGCCGCCGTGGGGTGGCGGTACGGCTGGCGGGTCGACTGCGCGGCGGTGAAGCTCCGGAGAAGGGATTCCAAGCCGCCAGGTTACCCGGGGCAACGTCACCTTGACGCGCCTCGACCGGCACCGGAGAGTGAGTGCGTCACCCACGCGTCGGCAGGTGGAGGAACCCGGTGGAAGTCCGGGGCGGTCCCGCCACTGTGACCGGAGAGATCCGGCAGCCAGGAACTCCGGCCGGCGCGCCCGTCTACCCGGGGCGCGGACCCCGAGGAGGAACCTCGTGATCCTGCTTCTGTCCACTTCGGACACCGACCTGCTGAGCGCCCGCTCCGGCGAGCGCGAGTACCGGCTCGGCAACCCGTCGCGGCTCGACGTCGCCGAGCTGCCGGCGTTGCTCGACGGCGTGAAGATCGTGGTCGCCCGCATCCTCGGCACGCCGCGGACCTGGCAGGAAGGCCTCGACACGCTCCGGGCGTCCGGCGCGCACGTCGTCGTCCTCGGTGGGGAGCAGACGCCGGACGCCGAGCTGATGAAGCTCTCGACCGTCCCGGCCGGCATCGCCGCCGAAGCCCACGCGTACCTCGCGCAGGGCGGCCCGGCGAACCTCACCCAGCTGCACCGGTTCCTGTCCGACACCCTGCTGCTGACCGGCGACGGCTTCGAGCCGCCCGCCGAGCAGCCCACGTGGGGTGTCCTCGAGCGTCCTGCCCCGACCTCCGACGGCCCGCGCATCGGCATCCTGTACTACCGCGCGCACCACCTGTCCGGGAACACGGCGTTCGTGCACGCCCTCGCCGACGAGATCGAAGCCGCGGGCGGGCGCGCGTTGCCGATCTACTGTGCTTCGCTGCGTACGCGCGAGCCGGAGATGATGGCCGAGCTGGCTTCCGTGGACGCCCTGCTGGTGACGGTGCTCGCGGCGGGCGGCACGCGGCCGTCCGAGGTGGGCGCCGGGGGTGACGACGAGGCATGGGACGTCGCCGAGATGGCCGCGCTCGACGTCCCGATCCTGCAGGCGCTGTGCCTGACCAGCGACCGCGAGACGTGGGCGGCGAACGACGACGGCCTGTCGCCGCTCGACGCCGGGAACCAGATGGCCGTGCCGGAGTTCGACGGACGGCTGATCACGGTGCCGTTCTCGTTCAAGGAACTCGACGAGGACGGTCTCCCCCGGTACGTGCCGGACGCCGAGCGCGCGTCCCGCGTCGCTCGCATCGCGCTGGCGCACGCCCGGCTGCGGCACACGCCTCCTTCGCAACGTCGTATCGCGCTGATGCTGTCCGCGTACCCGACGAAGCACTCTCGCGTCGGCAACGCGGTCGGGCTGGACACGCCCGCGTCGGCGATCGAGCTGCTGCGGCGGATGCGCGCGCAGGGCTACGACCTGGGACCGGACGCGTTCCCGGGCGTCGACCCGACCGGCACCGGCCAGCCCGACGGTGACGCGCTCATCCACGCGCTGATCGCCGCCGGCGGCCAGGACCCGGAGTGGCTGACCGAGGAACAGCTGGCCGGGAACCCGATCCGCGTGCCCGCCGCGCGGTACCGGGCGTGGTTCGACGCGCTGCCCGCGGAGCTGCGTTCGGCGGTGGAGGAGCACTGGGGTCCGGCGCCGGGCGAGCTGTACGTCGACAACGGCGACATCGTGCTGGCGTCCCTGCGGAGCGGCAACGTGATCATCATGATCCAGCCGCCGCGCGGGTTCGGCGAGAACCCCGTCGCGATCTACCACAACCCGGACCTGCCGCCGAGCCACCACTACCTGGCCGCCTACCGGTGGCTGGAGGAGGAGTTCGGCGCGCACGCCGTCGTCCACCTGGGCAAGCACGGCTCCCTGGAGTGGCTGCCCGGCAAGACCGCGGGGCTTTCCGCGTCATGCGCGCCGGACGCCGTGCTCGGGAACCTGCCGCTGGTGTACCCGTTCCTGATCAACGACCCGGGCGAGGGCGCGCAGGCGAAGCGGCGGGCGCACGCGACGATCGTCGACCACCTGATCCCGCCGATGGCGCGCGCGGAGTCGTACGGCGACATGGCGCGGCTGGAGCAGCTGCTCGACGAGCACGCGAACATCGCGGCGATGGACCCGGCGAAGCTGCCGGCGATCCGCGCGCAGATCTGGACGCTGATCCAGGCGGCGAAGCTGGACCACGACCTCGGCGTCGAGGAACGGCCGCACGACGCGGAGTTCGACGACTTCCTGCTGCACATCGACGGCTGGCTCTGCGAGGTCAAGGACGCGCAGATCCGCGACGGGCTGCACGTCCTGGGCGCGGCGCCGGCCGGCGAAGCACGCGTCAACCTGGTGCTGGCGATGCTGCGCGCGTCCCAGATGTGGGGCGGCAAGCAGGGTGCGGTGCCGGGCCTGCGGTCGGCGCTGGGGCTCAAGGAGAACGCGCCGACGTCCGAAGTGGACGCTGTCGAGCAGACCGCGCGTTCGCTGGTCGAAGCGATGGAAGCGCGCTCGTGGGACGTCGACGCGGTCGCCTCGATCGCCCCGGACGCCCAGGTGGCGCGGGTGCTTTCGTTCGCGGCCACGGAAATCGTCCCCCGGCTCGCGGGGACGTCCGCCGAACTCGACGCCGTGCTGCACGCGCTGGACGGCGGGTACATCCCGGCCGGACCGAGCGGGTCGCCGCTGCGCGGGCTGGTCAACGTGCTGCCGACCGGGCGGAACTTCTACACCGTCGACCCGAAGGCGATCCCGAGCCGGCTCGCCTGGGAAACCGGGCAGGCCCTCGCCGATTCGCTGCTGCGCCGCTACCGCGAGGACACCGGCGACTGGCCTCGCTCGGTGGGCCTGTCGGTGTGGGGCACGTCGGCGATGCGGACGTCCGGCGACGACGCGGCGGAAGTCCTGGCACTGCTGGGCGTCCAACCGGTGTGGGACGAAGCTTCGCGGCGCGTCACGGGCATCGAAGCGATCCCGCTCGCGGAACTGGGCCGGCCCCGGATCGACGTGACGGTCCGGATCAGCGGGTTCTTCCGCGACGCGTTCCCGCACGTGATCACCCTTCTCGATGATGCGGTGCGGCTGGTGGCCTCGCTGGACGAACCGGACTCGGAGAACTTCGTCCGGGCGCACGCTTCCGCGGACCTGGCTTCGCACGGCGACGCCCGGCGCGCGACGACGCGGATCTTCGGCTCGAAGCCGGGCGCGTACGGCGCGGGCCTGCTGCCGTTGATGGACAGCGGGAACTGGCGCGACGACAAGGATCTCGCTGAGGTGTACGCGGTCTGGGGCGGCTTCGCGTACGGCCGCGACCTGGACGGCCGCCCGGCGCGCGAGGACATGGAGAATTCGTACAAGCGCATCGTGGTGGCGGCGAAGAACACGGACACGCGCGAGCACGACATCGCCGACTCGGACGACTACTTCCAGTACCACGGCGGGATGATCGCGACCGTGCGGGCGCTGACGGGCGCGGCTCCGGCGTCCTACGTGGGCGACAGCACCTCGCCGGACGCGGTCCGCACGCGCACGCTGGGCGAGGAGACGGCCCGGGTGTTCCGGGCGCGCGTGGTCAACCCGCGCTGGCTGGCGGCGATGCGCCGCCACGGCTACAAGGGCGCGTTCGAGCTGGCGGCCACGGTGGACTACCTGTTCGGCTTCGACGCGACAGCCGGCGTGGTCGGCGACTGGATGTACGAGAAGCTGACCGAGTCGTACGTGCTGGACGAGGTGAACCAGGAGTTCCTGCGGCAGGCGAACCCGTGGGCGTTGCGCGGGATCGTGGAGCGCTTGAACGAGGCGGCGGACCGCGGGCTGTGGGCGGAACCGGACCCGGCGCTGCTGGAGAAAATGCGCGAGGTGTACCTCTCCCTGGAGGGCGATCTCGAGTCGGAGTGACGCTACGCTTCGTCCCCACCGAGGAAGGACGAAGACTTGAAGAAGGTTCTCGGCGTGGCCGCCGCGGCACTGTTCTCCGTGCTCACGTTCGCGGCGCCCGCCTCCGCCGCCGAGCACACGAAGCACCTGCACACCGGCGACGCCTTCGGCGACGTGACCGGATGGAGCGGCGAAGGCGTCTTCACCGAAGAAGGCGACCGGGTCCACATCTGCGACACCGACGCCGACGGCCGCGGCGTGATCATCTACGTCTACAAGGGCACGCCGGCCACCGGCACCCTCCGCTACAGCATGCACGTCGGCGGCAACGGCAAGTGCGTCACCAAGAGCGCGGCCGACGGCGGCGGCTACGACCTGCCGGAGTCCCGCGTCGGCTTCAAGTTCTGCCGGTACTGGAAGGAAGCCGACGGCTACCACGACGGCGAGTGCAAGGACTACGACTTCCTGAACGACAACAGCTGAGCCGAAGCCCCGGGCACCCGGGGCCCGCGCGGGGGCGCCCCCCGTTTTCCACTCTACCCGGGGGCACCGACAAAACCGGCCGTCGAGGGCGGCCGGGCACGCTCGCCGATGCCCGGTCGGCCCGCGCCCGGTGGACAAATATCGGATATTCCGGCGCTTTTCACCCACGGCTGCGGCTTTCCCGACCTTGGTGGGCTTGACTTCATTAATGGTCTAGTCCAATGATCTGTCCCACCTCGAATCCCCACGGGAGGACAGCTCATGCGCAGGAGCAGACTGGCCGCCATCGGGCTCGCCGTCGCCACTTCCGCCGCCACCGCCGTCAGCCTCGTGCTCGGCGCGCCCTCGGCGACCGCGGCGTTGAGCAACAACTGGTACGCCGCGGCGCCGTACCTGATGCCCCAGAGCAACAACCCACCCGATCCGGTGACCGTCATGAACGCGACCGGGCTCAAGGCGTTCCAGCTGGCGTTCATCCTCGCGCCGAACGGCGGCGGGTGCAGCCCGACCTGGGACGGCACCTCGGCGGTCTCCTCCGACACCGCCGTCGCGGGCGTGATCTCGCGGATCCGCGGCGCGGGCGGCGACGTCTCGGTGTCCGTCGGCGGCTACGGCGGCACGAAGCTCGGCCAGACCTGCGGCACGGTGGCCGCGACGGCCGCCGCCTACCAGCAGGTCGTCACCAAATACTCGCTCAAGGCGATCGACTTCGACCTCGAGGAACCCGAGTACGAGAACACCGCGGCCATCGCGAACGAGCTCGGCGCCGCGAAGACGTTGCAGGCCAACAACCCCGGCCTGTTCGTGTCGGTGACCATGCCGGGCACCGCGGCCGGCACCGGCTGGTTCGGCACGCAGCTGCTCGACCAGGCGAAGTCGATCGGCTTCACCCCGAACAACTTCTCGATCATGCCCTTCGACGGCGGCTTCAACGGCGGTTCGTCGCAGGTGTCGGCGCTGGAGGCGTTCCACGGCCTGCTGATGTCGCACCTGGGCTGGGACAGCGCCACGGCGTACTCGCACGAGGGCTTCTCCGGCATGAACGGCAAGTCGGACGCGGCGGAGATGTTCTCCACCTCGGACTTCCAGACGGTGTACGACTACGCGACCAGCCACGGCCTCGGCCGGTTCACGTTCTGGTCGGTCAACCGGGACCGCGCCTGCGTCGGCACGACCGACAACGGCGTGTGCAGCAACGTCCCGCAGAACGACTGGGACTTCACGAAGTTCAGCGTCCGCTTCGCGGGGGCGACACCGCCGCAGACGACGCCGCCGGTGACGACGACCCCGACCACGCCGGGCGGCGGCTCCTGCACCGCGGCGGAGTGGGACCGGACGAAGGTCTACGTCAAGGACGACGTCGTCTCGCACAACAGCCACAAGTGGACGGCGAAGTGGTGGACGCAGGGCGAAGAGCCCGGAACCACCGGCGAATGGGGCGTCTGGGTGGACAACGGCGCCTGTTAGCCGCTCGGAAGTCTCAGAAGTCGAGGTGGGTGTTCTCGCGCTGGACCTCCGGGGTCAGCGCGGGCACCTCGACGACGTGCCGCCCGGCCTGCCGCAGCAGCTCGGTGCCCTGGGCGTCGACGAACACCGCCGGCTCCCGCCAGGCGAACACGACCCGCGGGATGCCGGCGTCGAGGATGAGCTGAGTGCAGCTTCGTGGGTGCGAACTCCGGTGGCTGCACGGCTCCAGCGAGCTGTACATGGTCGCCCCGGCCAGGCGCGGGTCGCCGGCGCACTTGGCGAGCGCGGCTTCTTCGGCGTGGTTCAGCGGATCGCCCTCGCCGGAATGCCCGGTCGCGACGACCTCGCCGTCGGCGTCGGTGATCACGGCCCCGACCCGGAAGGTGTGGCTGGGCGGGCATTCGGCGGCGAGCGCGATCGCTTCGCGTAGCCGCCGGACGTCCCGGCCGGACGGCTCCTCGGCCGCGCGGTACTCGAGGATCGCCATCCCCTGGAGTTCCGTCGCGCCGGTGAGGACCAGCGGCCGCGGATAGCGCCCGGGGCCGACGAACCGCGGCGCGTCCGGCTGCCCGACGAAGAACGGCGCGATCGCCAGGCGCAGCTCGTCGGCCAGGCCTTCGGTGAGGAACCGCGTGTGGATTCCCCCGCCGCCTTCGACCAGCAGCTTGCTGACGCCACGCGCCCCGAGGTCGTCGAGGATGCGACCGAAGTCGGGCGGGTCCCCGGCGTCGACGACGGTGGCGACGTGGTTCAAGGCGTCCGCGGCGCCGGGCGGCGCGTAGACGATCTTTTCGGTGTCCCCGACGGTGAAGAACTGCGCGTCCGGATCGAGGCCGCGGGTGGTCACGGTGACCTTGACGGGCTGCTCGGGCTTGCCCTGCTCCAGCCGTTGCCGCCGCAGCTCGGGCGACCGCACGAGCAGCCGCGGGTTGTCGGCGCGGACGGTGCCGGCCCCGACGAAGATCGCGTCCGCCTCGGCCCGCAACCGGTCGACGACGGCGAAGTCGTCCTCAGTGGACAGTACGAGCCGCTCGGGCGAGGTGTCGTCGAGGTAGCCGTCGAGCGACTGCGCGGCGGACAGCAGGACGTGCGGCCGGGAGATCACCCGCCCCAGTATGCCGTAACACCTTCGGTGATCCTCGCGTCCTACGACGTATCCCTGTGATCCCCATCCCCCGGAGTTGCGGAACATGACCACGCGAGGCTGGTACAAGGAACGGACGCTCACCACGGTCGACACCGTCGGCCGGGAGGTGCCGGTGACGACCGGGCTCACCCGCGACCCCGAAGGCCGCCTGGTCGCGGCGATCGCCATCAGCGACGGGCCGACCGCGATCTACCGCTACTCCGGGGACACCAGCGACCGGACCGAGCTGCTCGTCAACGCCGCGGACACCGTCAAAGAGCTCCGCAGGCTCGCGGACGTCCCGCCCGCTCCCTGAGGTTCAGGCCGGCAGGACGGCGTACTGGCGGACGTAGAGGTCCGTGTACGTCACCGGCCCGCGCGGACCGGGGACCTTGTCCAGGTTGATGCCGGTCTCCGGGACCGCGAGCAGCTTGAAGCCGTCGAGGAGGCGGGTCGGCGCGTTCCAGAAGACACCCGTGCCGGTGTAGCCGTCGAAGAAGGCGTCGGCGGCCGCCTCGTCTTCGGTGGCGATGCCCGCGGCGAGGCCCGAGGTGCGCTCGTTGGCGATCTCGACGGCGTCGGCGAGCGCGCCGACCTTGGCGACGGTGACGGTCGCCTCCCGGTCGGAGTCCAGCGCCCACTCGTAGCCGATGGGGTGCTCGTGCGGCGCCAGCGAAGGCGTGACGCCTCGCTCGGCGAGCGCCTCGGAGATCGCCGGCCAGGCTTCGTCGTGGATGTCCTCGTGGATGAGGAGCAGGTTCAGCCGGTTGCAGACGCCCAGACGGTCGAGGCTGGCGTAGACGAGGTCACGGGCCTTGGTGACGTCCGCGCCGCGGTCGACGTAGAGGACCCCGCCGCCGTCGGCGTGGGCGAGCGTGCGCACGCCGTGGACGGCCGCCTCGGTGGCGAGCGCCCGGGTGCTGTCACCGCTGCCGCGCAGGATCACCAGCGGCACCAGGTCCGGCAGCCGCACCAGCGCGGACGCCGCCTCGCGCTCGACCCGCGGCACCAGCTGGACGCAGTCGGCGTCGATGCCCGCCTCCGCGAGCGCCGGCGCGATGACGACCTCACGCAGCCGCTGAGCCGAGCCGAGCGCGGCCGAGCCGGTGCGCAGGACGCCGGCGTTGCGCGACTTGACCAGCTGCGACGCCACGTCGACGGTCACGTTCGGCCGCGCCTCGTAGTTCGCGCCGATGACGCCGACGGGCCGCCGCCGCTCGACGAGCCGCAGCCCGCCGTCCAGCGTGGACACCTCGACCGACCGCTCCTGGTGCGGCGCGCCGGCGAGCAGCCGCAGCTGCTCGGCCATCCCGGTCAGCCGCTCCGGGGTGATGGTGAGCCGGTCGAGCAGGCCGGCGCTCATGCCTTCGCCCTTCGCGCGCTCGACGTCGGCCTGGTTGGCCTCGAGGATCTCCTCGCGGTGCGCGAGCAGCCGCTCGGCCATCCCGGTCAGCGCGGCATCGACGGCCTCGGTGGTGGCGGCGGCGAGCGACGGCGCGGCCAGCTTCGCCGCCCGTGCGCACTCCTCCACGGCCTTGGCGACCTCGTCCATCGTTCGTCTCCCTCCGCGCGACCAGCGAGAGACCAGTTTGCCGCATGCGCGCGGCCCGGTGACCGGCACCCGGCCGCTTACGCGGCTGGGGCCGCTCGCCGCTCCCGCGGCAGGACCACTCGGCCGGCTCACGCGGCAAAGCCGCCCAGGCCGCACACGGCAGCGGGGTCGCCCGCCGCCCACGCGGCAAAGCCACTCAGGCCGCTCACGCGGCAGAGCAACTCGGCCGGCTCACGCGGCAGAGCAACTCGGCCGCTGCCGCAGCAGAACCACCCAGGCCGCTCACGGCAGCGGAGTTGCCCGCCCGCTCCCACGGCAGGGCTACTCGGCTGCTCCCGCGGCAGAGCCACCCAGACCGCTCACGCGGCAGGACCGCTCGGCCGCCCGCGGGACAGAGCCACTCGGCCGCTCACGCGGCAGAGCCACTCGGCCGCTGCCGCGGCAGAGCCACTCGGCCGCTGCCG
>NZ_JBFACT010000006.1:0-243374 GCF_040640995.1 Amycolatopsis sp. NPDC021455 | reverse complement strand
CAGCAGAGCCACTCGGCCGCTGCCGCAGCAGAGCCACTCGGCCGCTGCCGCAGCAGAGCCACTCGGCCGCTGCCGCAGCAGAGCCACTCGGCCGCTGCCGCAGCAGAGCCACTCGGCCGCGTGCGCGGCAGAGCCGCCCAGGCCGCTCAAGCGGCGAGGTCGCCAGGCCGCTCGCCCGCTCACGCGGCACGGCCACTCGGCCGCCCACGCTGCAAAGCCACCCAGGCCGCCCACACCGCAGGTCTCCACGCCGCTTACGCGGCGACCGGCTCCAGCAGCCACAGCCCACCGGCGATCAGGCAGCTGACCGTCGCCACGGCGAACACCAGCACCCACAGCACCGGCGGGACCGCGGTGAGCCGTCCGAGCTGGTCGGCGTCGGAGTCACGGGCCTGCCCGCGCCGCCGTTTGACCTGCAGCTCCGCCACCGGCCGCACGCCGCCGAACAGCAGGAACCACGTCACGAGGTAGCTGAACGGCGCCTGCACCTCGACCGGCGCGACGAACGCGACCAGCGCGAGCACCGCGGCACTGGCGACGACGGTGAACACCCCGTAGGCGTTGCGCACCATCACCAGCACGCCGAGCAGCAGCAGCGCGATCAGGACGAGGACCGTGCCGACCAGGTCGGAACCCAGCAGGCTGGCGAAGAGCAGCCCGAGCACCGACGGCGCCAGGTACCCGGCCATCGCGGTGAACGCCATGCCCGGTCCCTCGGGCTTGCCGCGCGAGACGGTGACGCCCGAGGTGTCCGAATGCAGCTTGATGCCCTGCAGGCGCCGTCCGACCAGCACGGCGGCCAGCGCGTGGCCGGCCTCGTGCACGATCGTGACGACGTTGCGCGCCCGCCGCCACGGCGTTCCGCCGACGAGCACGACCAGCATGGCCACCCCACCGGCGACCAGGGTGATCACCGCGGGGGTCTGGGCCTGTTCGAGCAGCGAACCAGCCGGCGACGAGCCGGTGGCGGCGGCCGCACGGAAAGCCGACAGGGCGTGACCGGCCGGTCCGCCGAGCGCGAGTTGAACGGGCGAGCTCACCCGGACACCTCACCACAGGCGACATCTGGCTACTGTGAGTCCCCATCGCTCGCCGCTGCGCGGCTTCCGGTATCGGGTCGTCGCGTTCTCCTTTCTGTCGGTGCGACCTGCGTCGCGGCCGCGTTCTCGGCGCCGATCGGTCAGCGCGGGCCGGCCGCCGGGGGGTCAGGTCATCGCGACTCCCTCATCCGAGCCTCGCCTTCGACGCGGAACAGGAACGACACCCAGCTCCGGAACGGCGCCCAGGCCTCCGCGAACTCCGCCAGCCCTGCCACCTCCGCCTGCGGGACGTGGTAGGCGTCGCGCAGGATCTCGTGGAGGCGGGTCTCCGCGCGCGGGAACACGTCCGGGTGGCCCGCGCCGCGGATCAGGATCAGCTCCGCGCTGAACCGGCCGATTCCCGGCAGCAGCTGCAGCTCCTTCAGCGCCTCCTCCGCCGGCATCGCCCGCAGCGCGGCCGCGTCCAGCAGTCCGGTGGCCGCCGCCTCGGCGATGCCCCGAAGGCGTGCCATCTTCGGCCCCGACAGCCCGGGCAGGTACTCCAGTTCCGCCAGCTCGGCGGGGGCCGGGAACGATCGCAGCCTGCGCCCGCCGACGTCGACCTCCGCGCCGTAGCGCTCGGTCAGGCGCCGGCGCAGCCGCACCGCCTGCGTCATCCAGATCCGGTGGCTCAGCACCGCCCAGCACGCCGCTTCGTACGGCGACGCGAACAACACCGGCCGGAGCCCCGGGTGCAGGTCCCGGAGCAGCCCCACGACCGGATCCCGGACGGCGACCTCCGGGAACGCGGTGCCGTCGACGTCCAGCGAGCACATCCTCCGCACCTGGGCCACCACAGCCTCCGTGTGCTCGGGCGGGCCGTGGACCTCCACCACCACTTCGCCGGGCGATCGCTGCCGCAGCACCGCGCCCACCGGTGTCCACACACCCTCCAGCGGGAAGGCCACCCGGAGCGCGCCGGGTTCCGCTTCCGGCTGCCCCGCGGGGGCGAAGCCGGTCAGGAACCGGGCCGCCGCGGCCAGGTCGAACTCGCCGCGCACCGCGATTTCGCCGCACGGAACGGAAATCGTCGTCATCTCTCCTCCTCGGATCGGGATCTCGCCTGCGACGCTAGGAAGGGGCACCGACAATTCCGGGCCCCGAACGCCTGAGCGCGGACTTCTTCACTCGATCGAGTGCCGTCAAAGCGGGCATACTGCCGATGTCCGAACCCCGGGAGGATGCGTGCCCACCAGGCGAAACACCGCCCGAGAGCGGTTGAAGACCCTGCTCGAGACGTCAGCGGAGACCGAGACCGGCAACGGCTACCTCGACCTGCTGGGCGCCGCGAACCAGGCCGGTCCGCCGACCGGCATCACGCAGCGCCTGATGCGCACCACCCTGCTCCCGCGGATCTACGAGCGGTACTGGCGCCCCGTCCTCGGCCGCGCGCTCAAGGGCCCGTCCGGGCCGAGCATGGCGGGCGAAGTCACGCTCGCCACGGAACTCCTCCGGCTGCGACCGGGTCACACGGTGCTCGACGTCGCCTGCGGAACCGGCCGCTTCACCCGTGCGTTCGGCGCGGCCGTCGGCCCGGACGGGCTGGCGATCGGGCTCGACGGCGCCCGCACCATGCTCGCCAAGGCCGTCGCCGAGGGCGGCCCGGACACCGTCGCCTACCTGCGAGCCGATGCCGTGCGCCTCCCGCTGAAGGCGTCCACTGTGGACGGTGTCTGCTGCTTCGCCGCGCTTCACATGTTCGCCGAGCCGGAGACCGCGCTGGACTCCTTCGCGCGCGTACTGAAACCGGGCGGCCGGATCGCGCTGCTGACGAGCGCCCGCCGCGGCCGGCAACCCGCGCGCCTGATCGAGTCGGCAGGCGGGATCGTGAGCGGGCAGAAGATGTTCGACCGCGGCGAAGTCGGGGCGAGCCTGCGCGCCCGCGGCTTCACGGCGATCACCGAGCGGTACGCGGGTGTCACGCAGATCGTGGCGGGCCGGCTGGGCTGAACGGCACGAACTGTCGGAGGTGGCGGTTAGCATCGGCCCCATGACCCACGCCGATCCCGTCCCGCCCGACGACAGCTACCTGCGTTCCCTGGTCGAGGCCACCGCCGACGCCGTCGCGGCCGCCGAACCGCTGTCCTCGCCCCACCCGGGCGCGGACGAGGCGACCCGGGCCGAAGTGACCGCCGTGGTCGAGCGGAGTTCACCCGATCTGGTGGCATTGAGCCAAGATCTGCACGCCCACCCGGAGGAGGGGTTCGCCGAGCACCGGTCCGTGCGCGCACTCGCCGAGTTCCTGAAACGCCACGGCCACGAAGCCACCGTCGGCGTCGGCGGGCTCGACACCGCGCTGCGGGTCAGCACGCCAGGGCAAGAGGGCCCGCACATCGCCGTCCTCGCCGAGTACGACGCCCTGCCGGGGCTCGGCCACGCGTGCGGGCACAACATCATCTGCACCACCGCCGCGGGCGGTTTCCTCGGCGCGGCCGCGGTCGCCGGACGGCTCGGCGGCCGCGTCAGCCTCATCGGCACCCCGGCCGAGGAGGGCGGGGGCGGCAAGGAGATCCTCGCCCGCGCCGGCGTGTTCGACGACGTCGACGCGGTGATCATGCTGCACCCGTTCAGCCACGACATCGCGCTGCACCCGTTCCTCGGCCGCCGCCAGCTGGAGATGGTCTTCCACGGCGTCGGCGCGCACGCGAGCGCCCAGCCGTTCATGGGCCGCAACGCCCTCGACGCCGCCGTCGCCGCGTACCAAGGCGTCTCGGCGCTTCGCCAGCAGCTCCCGCAGAGCGACCGCGTCCACGGCGTGTTCACCGACGGCGGCGCCCGGCCCAACGTCATCCCGGCGCGCGCCGCGCTGCTGTTCTACCTCCGGTCCCAGACCCCGGAGACGCTGCGCGACCTCGCCGCCCGCATGACGTCGATCGCCGAGGGCGCCGCGGCGATGACCGGCTGCGGCGTCGAGCTGGTCTGGGACGCCCAGGCGGCCTACCTGCCGATCCGGTTCAACACCGCGCTCGCCGGGCGCTGGTCGGCGAACCAGGTGATCACCGGCCGCAAGCCGCTCCCGCCCGGGATCGTGCCGGAGTCGCTCACCGGCTCCACCGACCTCGGCAACCTGTCGTACCGGATGCCCGCGCTGCACCCCATGCTCGCGGTAGCGGGACCGACGGTCGCCTTGCACACCAAGGAGTTCGCGGCCGCGGCCGGGTCGGCGACGGGCGACGCCGGCGTCCGGGACGGCGCGCTGGGGCTGGCCCTCACCGCCGCCGACTACCTCGGCGACGCCGCACTGCGGAAGGCGGCGCACGACGAGTTCGAAGCGGCGGGAGGAGCACTGGACGTCCCGTCGTTCTTCGCCTGATGCCTGAGGATTACCTGAGTTTTCTCAGCTGATTCTTCTCAGCAAAGCCTGAGGTATTTCCACAGGCTGTTCACAAGCACGGGCGCGAATCTGGTCCCATGACCGAGAACGAGAGTCGGCCCGGCCCCGCCTCACCCGGTGGGCACCAGCCGCACCAGAGCACCCAGCAGTACGGGCCGTACGCGCAGTACGCCTACCAGCAGGCCGCGCCGAATCCGCTCTTCACTCCCCCGGCTCCGGGGCAGGGACAGGTGCCCACGGCGCTCAAGGCCAAGCCGCGCAAGGGCGGCCGTGTCGCGATGATCGTCAGCGCGACCGCCCTCGGCGCCGCGCTGGTCGGCGGCGTCGGCGGCGCCGCGATCGTCGGGCTCACCGCGAACTCGGCGGACGGCGCGACGACGTCGGTGAGCACGCCGGCCGTGAACGGGCAGACGGTCTCGAACTCCACCGCCACCGGCGACGTCAGCGCCGTCGCCGCGAAGGTGACACCCAGCGTCGTCCAGATCAACGTCACCACCGATCAGGGCGAGGCCATCGGCTCCGGCGTCATCCTCACCTCGAACGGCCGGATCCTGACCAACGCGCACGTCGTCGACGGCGCCCGGAACGTCGTCATCACCACGTCCGACGGCAAGAAGTACCAGGCCAGTGTGGTCGGTGCGGACACCAAGGCGGACATCGCGGTGGTGCAGGCGCAGAACGCGAGCGGCTTGACGGCGGCGTCGCTGGGCGACTCGAGCAAGCTGGTCGTCGGCCAGGAAGTGGTCGCGATCGGGTCGCCGGGCGGGCTGCAGAACACCGTCACCACCGGCATCGTCAGCGCCCTGAACCGCAACCTCTCCGACATCGGGCAGGGCGAGCAGCAGCAACAGCGCTCGCCGTTCAGCCGGACGTCGCAGCAGAGCAGCGACGCGCCCAGCTACACCGCGATCCAGACCGACGCCGCGATCAACCAGGGCAACTCCGGCGGCGCGCTGGTCGACACCCAGGGCAACGTGATCGGCATCAACTCGGCGCTCTACAGCCCGACGGCGTCGGCCAACGGCGCGGCGGGCAGCGTCGGGATCGGCTTCGCCATCCCGATCAACGACGCCAAGAAGATCGTCGACCAGATCGTGAACAGCTAGCCGCGGACGGGCCGTGGTCGGGGCGGCCCGTCCCCCCGCTTCGGGGAGCGGAGCGGGGTACACCGCGAAGGCCGTTTCGAGAGTCAATCGGGGGCTCTCGAAACGGCCTTCGTACTGCTCAGAGCGTGTAAGTGAGGGTCAAGTGGTGGTCCTCGCCGTCGATCTCGATGTTCGCCGTGCCCGAAATCCCGGCCAGTTCGCCGAAGCCCGAGCCGGTGAGGATCTTCAGCGTCAGGCCGGTGTCGTCGGCCGAGTGGTGCAGGACGAACCCACCCTTGCGGCCGTCGACAGAGACCTCGAGACGTTCGAAGGCGACGTACGCGCGCGAAGTCGCGTTGGACGCCGTCAGCATCTCGACGGTGCTGGTCCCTTCGATCACCCCGGTGAACGTCTTGGCGATCGCCACCCGGGCGAACTCGGTGCCGCCGGCCTCGTCGGTGGCCTGCGGCTCCCACTTGTCGAGGACGAACGACGCGGTGGCAGTGCTGGTCATGGCTGATTTCCTTTCGCAGGTGGCGCCAGCCTGCCAGCGATACCTGACAGATTGCGTCAGCTTTTGTCAGCGCCTCCGGTTGCCGAACAGCCCACGCGTGATCTCCCGGCCCAGCGCGCTCGCGGCCGACCGCATGAACGACTTCACGGCGGGGTTCTTCATCGCCGACTCGAGGAACCCCGGCTCGTCCTTTCCGGGCGCCGGCGCCTCGGGAACAGGCGCGGGAGTGGCGGCGACTTTCGCGGCCAGCTTCTCGTAAGCCGACTCGCGGTCGATCGTCTCGGCGTACTTGGCGTGCAGGTCGGACGCCATCACAGCCGCGGCGACGGCCTCCGGCCCGATCGAGCCCATCTTCGACCGCGGCGCGCGCAGCCGCGTCCACGCCACCGGCGTCGGCGCGCCCCGCTCCGACAGCACCGTGACGATCGCCTCGCCGATGCCCAGCGACGTCAACGCCGTGTCGAGCTCGTAGAACTTCGTCTTCGGGTAGGTCTTGACCGTCTTCGCCAGCGCCGCCTGGTCGTCCGGGGTGAACGCCCGCAGCGCGTGCTGGATCCGGGCGCCGAGCTGCGAAAGCACCGCGTTCGGGATGTCCGTCGGCAGCTGCGTGCAGAAGAACACGCCGACGCCCTTCGACCGGATCAGCTTCACGGTCTGCTCGATGCGCTCCAGGAACGCCTTCGACGCGCCGGAGAAGAGCAGATGGGCCTCATCGAAGAAGAACACCAGCTTCGGCTTGTCGAGATCGCCTTCCTCGGGCAGCTCCTCGAACAGCTCCGCCAGCAGCCACATCAGGAACGTCGAGAACAACGCCGGCTTGGCCTGCAGGTCGTCCAGCTCCAGCAGCGTGACGACACCCTTGCCGTCCGCCTGGCGCATCAGGTCGTGGACGTCCAGCTCCGGTTCGCCGAAGAAGTCCTCACCACCCTGGGCCTCCAGATTGGACAGCGCCCGCAGGATCACCCCGGCCGTCGCCGCCGAGACCCCGCCGATGCCCTTGAGATCCTCCTTGCCTTCGTCGCTCGTCAGGTGCGTGATCACCGAACGGAGGTCCTTCGTGTCCAGCAGGGCGAGGCCACGCTGGTCCGCCCAGTGGAAGATCAGCCCGAGCGTCGACTCCTGCGTCTCGTTCAGCCCCAGCACCTTCGCCAGCAGCACCGGCCCGAAGCTCGTGACCGTCGCCCGGATCGGCGCCCCCTTCCCGCCCGTCCCCAGCGACAGGAACTGCACCGGGAACGCGGAGCCCGCCCAGTCGTCACCGAGCTCCTGCGAACGCCGCGTGACCTTGTCGTTCGCCTCCCCCGCGGCAGCCAGCCCGGACAGGTCGCCCTTCACGTCCGCGAGCACCACCGGCACCCCGGCGGCCGACAACTGCTCCGCGATCAGCTGCAAAGTCTTCGTCTTGCCCGTCCCGGTCGCCCCCGCGACCAGGCCGTGCCGGTTCAGCGTCGCCAACGGCAGGCGCACGGCGGCCGCCGCGTCCACCTGCCCGTCGAGCACCACCGCACCCAGCTCCAGCGCGGCACCCTCACTCGCGTAACCAGCGGCGATCTCACTCGCCGGCGACTCCTGCACCGTCACTGCCCGCTCCCCGATCTGTGTCCTGCACCACACCGAACCCGGCTTGGCGAGCGTAACGCGCCGTACGCGCAGGTAACGCCCCTCATATCCCCGTGTCGGGTTAGGGTCACCAGGTGACCGACCGCCTAGTCTGGATCGACTGCGAGATGACGGGGCTCGACCTCGGCAAGGAAGCGTTGATCGAAATCGCCGCCCTCGTCACCGACGCGGAGCTGAACGTGCTCGGCGACGGAGTCGACATCGTCATCCACGCCGACGAGGAAAAACTCGCGGGGATGCCGGACGTCGTCCGCGAGATGCACGCCCACTCCGGCCTCACCGAAGAAGTCCGCCGCTCCACCGTGACCCTCGAAGAAGCCGAACGCCGCGTCCTCGACTACATCCGCGAGCACGTCCCCGAATCCGGCACCGCCCCCCTCGCCGGCAACTCCATCGCCACCGACCGCGGCTTCATCGCCCGCGACATGCCCGCCCTCGACGCCCACCTGCACTACCGCATGGTCGACGTCTCCTCCGTCAAGGAACTCGTCCGCCGCTGGTACCCGCGCATCTACTACGCGAAGCCGGAGAAGGGCCTCGCCCACCGCGCCCTCGCCGACATCCGCGAATCCATCGGCGAACTCGACTACTACCGGCGCGTCGCTTTCGTCCCCCAGCCCGGACCCACCAGCGAAGAAGCTAAAGCCGCCGCCGCTGAAGTGCAGGAACACCACCAGAGGTAACCCCCTGCGAACCCCGCGAGGGCACCCGCTACGATTACAGCCAACGAGGTGATCGCAAGCGGTTCCCTCGCAGATGGTGGGCGTAGCTCAGCTGGTAGAGCACCTGGTTGTGGTCCAGGAGGTCGCGGGTTCGAAACCCGTCGCTCACCCCGATAGCCCCGGTATGGTCGGGCCCTGGCGGGCCCTTCCCATTACCGGGGTTTCGCCTTTCTGTGGGGGTCGAACCCCCACACCCCCGCCGGGGGCGAGCCCCCGGACCCCCGTCCCGTGGTTACCTGCTCCCGGCCTCCATCCCGTGGTCACTTTGGGTGGGTTGGCGTGGTTGCCTCTGTGGGGGTGGGGTTCAGCTGGGCTGGTCGGATTGCTGCCAGGGCTATCAGTGCTAGGGCCAGGGTTACGTAGAGGGCGTGAGCCAGGGCTTGAGTCAGTGGGGCGTAGGTGTCTGGGAGCACTGCCAGGCCTACTACTGGGACGTTGCCTCGGCCGTCTCCTACCTTCCAGGGGAAGATCAGGAGGTAGGTCGCTGTCAGTGCTGCTGCCGGGAGCCATGTTCGGGCTCGGAATGCTGCGCACACTCCCATTACGAAGAACGGGATGAACCATACCCAGTAGTGGGACCAGGTCCAGGGGGTTACCAGGATCATCAGGGCGCCCGTCACGCTCACTGCCAGCAGCTCGCGGCCCTGTCGGTGAGCTCGGATCGCGATCCAGAGTGCGGCTGCGGCCACTACTGCCGCGGCCGGGATCCAGATCTTGCCTGGGACGTCCGGGATGTCCAGGAGGCGGGCCAGTGCTCCTCGGATCGACTGGTTTTCCGGGGATGTCGCGTCGCTGTCGCCGGTGATCCGGGAAGGGTCCGCCAGGTTTGCCGACCAGAATGCCGCCGAGTCTCGGGGTAGCGCCATGAAGCCGGCCAGGACGGTCAGGGCGAATGTGCCTACTGCGACTGCTGCTGCTCGGAAGCGGCGTGTCACCAGCAGGTACACCACGAAGATCGCCGGTGTCAGCTTGATACCTGCCGCCAATCCCACTCCCGCGCCTGTCCACCAGCGGTTCCGGCCGGTCAGGTCCACCAGGACCAGGAGCAGCAGGACCAGGTTCACCTGGCCCGACGTGAAGTTCATCAGGACCGGCTGCATCGGCAGGGCCAGCGCTGTCAGCGCTGCCGTTGCCGCTACGCGGCCCTGGTCCGGCGCGTAGCCCTGCCGGCCCAGCGACACCCAGACGACCACCAGCAGGGAGAACAGGTTCACCAGCACGGCCAGCAGTGGGAGCAGCAGCTTCGGGACCACCGTCAGCGGCACGAACGCGCCCGCCGCGAACGGCGTGTACTTGAACGTGCCGCCGATCGTCGGCAGGGCCGAGACCCCGGGTTCGTACAGGGCCATCCCGGCGCGTACCGCGCGGCCGGTCGCCACATAGGACTTGAAGTCTTCGAGGTAGACGCCCGCCGTCGTCCAGACGCCGGCCCACACCGTGTAGCCCGCGAAGACCACGAGCAGCAGCGCACCGGACAGCACTGTCCACCACAGCGGTGCCGGCAGCCTTCGCTCGACCGGTGCTTTCGGTACCACGACCGTCGTCATGAGCTGCCCCCTCGATACGCGCGGAAGTGTAGGCAGCTTGAAATGTCCTAATTGGCCTTCGCCCAAACGTGGTAGCGCTCACGACCGGATGGCTCATCCTGCGAAGAGCCGGATGCCGATGCACCGTGGACTGGTGGAACGTTCACTGCCGAAGATGCGAAAGCGAAAAAAGCTGCGGTACGAGGACATCACGGTCGTCGACCAGTCCCTGCTCAAGCGCGCGGTGGGAGCCGCGGCGCTGGGCAACGCCATGGAGTGGTTCGACTTCGGCGTGTACGCCTACATCGCCGACACCATCTCCGAGGTGTTCTTCCCCGCCAGCGTGTCACCCGGCGTGCGGCTCATCGGGACGTTCGGCGCCTTCACCGCCGCCTTCCTCATGCGCCCCCTCGGCGGCCTCGTCTTCGGACCGCTCGGCGACCGCATCGGGCGGCAGAAGGTCCTCGCCGTCACCATGATCATGATGGCGATCGGCACGCTCTGCATCGGGCTGATCCCCTCGTACGCCACCATCGGCGTCTGGTCCCCGATCCTGCTCGTCCTCGCCCGCATGGTGCAGGGCTTTTCGACCGGCGGCGAATACGGCGGCGCGACGACGTTCATCGCCGAGTACTCCCCCGACAAACGCCGCGGCTTCATGGGTTCCTGGCTCGAGTTCGGCACGCTGGCCGGGTACGTGCTCGGCGCGTCCGTCGTCACCGGCATGAAGGCCTGGGTGCCGCACGAGACGTTGCTCGACTGGGGCTGGCGCGTCCCGTTCCTCGTCGCCGGGCCGCTCGGCGTCATCGGCCTCTACATGCGCCTCAAGCTCGAGGAAACGCCGGCGTTCCAGAAGCACGCCGAAGAGGCCGAGAAGCGCGGCCGCTCCGGCGAGCCGTTCTGGAAGATGTTCACCGAGTACTGGCCCGCGCTGCTCATCTGTGTCGGCCTGGTGCTGGTGTTCAACGTCACCGACTACATGCTGCTGTCGTACATGCCGACGTACCTGTCGGAGCAGCTGCACCTCGACGCCACCCACGGCCTGCTGCTGATCATCGTCGTCATGGTCGTGATGATGCTCATCATCATGGCCGGCGGCCGGATCACCGACCACGTCGGCCGCAAACCGGTGATGATGGCGGGCTGCTTGGGGTTCCTCGTGCTGTCGTGGCCGCTGATGCTGCTGGTGCACGACGGCGGCCTCGTCGTCACGTTCCTCGGCCTGATGGGGCTCGGCCTGCTGCTGCTCTGCTTCGAGGTGTCGATGCCGGCGGCGCTGCCCGCGCTGTTCCCGACGGCGATCCGGTACGGCGCGCTGTCGATCGCGTTCAACGTCTCGGTGTCGCTCTTCGGCGGCACGACACCGCTGGTGATGCAGTCGCTGATCTCCGCGACCGGCCACGACTTCTGGCCGGCCTGGTACCTGATGGCGGCGGGCGCGATCGGCGCGGTCGCGGTGTTCTTCAGCCGCGAGACGGCGAACAAGCCGCTGTGGGGTTCGGGCCCCGCGGTGGCGACCGAGGCCGAGGCGCGGGAACTGGTCCGCGACTCGGGTTAGTTCGCCGTCCGCCACTCGTCCCAGGACAGCTGCCAGACGCTCCAGCCGTCGGTCGGCTCGAGCTTCGGGCCGCCGCTGTTCCGCACCGTGACGAGGTCGCCCTTCTTGGAGGTGTCCATCAGCCACTTCGTGTTCTCGGTGGAGAGGTTCAGGCAGCCGTGGCTGACGTTGCTGTGCCCCTGCTGCCGCACCGACCACGGCGCGGAGTGGTAGAAGATGCCGCTCCAGGACAGGCGCACCGCGTACTGCACGAAGGTGCTGTAGCCGCCGGGAGCGTCCGCGGGGACGCCGTAGGTGGCGGAGTTCATGGTGTAGCCGGTGTGCTCGCTCATGACGGTGTAGGTGCCGGCGGGGGTGTTGTGGCCGGGCTTGCCCATGGAGGTCGGCATGGTCTTGACCTCCTTGTCGTTGATCGTGACGGTCATCTGGTGCGTCCCGCCGTCGGCGACGGCGACGAGCTTGTCGCCGACGGTGGCGCCGGCGCTCTTGTCCTCCCGGCCATAGCTGCCGTTGCCGAGCGGCTTGCCGTAGACGGCGGCGTCGACCTTGATCTTGGTGCCGCTCTTCCAGTAGTCCTTCGGCCGCCAGGTGACCTGCTTGTCGCCGAACCAGCGGAAAGCCCCCTCGGTGGCCGGCTCGGCGGTGACCTTCAGCGCCTTCTCGGCGGCGGCCTTGTCGGCGACGTTGCCGGTGAAGGTGAAGATCAGCGGCATCCCGACCCCGACGGTCTCACCGTCGACGAGGTTCACGGAGACACCGAGCTGCCGCGCGGGCTTGACGGTGGTGAAGGTCGACTCCCGCGTCACCGGCTTGCCGTCGGAGCCGGTGGCGGTCGCGGTGAGCTTGTAGGTCTTGTTGTAGCCGAGCGGCTCGGCGGAGTCCCACCCGTCGGCTCTTGCTTTGCCGGCGACGACCTTGCCATCGGCCCCGGTCAGAGCGACTTGGGTTACCCGCCCGTCCTTGACGGTGACGCTCACCGGCTCACCGGGCGCAACGTCCTTGGCATCGTTCGCAGGACTGAGCGTGAGCACGGCGGGCACCGGCGCGGGCGCACTCGGCGACGTCGTCGGTTTCGGCTCCGGCGGCTCACTCGAAGGAGTGCTGCTGCACGCTGCCACGGTGAGGCCGATCACGCCGGCAACCACCACCGCCCCCAAGCCGGTCGAACGCCTCATACCCACCCGCCCGTTTCGCCGTCGATGTCCGACTACAGTGTGCCCGACCAGCCGCGACGCGCGGGCGGCAACGCCGGAACCGGGTCAAGGGGACCCCCCTGAAACGGGCTCCGAAGGGGGTGCTAATCTTTTCCACGTCGCCAGGGGAAACCCCGGCAGACACCGGCGCCATTAGCTCAATTGGCAGAGCAGCTGGCTCTTAACCAGCGGGTTCGGGGTTCGAGTCCCTGATGGCGCACCCCCACTCCCCAGGTTGAAGATCTCTTCATCCTGGGGTTTTGTGGTATCTGGACGCATTGCTTCCACTCCCTCTCTGTCCACAATGGTCGGTATAGAGCCCGAGCTGTCGCGATGCCGTCCGCGGGATGATCTCGGCCGCGGCCGGCGCGGCCTCGGGCAGCACCGCCTCGCTGCCGGCTCCTGGAACCGGGCAGTGACATCGGCCGGGTGCGGCGGGCTGCCGTCGGGCTCGGTGAAGCACAGGCCGGTGGCGACCCACTCACTGCCGTCCTGAGCTTGGACTCGCCTGCCCCCTGGCCGTACCGCACGATCTGGTTCGCCACCTCCCGCATCGCCTGATCCAGGTAGGTGGCCGAACTTCGCTACGCGTGCTCGTTCCCCCGCGCCAGTCGCCGTGTCTCAGACATCGTGTGACGATGCACGTTTCCGTGCTTGCCGCCCTCATGCGTCTCCGCCGAAAAGAGCCGCGCATCGACCGAGACTTGCGTCATCGGCGGCTGTCAGCTCCGAGTGGATGCCGCCCTCGTGGGTGCCGAGGTTGCGGTGGACCGCGAGAAGCCGCGCGCCTCGTCGACGATTCGGTCGAAGTGCCTTGTCTGGTCACCGGATGGCGACTGGTGCGTGTTCGCGTGCATCGGGTCGCACTGCCGGACCACCTCGTGGCCGGTGGCCGTCACCTTCTCGACGATGGGTGGAAGGACTCACGGACCTTTTCGTGGCCCATGCGCGGAACCAGCGTCACCCGGCTCGTTCGGGTGAAACGTCTTGATCATGTGTGGCGATGTCCGCGTCGTGCGATGGATGCGGCGGTTCGGTGGTTCGGTTCTGGCGGGCGTCGTGGTCGCCTCGCTGCTGGCGGGAGGGCACGATGACACCGGCGGACACGACCCTCACGGCGGGCATGTGGTGGCCAACGCCCAGGCCATGATCCCGTCGGCCACCAAGCTCCCCAAGGCCGGCTGGACCGCCACGGCGACGAGCGGCTCGCCCGCTTCCCTGCTCGACGGCAACACCGGGACCGTCTGGGAGTCCGCCGGGGCGCTGCCTCAATCGGTCACTGTGGACATGCGGGCCACCCGCACGGTTTCGGGCCTGGTCGCCACGCCGAGGCCGGGTGGCGGGCGGGGCGCGATCGGCCGCTACGAGGTCCGCCTGAGCCTGGACGGCACCACCTGGGCCGCCCCGGTGGCCGCCGGCACCCTCGCCGACGACGGCACGCCCAAGACCATTTCCTTCGCCGTCGCCGGGACGCGTTTCGTCCGGCTGACCGCGCTTTCCGGGGCGGAGAAAACCTCCGTCGCGGCCGCCGAACTCGACGTGCTCGGGGATCCCGGTGCGCCCGTGCCGATGGCCGTGCTGGATCGGGCCGGCTGGACCGCGGCCGCCAGTGACGAGGAAACGGCACGAGAGCACGATGTGGCGTCCAACGTCCTGGACGGTGACCCGAAGACGATCTGGCATTCCCGCTACAGCACGGCCACCCCGCTCCCGCACCGCATCACCCTCGACCTCAAGCGGCCCACCGCGGTGGGCGGCCTGCTCTACCGGCCCCGCGCCACGGGGGCCAACGGCCGGGTCGGCGAGTACCGGATCGCCGTCTCCGCCGACGGCACGGGCTTCACCGACGTTTCCTCGGGTGCCTGGCCGGACGTGAACGCCACGCAGGACGCCGCGTTCGACCACGTCGTCACCGCCCGGTACGTCCGGCTGACGGCCCTCACCGAGGCCGGCGATCGCGGCCCGTTCACCTCGGCGGCGGAGATCTCGCTGCTCGGCCCGCTGCCCGGCGCCCCGGCGCCGCTCTCACGCTTGGGCTGGACCGCGAGCGCGAGCGAGCTGCTGGACAACGACCTCGCCACCGCCTGGCGCGGTACCTCGTTCACCGTCGACACCCAGCAGGAGCAGCGGATCACCGCGGTCGTCGTCACCCCGGCGCCCACCGGGCGCGCCGGCGGCGTCACCGTCGCCACGAGCAGCGACGGGTCGACCTTCACCACCGCCGCCACCGGCACGTGGGCCGATGACGGCACGCCGAAGGCGGTAGCGCTCGACGCCTTCGCCCGCCAGATCCGGGTCACCACGACGGAAACCTCGTCGGCGGTGGAGTTCCACGCCTACGGCCCGGCACCGGGACCGGTCGACGTCGGTCCGCTCCCCCGCAGCGGCTGGACCGCGACCGCGTCGGACCAGGACGCCGCGCGCCCGGCCGCGAACGTGCTCGACGGTGACCCCGGCACGGCCTGGCACTCCAAGCCGGCCGCGCCGCTGCCGCACTCGGTCACCCTGGACATGAAGGCCACCCACGTGGTCACCGGCGTCCAGGTGCGGCCACCCGGCGGCGAACCCGACGGCACCATCGGCCGGTACCGGGTCGAGACGAGCACCGACGGCACGACGTTCGCCCCCGCGACCGCGGGGACCTGGGCCGACGACACCGCGGTGAAGACCGCGCGGTTCCCCGAAGCGGCGGCCCGTTACGTCCGTCTGACCGCGCTCACCGAGGCCGGCGGCCGCGGCCCCTCGACCGCCGCGGCCGAGATCGACGTCCTCTCCGCCACCGCCGCCCCCGACCCGGGCAAGACCGGGCAGTGGGGCGCGACGGCCGGGTTCCCGATCGTCCCGGTCGCCTCCGCCCTGCTGCCCGGGAACAAGCTGCTGACCTGGTCGGCCTACGCCGCGGACAACTACGGCGGCACCCACGGCTACACCCAGACCGCGATCATGGACCTGACCACCGGCGAGGTCACCCAGCGGCGCGTCGACGGCACCGGGCACGACATGTTCTGTCCCGGCCTCTCCATCCTCGCCGACGGACGGGTGCTGGTCACCGGCGGCAGCGATGCCAAGCAGGCCAGCGTCTACGACCCCGGGACGAACACCTGGACCGCGGCCGCGCCGATGAACACCGCCCGCGGCTACCAGTCGCAGGTGACCCTCTCCACCGGCGAAGTCTTCACCGTCGGCGGGTCGTGGAGCGGCGGCCGGGGCGGCAAGGCCGGTGAGGTCTACTCCCCGGCCGCCGACAGCTGGCGCGCGCTGCCGGGAGTGCCGCCGGAACCGTTCTTCACCGCCGACCCGCGAGGCGTCTTCCGCGCCGACAACCACACCTGGCTGTTCGCCGCCGACGGGGGCCGGGTCTTCCACGCCGGCCCCAGCAAGCAGATGCACTGGGTGTCCACGACCGGGCCGGGCTCGGTGACCGGCGCCGGAGCACGCGGCGACAGCGCGGACGCCATGAACGGCAACGCGGTCATGTACGACATCGGCAAGATCCTCACCGTCGGTGGTGCCCCCGCCTACGACGACTCCGACGCCACCAACCGCGCCTATACCGTCGACATCACCACCGGCACCGCCAAAGTCGCGCGCGTGGGCGACATGGCTTTCGCGCGGGCGTTCGCCAACAGCGTCGTGCTCCCGGACGGCACCGTCGTCGTCATCGGCGGTCAGGCGCGCGCGGTGCCCTTCAGCGACCAGACCGCCGTGCTGACTCCGGAACTGTGGAACCCCGCCACCGGCAAGTTCACCCGGCTCGCGTCGATGGCGGTGCCGCGCAACTACCACTCGGTGGCCAACCTCCTGCCCGACGGCCGCGTCTTCTCCGGCGGCGGCGGGCTCTGCGGGAACTGCGCGACCAACCACTTCGACGGCCAGGTGTTCACGCCGCCGTACCTGCTCAACCCCGACGGCACCCCCAAAGCCCGCCCGGCCATCACCTCGGCACCGCCGACGGCGGCGAACGGCGCGACGCTCACCGTCGGCACCGACCGCGCGGTCACCGCCTTCGCGCTCATGCGGGCCGGCTCGGCGACCCACACCGTCGACACCGACCAGCGACGCGTCCCGCTGGCCCCGGCGACGCTGAGCCCGACCGCCTACCGCGTCACTGTCCCCGCCTCGCCGGGCGCCGCGCCGCCGGGCCGCTACCTGCTGTACGCCCTCGACGCCGACGGCGTCCCGAGTATCGGCCAGGAGATCACCATCGGTTGAGGTGGCTCAGTAACCGCCGACGGACTTGCCCCAGAAGCTGGTGTACGCGTTCTCCCCAGGGGCCACGAGCACGTTCTGCCCGGTGCAGTTGGAGTTCTCCCATTTCCGCTGGTAGTAGCCCGCGTAGTTGATCATCCCCTGGTAGTGGAAATCGGTGGCCCGGCAGGAGCCGGACGCGACGGGCGGGATCCGCTCGTTCGTGACGTCGAGGTTGGTCAGGCAGACGAGACCCTCGTGCGGATCGCACATCACCTGCTGCGACGCCGACGAGGTACCCGGCCCGAGGGACAGCAGTCGACGGAACTGGGGACCGGGGGACGATGCTGCGCATCCATTTCGAGGCCGACGACCTCGCACGGACACGGGTTCTGGACGCGCCGGATCCGTTGTGGGAGACGCTGCTCAGCTTGCACCAGCTGCAGAGCGGCGCGGGACACGCCGTGTTCGGGGAGTGGCGCGCGTCGGTCCGGGCCTGCCTGGACCGCTCGGTCGGCATGCTTTTCGCGCTGGCGCCCCCGCGCGGCTACTCCGTGGACTTCCTCACCCCGCCGGCCGGCGGAGGCGGGCTCGACAGCGCGATCGATTCCGTGCTGAGCACGCCGCGGGCGGTGTTCAGATCCGACCTGACCGCACTCGCCGCCGAGCGCCGCACGCCGGCGTGGGTGTCGCCGCCGGCGAACGGTTGCCTCGACGTGCTGCGCCGGCTCGGCAGCGCCATCCGGCGATACTTCTCGGCCGCGCTCGCTCCTTCCTGGCCGGCGATCACCGACCTGGCGCGCGCGGACCGCCTGCGGCGCGGGCACGTGATGCTGGGCGACGGCGTCGAGGGGCTGCCGGCCACGCTCCCCCCGGCCGTGCGGTGGCAGTCGCCGGTGCTCGAGGTCGACTACCCGGTGGACCAGGAACTGCGTCTCGACGGCCGGGGGCTGCTGCTCGTGCCGTCGATGTTCTGCCGGCATCGCCGGTGACCCTGCTGGACCCGGGCCGCCGGCCGGTGCCGGTGTACCCGGTCGACCGGCGTCCCGGCTGGTTCGGCGGGCCGCCGAACCGCTCGGCGGCCAGGCTCCTCGGCCACACCCGGGCCGCCGTCCTCGAAGCGATCTGCGCGCTCCCCGTGCCGACCACCACGGAGATCGCGACCGAGCTCGGTATCTCACCGGCGAGTGCCAGTCAGCACGCGACCGTGTTGCGCGATTCGGGGCTGATCACGACCGACCGTGCCGGAGGCGCGGCCCGGCATCGGCCGGCTTCCTACGGCTCTGCCCTGCTCGCGATCGGTTCGCGTGAGGAGGCGGTTCCCGAGTTCGTGGAGCAGACGCGGCCGCGAGCCGCGATACGGTGACCCCAAGGCAGCCGGGAAGCGGCCGGCCGAACTCGGCCGGCACTGAAAGCGTTGCAACCCCTGCAGCGGCGGCCACTCAACGGCGGGGCCCGACCGTCCCCGGCGCCGGCCGCGGAGGACGCCTCGACCGCGGTGCCGGACAACGGCGCGCGCCATCGGTTCGCCTCGCCGAGAATTCCGGCGCCCGGAGCTCGCCGCGGACCGCTCTGGCGAAGATGCGGCTTGTCGTCTCGGTCGGGGCCGTGTCGAGGTCGTGCCGGAGCCTTCGCGTGCACATCCGGTGCCAGTTGCGTACCTGCCCCAGCTCGCCGCGCCTGGCGTGCAGGACCATCAGCGTCTGGTACACCTCCTCCTGGTACGGGTCGATTTCCAGGATCCGGTGGCACAGTTCGACGGCCTCGGCGTCGTCACCCCGCCGCAGTGCGTCGGCGCGCAGCGAACCCAGGGCGTAGAGCGCCCGGGTGCGGTAGTACTCCCGCTGCTGTTCGACCCAGTCCCCCGTTTCCCCGGGCAGGAAGTCGCCGGCGTACAGGTCCGCCGCCCGCCGGTAGCACGCGACCGCTTCGGCTCGCGCTCCGCGTGACTCCGCGGCGTGCGCTTCGCGCAGGGCGGCGTCGAACTCGTCCACGTCCAGCCACAGGTCCTCGGCGACGAGCCGGTAACCGTGTGCGCGGCCGGCGATCTCGAGCGGATGGCCGGCGAACGTCCGGCGGATCGCGTGCGCCGCCACCTTCAGCGAACTCGCCGACGGCGCGGCACCCGGCCACAACGTCTCGTACAGCTTCTCCCGCCGGACGATCCGGCCTCGGTTGAACAGCAGGTACTGGAAGAGGTTGCGCGCCTTGCCCGCGTGCCAGCACGTCACCGGTTCGCCGGCCAGGGACACCTCGAAAGCGCCGAAACACCGGACCGTGACCGCGGAATCACCGTCGTTTCGCATGATTTCGTCCCCCATCCGAACCACCCGGAACCCTCACGCCGAGGCGCGATCCCACGCTAGGCGGCCGCGGTTCGCCGCTCAACGTCCGGCCCGCCAAGGAGGAACCAGCTCGGGACGATGGTCCAGGGGGCATGTCACGAACGTCGTAGCCCGCCTTCCGCCTCCGGCCATGTCGTCCCCTCCGACCCGGCCGCAGAATCTCCGGTTGTCCATACCACTGCCGTGGAATACCCCGGTCGAACGGAGGTGCCGATGACGTCGACGACGATTCTGTTTCCCGCAGCCCGATCCGCGCACACGTCGCTGGGGCGCCGGCTCGCTCTCGCGTGGCGGGAGGCGCGGCCGGTGGTGCAGCTCGTCTTCCTGCTCCGGTTCGCCGCGGGCGCGGCGCTCGGGACGGCGGCCGGCACGCACGGCGCCGTGCCCAGACCCGCGCTCCTGGCGGCCGCGCTCGGCTGGCTCGCCACGACCTGGGCCGTCTACCTGCTGAACGGGGTGGCGGACGTGGTCGAGGACCGCGCCAACGGCAAGGCGCGCCCGATCGCGCGGGGCGACCTGCCCCGCCGCCCGGCCGTCTCGATCGTCTGGGCTCTCTCGGCGGCGGGGCTCGGGCTCGCGATGACCGTGTCCGCGACCCAGTTCCTGCTGACCGCGGCGAT
Organism: Amycolatopsis sp. NPDC021455; assembly: GCF_040640995.1. Lineage (NCBI taxonomy): Bacteria > Bacillati > Actinomycetota > Actinomycetes > Pseudonocardiales > Pseudonocardiaceae > Amycolatopsis > Amycolatopsis sp. NPDC021455. Next base: position 223,590 of record NZ_JBFACT010000006.1, on the reverse strand, counting down.
GCTCGGGGTCGGGTGGGCCTACTCGCTGGGACCGTGGCCGCTCAAGGCGAACCTGGCCGGGTTCGTCGCCGCGGTGACCGCGCTGGGCCTGCTCACCTACCTGGCCGGCTGGTCGGCCGCCGGCGGCGGGCGGCTGACCGGACCGGTTTTCCTCTTCGGTCTCATGATGTCCCTGTGGATGGGGTTCGGCGGCTCGACCAAGGATCTCGCCGACGCGAAAGGCGACCGGCTGGCCGGCCGGAAAACGCTGCCGGTGCTGCTCGGCGACCGCCAGGCCCGCGTGGTGATGGCGCTCGCGGCGAGCTCGGTCGGCTGGACGTTCGCCGTTCTCTGCGCGATCCGGGCGAGCGGGATACTCCCCGCGGCCGCGGTCGTTTTCGCCGGTTCGGCGGCGCTTTCGGTCACGGTTCTCACGTCGCTGAGCCGCGGCGGCCGGTCCGCGGAACGCCGTCCGTACCGGGTGTTCATGGTCACCCAGTACTGCGCGCACCTCACGCTGTTCGGCAGTCTTTGGCCGGGTTCGCCACTGTGAGACAATTCCCGGCGTGGCCGACGAGAACGTGCTGTTCCCCGCCGTCCTCCGACGCACGGCCGTGCGGTCGTTCCACGACCACCTGCGGGCGGAGGGCAACCGCCTGGCCGACGTCCCGGAGGCGACGGCCCAGCTGCTGCGCCAGGCCGAATCCGTCCTCGACGACGTCGACACCGCGCTCACCGGCGCTCCGGCACCCGCCGCGGAGGCGGACCGGCTCAGCGCCGAAATCGGGGCCAGCCGCGCCAGCCGGGGAGTTCACCCGATCGAGTCGGCGCACGCCGCCGTGACGATGTACCGGGTCCTGCTCCCGGTGGTGCTGGAACGGGTCCGGCCACGCTGCGAGGAGGACAGCGCGCTGCTCACCGCGGCCGGCGCGCTGCAGGAGTCGATCATGCACCGCGTCGGGATCGGCGCGGTGTCCTACGCCAGCTTCCTGCTCGAGAAGGTGAACCACTCGCACCGTGACGAACGGCGCCGGATCGGCCGGGAGCTGCACGACCGCGCCGCCCATTCGATCGGCGTCGGCCTGCAGGACCTCGAGCTGTACGACGTGTACGCCGACACGGACCCGCCGCGCGCCCGGGCCCGGATCGGGACCGCCCGCACCGCGCTGCGCGAAGCCCTCGACGCGATCCGGGGGCTCGCCAGGGAACTGCGGGAATCCGCGGTCGAGATCGGCGGCCTCGCCAAGGCGCTCGACGACTACGTGGCCACCCGGGTCCCCCCGGACATCCACACCACCGTGTCGGTGACCGGCGACGAGCACCTGCCGGACGAAGTGTGCGAGGAGCTGTACATCGTCCTGCGCGAAGCCATCCGGAACGTCGTGCTGCACGCGGGCGCGCGCACGCTGGAGGTCACCGTCACGGTGGCCGACGCGGCGGTGCGCGCGACCGTGCGGGACGACGGGCGCGGGTTCGACCTCGCCGCCGCGCTGGCCGCCCGCTCGGGTGTCGGGCTGTCGTCCATGCGCGAACGGCTCGAGCTCCTGGGCGGCACGTTCACCATCACCGCGGTCCCGGACAGCGGGACCACGATCTCGATCGCGGTCACCCACCTCGGAGCCCATCGATGACCGGGCCGAAGGTCACCATCGTCGTCGCCGACGACCACACCCTCTTCCGGCAGGGGCTGCGCGAGCTGCTGTCCACGGACCCGGAGTTCGACGTGACCGGCGAGGCCGCCCACGGGGACGAGGCCATCACGCTGGTCCAACGGCACCGGCCGAACGTCCTGCTGCTCGACGTCGAAATGCCGGGGCCCGGCGCGAAGGCGGTGATCGAGCGCGTCCGGCGGACGTCCCCCGAGACCGCGGTGGTCATCCTCACCATGCACGACGCGCCCGCGCTGGTGCGCGAACTGCTGGACTACGGCGCGGCGGCGTACCTGGTGAAGAGCATCGCGCGCGAGGAGCTCATCACCGCGATCCGGTCGGTGAGCCGGAGCAGGGACAACGTGCTGCTGTCGATCCCGCGCGCGACGATGGAGTCGCTGGAGCGCCAGCAGGAGCAGCGAACCCTGCTGTCCGAACGGGAACTCGAGGTCCTCCGGCTGGTCGCCGCGGCGATGAGCAACGCCCAGATCGCCTCGCGCCTGTTCATCAGCGAGGGCACCGTGAAACGGCACCTGACGAACATCTACGGGAAACTGGGGGCGGTGTCGCGGGTGGACGCGATCAAGAAGGCCGTCAAGGCCCGGCTGATCGACGACCTCGACCGTTGAGTGTCCATTGAGGACTTGCGCGTAACCGTTTCATAGCCGTCACAAGGCATCCTCCGGGTATCGGTAACCATCGATATTCCTGGAGGTTCCCATGGCGACGATGTGGGTCGACTCGGCACCCCAGCCGTGTCCGCGGTGCGCGCGGTCGACGGTGCTGGCGACGTTCCGGTGGCAGCGGCGCTGGGTGCACGTGGGCACCTGGCGGCCCGAATGCGAACGAACTCCCGCGCCGGCGGCACCCCGCGGTGCCCTCGCGGGGGCGAACCATTGAGCGCCACAACGGAAATCCCCGGCCGGCGGCCGGGGATTTCCGTTGTTTCGGCTCAGGACGCCAACGGGAACCGGAACTTCTTGAACAGTTCCGTCTCACCCCGGTCCCGGCCCCGCAGCCGCAGGGCGTAGCTGATCAACGCGTGGTCCAGCATGTACAGCCGGGTCCCCTCTTCGCGGCCGCCTTCGGAAAGGTGGCCGACGACCCAGGCCACGGCCGACCGGCCGCCGTACCGGGGCGAGGGGGTGTAGAGCCGGTCCGCCTCGCCGATCTCGCCCAGCATGTTCAGCGTGTAGCTGAACGGATAGGGCCGGTTCGCCCGGTCCAGGTCGGTCCGGTCGAGGTCGGGGTAGGAGTCCACCAGGCGGTCCAGCCCCCGGCCGGTGATCAGGTCCGCCCGGCCGGTCACCATCGCCGTCTCGATCATGTACGGGTACGCGATCCCGTTGCGGAAGAAGTTCGCGCCGGGATCCGCGTGGTCCCACGGCCCCAGCACGTCCTCCACGAAGGCGTCCAGGTCCGGCACCTGCTCGGCCAGCCGGCCCAGGTTGTGCAGGGCCACGAGGTAGTACAGCCCCATGTGGGTCCGCTCCACCGGGTCGATGCGGCCCAGCAGCTCCTTCGCCTCCGCCAGCCGGTCCTTCCGGTAGGTGAGGTACTCGGCGCGGCCGGCCGTCGCGATGGCGTTCAGCATGGTCAGCAGCGGGTAGATCTTCCCGAAGTCCTCGGTCATCGGCTGCGGGAAGGCCGGCGGGAGGTTCAGCTCGTCCGCGCGGTCGAGGTGGTCCAGGACCTCCTTCAGGTAGTCCCGCGGGCCGTCGAAGACGTGCCCGTCGTAACCCAGCAGCGAGATCACCGAGAGCAGCATGGATCCGCCGCGCCCGCGGAAGAAGGGCGCGGGGATCCGCTCCAGGAGGTCCAGAGCTTCCCGGACGTGGTCACGCTCGCCGGTGACCAGCCGGTCCGCCAGGCCCAGCTGCCCGAAAGCCAGGAACACCGCCGTGCACGCCGACAGCCGTTCGTAGTCGCCGTGGCGGCCGCTGTTCTCGTCCTCGATCCGGTCCGGCCGGATCTGGTCGGTCACGGCGAGGATCTCCGCCGGGAAGTCCATCCACTCGTTGACCAGCAGCTTCCGGTCCAGGCCGAGCTTGGCGAACGCGTCCATCAGGAGGCAGCCCGCCGTGACGCGGTAGTACGGGTTCGCCTCCGACCGCACGGCGTCCACGATCGCCCCGACCGCCGAGCCGACGTCCGTGCGGGAAAAGCCGACGTCCGGGGCGGCGACGTTCAGGATCAGGTCCGCCAGCCGCCGGGCGAACAGCGTGTAGGAGTTGACCGGCGGCACCTTCGCCGCCAGCAGGTCGAACGTGTGCCGGATCCGCTCGGCGGCGACGGGGTCGTAGTCGATCGGGTACTGGCCGAGCCCGATGCCGCGCACCATGCGGCTCCACGGCGTCGCGATCATCCGGGACTCGGCGGTGAGGTCGGCCAGCCCGGCCACCGGCAGGGCCGGCGATGCGTCGGCCATCGATCAACCCTCCTCCCTCTGCCGGGTGCGCGGCACCCGGCTGGTTCGACGTGAATCGGTTGCCGGCCGCGCCTCCGGCCGCGACGACCGGGGAGCGCGGTGCCCGGGGACGGCGGGACGGCGGGTGGCCGTGCGTCGCCGCGGCCGCTCCAGGTGGGCCAGCGGCGGCACCGGCACGCCCAGGAACTCCGTCCGCTCCCCCGTCAGCATCTGCAGCGCCCAGTTGAGCCACTTGATCCCTTCGCAGTAGATGGCCACCGGCCGGCGCTGCGCCTGGTAGGTGTCGGTCAGCGTCCCGTCCAGCTCGGACTGGAAGTGGAACGGCGGCATGGCCGCGAAGTGCGTGCCCATCAGGAAGACGAACCGGATGATCCAGTACGGATCCTTCAGCTGGCGGGACTCCGGGTCGTCCCGGTGCACGGCCGCCATCACGGAGGCGAAGTAGTCCTCCATCCCGCGCGGGGCGGCCGGATCGACCGCTTCGCCCTTGGCCACCACGTCCCGCACCCGGTAGGACTGCTGGTACGGGTTCCCCGCCACGAAGCCGACGTCGACGCGGGGTGTGCGCCCCTCGCCGGTCCGGACCCGCAGGGTGAACTGCTCGTAGTGGATCTCGTCGTAGTGGCCGAGGCAGTTGTGCCAGGGCTTGTTGTCGTACATCGCGTCGTCGCGGGTGTCCGCGCCGTCGCTCTTGAAGCCGATCGCCCGCGGGTCGAGGAACCGGATCCCGACGGACTCCGCCGTGATCGCCGCCAGCGCCGCGTCGATCTCCTCGCGGGGCGCGCCGGTCTCGATCAGCCGCTGGGCGTGCAGCAGCGGCACGGTGTTCCCGACCTTGATGTTCTCGGTGTTCGTGTCCCCCATCACCAGGGAGTGGAACCGCGGCTCCAGGATCCGGAGGTACTCCGGGTGGGCCCGGAACCGCGCCAGCAGCGCCCGGGAGTTGAGGTAGGTGACGCCGTCGATGACGATGTGCTCGGTGTCGAGCAGTTCCGGGGTGAACGTGCGCGGCGCGGTGCGCCGGCAGAGCGCCAGGCGGTCCTCGATCTTCCGGAAGTAGGAGACGTCCAGGGTCTCGCCCGGGGCGGGGACGCGGTTCACCGTGTGCACGGTCCGGTTCAGCACCCGGAAGATCTCCTCGTAGAGCCGGGCGATCACCGCCGGCGGCGGCGAGTTCCGCTCGACGAACCGGCTGACCTCCTCCCCCGGCACGTAGCTCATCTCGTAGACGACTTCCGCGCAGCCGGTGGCCGTGCCGTCCGTCCGCGCGTGCGGCGGAACCGGGATGACCCGCTCCCGGACGTCGTGGACCTCGGGGAAGTACCGGCGCACGGACGCCGGCAGCGCCCGCAGGTACTCCGCTTGCTTCCGGGCCTTGGCGAACGGCGGCAGCATCACGCCCCGGCCGTCCGGGTTCCAGCCGACCGTGGTCAGCGCCTCGCTCAGCACCTTGCGGACGGTGGTCCGGTCTTCGCCGTCCTTGCGCAGGAAGATCGTCATGGACTCACTGCCGCCGTTGCCGAAGCCCAGCACCCGTTCGCCGATGCCGAGGTAGGCGTTGACCGTGCCGCTGAGCACCCGCCTGCCCTGGGCGTAGCGCACCACCCGCTCGTTCTCCACGGTCATGGCCAGGACACAGTCGTCCTCGAACGCGTCGAGCGCCGGGTTGAGGCCCTCGGTCCGGACCTCGGCCACGGACGACACCCCGATGATGTCGGCCCGGTGCGGCCCGGCGTCGACGCCGGCGGCGTCCAGCGCGGATCCGAGCGAGAGGATCCGGCAGTTCCCGTTGAGGTGGATCCGCCGGACCCCGGCGTCGAGTGCGTCGCCGAAGAAGACGGCACGGGTCGCGGCCGCGATGTCCTTCGCCGACCACAGCGGGACACCCGCCGGCGACACGACGGGCAGCTCGGGCTCGGTCAGCGAGGAGAGCACCCGGTCCAGCTCGGCCTCCAGGTCGAGTCCCACGCCCACCTCCCGGTACAGGTCGCCGGCCGCCACGACGTCGGCCACGGGCGCCGCGCCGGACGCCGCCAGCGCCGCCAGCCAGCCGACAGGGTCGCTTCCCTCGAGGTAGCAGTCGTTCTGCCGGAACAGCGCCGGACGGTCGTGCCGGAGCGCCTGGAACAGCGCCAGCTGCCGGGCGATCGCCGCCTGGCTGTGATCGGAGAGCCGGTCGAAGTGGACGACCACGACCTCGGTCGCGCCGGTCGTGGCGAGACTCCGGTCGGTGACCCGGCCCGTCCGGTCCAGCACCCTCAGCTCGGTGTCGACCTGGCCGAGCCCCTCCCCGGTGATCCGCTTCTTCAGCCGCGCCCGCAGCACCAGCTCGCCGTGCGCGGCGTCGACGTCGCCGCGGTGCCGGTAGGTGTGCTGGAAGACCTCGAGGAGCTCGTAGAACGCCGGTGCGGCGTCACGCCGGGAGCCGAGCATCTCGCCGGTGATGACGTCCCGCATGGTGCGGTGGAGGTATTCGGCGCAGAAGGAGTCCTCCGACGCCAGCCGGAAGAGGTCTCGCAGCGTGTCCAGGTGCCGGTGGTCCAGGCGGTCCCCCGAGCCGCGCAGTTCCGCCAGCTCGGCCAGCAGGCCGTCCACGAGTTCCACCACGGGGAGCACCGGATCCGCGGTGCCGGTGTAGGCGGTCACGGGCGCCGCGACGGCGTTGTCGCGCAGCAGCCGCACGGATTTGTCCCCCAGCCCCAGTTCCACCACCAGCCCCGGACGGAGGCCGGCCAGGGTCGCCACGGTGTCCCGGGACGCCATGACCTGGTCGGTGATCGCGAGGACGCCGTCGCGGACGTCCTCGGCCGTGGTGAGCAGGCCGCCGCCGTGGTTCGAGACCACCGGCGTGCGGGGCTCGCGGAACACGATGCCGTTCGCGTCCAGGAACTCCCCGAGCGCCTCGCGGACGCCGCTCATCCGCGCGGAGTGGGCCAGGAACTTCGTCGGCTTCTTCAGCTCTTCCGCACGAATCGCGGAGAACCGCGTCAGGAACGCGTCGAAATCCGCTTTCACGCCGGACCGCACGTACACGTTCGCCTGCCGGTCCGAATAGCGCTTGTGAACCTCGACGTCCGCCTCCGGGAACGCTTTCCCGAGATCGCCGAGAACGGCAGCGAGATCCGCGGGTTCCCCCTTCAGGGCGATGACGTGGAACGGTTCGGGCACCAGCGGCCGTCCGCGCAGGGAATCGGGGAGGTACGCGGCGACCTCACGGGCGACCGGCTCGTCCGGCACCCCGCCCTCCGCGGCCACCAGGGTCAGCGGGGTGAACGCCCGCGCGATCTTGACGCCGTCCCCGACGCTCAGCGCCCCGCTCGCCACCGCCGAGGCGATGATCCCGAAGCTCTCGCCGGTGTAGGCCAGGAAGCCGAGCGGAACGCCGCTCTTCGCCGCCGTGCTCCGCAGGTGGGCCTCCAGAGCCAGGCTGTGGGTGAGGAACGCCGCCCCCAGGAAAGCTTGCTGCGCCAGCTTTCCCGCCGGCAGGTTCTCCGGGACCAGCAGGAGATCCTCCGGCCGGCACCCCAGCGCCCGCGCGGCCTGCCGGTAGACCTCGAGCACCTCCGGATCCCCGGAGTCCGGCAGGTCGCTGCCGAGGTCCCGGTACGCGTCCCGGCTGCCCAGGCCGGGGAAGAAGCCGACGACGCGCTCCCGCGGTGACGGGAGCGCGGCCGGCCGGGAACGGGAAGGAACCACTTTCATCGCCTCTCCCTAGAGTTTGGTCCAGGGCGGAAACGGGAAACCTCGCCCTACCGCCGATGTCGCGTGTGGTACCGAAAGTAGGAGCGCCGGGCACACGGCTCAAGCGAGCCGGCGGCGGTAGAGCCGATCAGGCAGGACGCACTGTCACCAAAGTCGTAGTGACGATTCCACCTACGATGGCGGCGCCCCTTCCGGCGCCGTTCCTACGATGAGGTCATTCACCCACGAGGGCGTGCGCATTGAATGGAGGGTAGACATGCCTATCGGGCTTCTCGCCTTGGCGCTGGGAGGCTTCGGCATCGGGCTGACCGAATTCGGGATCGTGGGTCTGCTGCCCGAGGTGGCGGCGGATTTCGGGGTCACCGAGCCGGTGGCCGGGTACCTGGTCTCGGGGTACGCGCTCAGCGTCGCGATCGGCGCCATCGCGCTCACCTTGGCGATCACCCGGTTCGACCGCAAGAAGGTGCTGCTCGGGCTGATGGTCCTGTTCATCGCCGGCAACCTGATCTCGGCGGTCGCGCCGGTCTACTCGGTGATGCTGCTCGGCCGGATCGTCGCGGCCCTGTGCCACGGCGCGTTCTTCAGCGTCGGCGCGGTGGTCGCCGCGGAGATGGTCGCGGAGAACCGGAAGGCCAGCGCCATCGCGCTGATGTTCGGCGGCCTGACCGTGGCCAACGTGCTGGGCGTGCCGCTGGGCACCCTGCTCGGCCAGCAGCTCGGCTGGCGCTCGACGTTCTGGGCGATCACCGTCATCGGTGTCATCACGCTGGCCGGCATCTGGCTGCTGGTGCCGCAGCCGGAACCCGTCGGCAAGACCAGCCTGCGCGGCGAGCTCGGCGTGTTCCGCCGTCCGCAGGTCTGGATCTCGGCGGCGATCACCGTGCTGTCCTACGGCGGCATGTTCGGCGCGTTCACCTACATCGCCTTCACGCTCACCGAGGTCAGCGGCTTCGCCACCAGCACGGTGCCCTGGCTGCTGGTGCTGTTCGGCGTCGGCATGTTCGCCGGCAACTTCCTCGGCGGCAAGGCGGCGGACCGCGCGCTGGACAAGTCGCTGCTGGTGATCCTCGGCCTGCTCACGGCGGTGCTCGCGGTGTTCGCCCTGACCGCGCACAGCAAGGTCCTGACGATCGTCTCGCTGTTCCTGATGGGCACCGTCGGCCTGGCCACCGCGCCCGGGCTGCAGCTGCGGATCATGCGGTACGCCGAGGACGCGCCGACGATGGCGTCGGGCGCCAACATCGCGGCCTTCAACATCGGCAACGCGCTGGGCGCCTGGCTCGGCGGCCTGGCACTGGCCGCCGGACTCGGGTTCGTCTCGCCGCTGTGGGTCGGCGCCGGGGTCAACGTCGTGGGCCTGGCCGTCCTGCTGGCCGGCACGGCGGCGGCGCACCGGCGGCGGCCGCAGGTCACGGAGGCACCGCAGGAGGCTCACCGAGCCGTCACCACGTGACGCGCTCACGGCACCGCGCCGGACGCCCGCTCCCCAAGGAGCGGGCGTCCTCGTGTGCACGGGACGGCCTTCACGCCAGAGCGCAGGTCTCGAGCGCCGCCGTCGCCTCGTCCAGGTGTTCCTGCAGGACCGGTATCGACCGGGCCGCCAGTTTCTTGACGTCGGGAGACCATCCGTACCGCGTCTCCCACTCGGCCACGGCGATGCCCTGCTGGTGCACCACGATCTGGTCCCGCAGCCAGGCGATGTCGAAGTCGCGGCCGGTGCGGAACGCCTCGTCGGCGATGCGGTCCAGGTGCGCGGAACCCGGCGCCGAATACAGCGGGACGCCGTTTTCGGTCGCGACGGCCACCAGTTCGGTGTCCAGTGCGGTGTGGTGCGCCACGAACTCCGGTCCCAGCTCGTGTACCCGGGCGCAGCTGCCGCGGTTCACCAGGTTGCCGCTGACGATCTCGAACAAGTTGTCCCCGTGCGCCCGGTTCAGGTATTCGCGGTCCTGGGCGGACACGGTGGGCGGCTCGGCCGCCGACGCCGGCGTGGCGACGAGCAGGACTGCCAGCAGCGCGACCGCGATCGCCGAAAACCTTGCTTTCATTGCTCCTCCAAAGAGTTTCGGGTTCCGATCTTCGGCTTTTTCGCGCCACCACGGCAATCCGCGGCCCGAACCCCGCCGTCCGATCCGCTCGGCCGGGACTACTCGGTCGGGACTACTCAGCCGGGCCGGCAGTGCTCGAGCGCGTCGAGCAGGATGGTGCACGCCGCGTCGACCACCTCGGCCGTCACGTTCAGCGGGGGCAGGAGCCGCACGACGCCGTTGTCGCGGCCGCCGAGCTCGAGGATCAGTCCCGTGCGCAATGCCCGGGCCTGGACCGCCCGGGCGTACTCGGTCGCCGGGCGGCCGTCGTGCGGGGAGGCCAGCTCGATCCCCCACATGAGGCCCAGCCCCCGGACTTCGCGCACCCACGGCCGGTCGCGCAGCACCGCCAGCCGCCGGCCGAGCTGCTCGCCACGCCGCCGGACGTTGCCGAGCACGTCGTCGCGTCGCATGATCCGGACCGTTTCCGCGCCGGCGGCGAACGCGGCCTGGTTGCCCCGGAACGTGCCCGTGTGCGCGCCGGGCGCCCACACGTCGAGGCGGCGGTCGTAGAGGATGACCGCCACCGGCAAACCCAGGCCGCTCAACGCCTTCGAGGCGACGACGACGTCCGGCTCGATGTCGTACTGCTCGAACGCGAACCACGTGCCGGTGCGTCCGCACCCGGTCTGGACCTCGTCGACGACGAGCGGGATGTCGAGCTCTCGGGTCACCGCGCGGACCCGCCGGACGAACTCCCGCCGGGCCGGGACCACCCCGCCTTCGCCCTGCACCAGCTCCATCACCACCGCCGCGGGCCGCGGGATGCCGCCGAGCGGGTCGCGCAACGCGCGTTCCAGCAATACCGCGCAGTTCGTCTCGCAGCTGTCCTCGGTCAGCCCGAGCGGGCACCGGGAACACGACGAATACGGGAAGAAGTGCACGCCCGGCACACCATGGGCGATCGGCTGCTTCTGCGCGACCAGGCCGGTGACAGCCATCGCGGCATGGTTGGCGCCGTGGAAACCGCCCTGGAACGACACCACTTCCCCGCGCCCGGTCGCGGTCTTGCAGAGCTTCAGCGCGGCGTCCACGGCGTTCGCGCCGGCCGGCCCGCAGAAGTGGATCTTCATCCGCGAGCGCAGCCCCGGCGGGAGCATCGACAGCTGCGCGTCGACGAACGCGCGTTTCGCCGGGGTCGGGAAGTCGAGGCCGTGGGTGAGCCGCCGGAGCTGTTCGGTCGCCGCGGCCACCACCTCCGGGTGGTTGTGCCCGAGCGCGAGCACCCCGGCGCCGGACAGGAAGTCGATGAACACGTTCCCGTCGAGGTCGCGCACGTGGCTGCCGGCTCCGCCGGCGAGCGCGATCGGCAGGTTCCGCGGGTAGACCCGGGCGTTGGACTCCCAGCGCCCCTGGTGCGCGAGGTACTCGGCCGAACGCGGGCCGGGCAGCTCCCCGGCCACGTGGGGCACCGTGCCCACAGTTTGAGTTTCGATCATGACAGCCTCCCCGCGACGACCGCTTCGCCGGCGCCTTCCATGGCCGGGTTGCCCCGCCAGCGCGACCGCGGCGGCGTCACCGAGCCCTTCATCAGGAACGCGTCGGCCTCGACGACCGTCGCCTCTCCCATCGTCACTCCATAGTGGACGAACGCACCGACGCCGATCGTGCTCCCGGCTCCGACCTCGGTGCAGCCCGACTTGAACGTGCCGTCCTCGAGCGAGTGGCACTGGATCACGCTGCCCGCGTTGAGCGTGCAGTCGTCGCCCAGGGTCACGAGCGACTTCTCCGGCATCGCACAGCCGTCGTCGAAGACGCGCCGGCCGGTCCGCACGCCCAGCAGGCGCCACAGCAACCCCTTGAACGGCGTGCCGTTGAAGAAGGCGAGATAGCGACCCGGGCTCAGCTTCCAGAACCGTTCGTGCCGCCAGAAGACCGGGTCGTAGATCGAGCAGAACCGCGGCCGCAGCCGCCGGAAGCCCTGCGCCGCGTGTTCGGCCAGCACGAGGAACAGGACGGAGAACAGCATCGCGGCCACGATTCCCGCGGCCGTGGCGAACACGCCGAACCGCGGGTGCAGCGCGCCCGCCACGACGCCGATGCCGATGACCGCGGTCAGATCGAGCCACTGCACGGCGACGTACCAGCCCATGGTGAGCGTGTTGTGCCGCAGCTTGGCCGCGAGCGCCCGGCGCAGCTCGGTGCCGGTCCGCGGCCGGGCGACGTCGGTGTCCCGCCGGACCGAGCGCGGGATTTCGAACGCCGGCGAGCCGAGCAGGCCGACGTCCTCCCGGACCGGGCCGTCGAGGGGCACCAGCACCTTGGTCGCCAGCAGGCAGTTCCGGCCGACGCGGGCTCCCGGCGGGTACGCGATGTCGTTGCCGAGGAACGCTTCCGGCGGGACGCCGGTGCGGCGCAGGCGGAACGACGAACCCGAGTAGTCCGCGTTCACCAGGGAAAGCCCGTCCGAGACCATGGTTCCGGTGCCGATCGTGTTCAGGAACGGCGTTTCGTGCTTGACTTCGACGCCGAAGTTGGACCCGGTCTGCCGGACCGCCGACAGGTCGTACCCCAGCCCGCGCAGGTAGTGGACGATGTAACTGCTGTCGCCGAACAGGTAGGTGAACGTGCGGACGTTGGTCAGCCGCGCGATCGCCCGCTGGACGGCGTGCCGGAAGCCGTAGAGCGGGTAGACCCGGTCCGGTGCGAGGAACGGCCTGAGCAGCCGGGGTGCGGTGAGCACCAGCGCGAGGCCGCCGGCCAGCGTGCCGAAGTACAGCACGGTCGACCCGGCCAGCTCGTCCCGGTAGAACGCCCAGCTGCCGGCGTCCGCCCCGCCCGGCTGGACGAACCGGATCACGGCGCTCGCGACGCCGATCGTCGCGGGCGTGGTCACCAGCAGGAAGGTGGCCAGCTGGGCCACCGCGAACAGGATGCGGCGCGCCCGCCCGGCCAGCCCGGGCGGCAGTGTCCGGTAGTCCACTGTGGCCGGCCGGGCGGGCGAGCCGTGCCAGCTCTCCCCGGCCGGCACGGCCTGCCCGGCGGCGAGCGAGGACGCGTGGCCGAGCTGGGCGCCGTCGCCGATCGCCGTGTCGATGTCGAGCACGGCGGTTTCGCCGACGAACGCGTGGCACCCCACCGTGACCCGCCCGGTCCGGATGCGGCCCGCCTCGGCCCGGTAGCCGGTCAGGTAAGAGTCCTTCCGGACGACCGCGCCGGCGCCGACGGTCAGCAGGTCGGTGCACACCGGAACCGTCCGCGACAGGATGACCGCTCCCGCGCCGATCTTCGCTCCCAGCAACCGGAGGTAGAGCGAGTACAGCGGGGAACCGGTGAACAACGACAGGGGACAGAACCGGAGCACGGTCTTGACCGTCCAGAAGCGCAGGTAAGCCGGGCTCCACAGCGGGATTTCGCCGGGTTTCCACCGGCCCGCCAGCAGCCACTTGACCGCGATCGGCGCCACGCAGAGCGCGGCGAACCCGGCTCCGCCGGCGGCGACGGCACGCAGATAGCCGTCGAGCAGCCCCGCCGCCCCGGAAACCCAGGCGTAAACCGTGTCCAGCAGCGACGCCGACGCGGCGACGTACGCCAGGAACACCAGCAGCTGGTAGGCCCCGCACAGCGCGTAGGCGAGATTGCCGGCCCGGTGCGGAGTCCGGGGTGGGGTCGCCGGCACGAGCCGCCGTGGCCCCGCCTCGAACACCGACCGGGCCAGCTCCCGGACCGTCGGGTGCAGGTACAGCTGCTTGACCGGCAGCGGGGGCAGCTCGCCGGACTCGCGTACCCGGGAGCAGAACTTGGCCAGCAGCAGCGAATCGGCCGCGAGGTCGTCGAAGAAGTGTGCGGTGACCGAGACGCGGCCGAGCCGGAAGACCTCGGCGAGCGCCTCGGCCAGGATCCGTTCGGCCCGGGTTTCCGGAGCCACGTACGCGGCTTCGCCGGAGACGGCCCGCGGCCCGCTCGGGGCCGGCAGGTGCGCGCGGTCGGCCTTGTGGCTCGGGGTCATCGGGATGCGGTCGAGCTGTTCGAAGTAGACCGGCACCATGTAACCGGGGAGCCGCTCGCGCAGCAGGCGTCGCAGGTCTTCGACGTCGACGGCCGCGGTGTCGCGGCGCAGGCTGTAGTAGGCCACCAGCTCGGTGGTGCCGGGCTCCGGCGAGTACGTGCCGACGACCGCCTGCGCCACGCCCGGCGCCCGCAGCAGCGCCGACTCGATCTCGGTGAGCTCGACGCGGTAGCCGCGGACCTTGACCTGCGTGTCCGTGCGGCCGTGGTACTCGATCTCGCCGTCCGCGGTGATCCGGCCGAGGTCGCCGGTGCGGTAGATCCGCCCGGACGGGTTGTCCGCGATGCCGAGGAAGTCCGGGACGAACGCGCGCTCGGTCAGCTCGGGCCGGTTCAGGTAGCCGGCCGCGAGGCCGATCCCGGCGATCCCGATCTCCCCGAGGGCGCCGGCCGGCAGCGCGCGCGGCTCCGCGGGATCGAGGATGACCACGGAGTAGCTCGGAAGCGGCACCCCGATGGTGACCGGCCGGTCCGGGTGCAGCACCGACCACGTCGCCGTGACCGTCGTTTCGGTCGGGCCGTAGACGTTGAGGAAGCGGCGGCCGGGCCGGTGCCACCGGGCGACCAGGTCCTCCGGGCAGGCTTCGCCGGAGACCAGCAGGAACCGCAGGTCCGGCAGGTCGTCGTCGAGGGTGGCCAGCAGCGTCGGCACGCAGCACAACGCCGTGATCCCGTTGTCGCGCAGGAAGTCCCGCAGCTCCGCGCCGGCCAGTGCGGCGCCGCCGGGCCGCGGCACCAGCGTCGCCCCGGACAGCAGCGGCACCCAGATCTCCTCCACCGAGAAGTCGAAGGCGATCGTCATGCCCTGGTACATCCGGTCGCCGGGTTCGATGCCGTAGCTCCCCGCCGCGACGCGGACGAAGTTGGCGAGGGCGGCGTGGTGGATCGGCACGCCCTTCGGCTGCCCGGTCGAGCCGGAGGTGTAGACGACGTAACAGAGATCGCCGGCCGGGTCGCCGCGTTCGGCCGGGGTGAGCCGCCCGCCGGGGCGGGCGGCGATCCGGTCCGCCTCCTCGTCGAGGCAGAGCAGTTCGGTGCCTTCCGCGAAGCGATCGCGCAGCGGCGACGCCGTCAGCACGAGCCGCACCCCGGCGTCCCGCAGGATGAAGCTCAGCCGGTCATCGGGGAACGCGGCGTCGAGGGGCACGTACGCCGCTTCGGCCTTGAGCACGGCGAGCATCGCGACGTAGCTGTCGGCCGGTTCGGCGAGCAGCAGCCCGATCCGGTCGCCGGGTCGCGTGCCCCGCGCCCGCAGGTGCCGGGCGAGGCGGTCGGCCCGGGCATCCAGCTCACCGAACGTCAGGCGGAGCCCGTCCGCGTCGACGGCGAGCCGGTGGGACTGCCCGTCCGCCGCCAGCCGGTCGCAGAGCTGCTCGAAGAGGCGGTCGAGCCGGTCGCCGTCCCGGCTCCGGTGGCCGGCCCCCTCGCCGGTGAGGACCCGGCCGTCGGCCGTCAGCACGCCCGCGGGCGTTTCGCGCGGGCTCACGGCCTCGCCTCCGGCGGCAGGTCGAGGTGGAACGACCGGTGCAGCGCGCGGACGGCGACGTCGAGCCGGTCCAGCGGCAGCACCGCGGTGAGCCGGCCCGCGGAGACCGCCATCGCCGGCACCGTGGCGCCGAGTTCGCCGGCCGTGCGCAGGACTTCGGCGGGCATGTCGGGCCGGCCGAGCAGGCCGGTGCCGATCACGGACAACGCGCCCAGGTCGTCGTCCACCGTCCACGGCGCACCGAGCTCGTCGACCAGCTCGCGGGCGGGTCCGGCGAAGGGCGCGGTGCCCCGGAGGGTGAACCGCAGTTCGCCGTCGCCCGGCCAGCTCAGCGTGTCCGGGTGCAGCCCGTGCCCGGCCAGCCCGGCCAGCAGCCGCGCCCCGCGGTCCGGGGACAGCCGGGACGCCCCGATCCGCAGCAGCCGCACGTCGCGGTCGTGCGCGATGCCGATGACCTCGGCGCCGCGCTCCAGCGCCGGCTCCGCGGCGTGCACGCGGGTGCTCGGCCCGGTCCGCGAGGAGTGCCGCACCCGCACCGTCACCCCGTGCCGCCCGGCCAGCTCGACCGATCTCGGGTGCAGGACGCGGGCCCCGCCCCGGGCGAACTCCGCCATGGCCTCGTAGGAGACCGACGGCACCGGCCGCGTGTCCGGCACGATGCGCGGATCGGCCGTGCGCACGCCCGGGACGTCGGTGCAGATCTCGCATTCGGCCGCCCCGAGCGCGGCCGCCAGGGCGACGGCCGTCGTGTCGGAGCCGCCACGCCCCAGCGTGCGCAGTTCGCCGTCGGCGTCACGGCCCTGGAACCCGGCGACCACGACGACGCGGCCGGCGCGCAGCCCGTCGAGGATCCGCTCCGGATCGATCGCCGCGATCGTCCCCGCGCCCGCTTCGCCGGTCACCTCGATGCCCGCCTGGTCGCCCGTGAGGGAAACGGCGTCGACGCCGCGGCGGGTCAGGGCCAGCGCCAGCACCGCGGCGGAAACCTGTTCGCCGGTCGCCAGCAGCTGGTCGAGCTCACGCGGGTCCGGCCGGTCGGCGAACTGCCCCGCCAGTGCGACCAGCCGGTCGGTGGCGTCGCCCATCGCCGAAACGACCACGACGACCGACCGTCCCGCGGCGGCGAGCTCGGCGATCCGCGCGGCCACGCCGCGCACGAGCTCCGGCGTGGCCAGCGACGACCCGCCGTACTTGCGGACCACGATCCCCTCGACCGCGGCCCTCCGCTTGGTGTCCGAAATGCCGAGTTCGGTCATTTCGCATGATTTTCCCACTCGTCTTTCCTCCCCGTTCGCGACGCCAATCCGGCGTCGCCGCACCGAAAGTAGTGCGGCATTTCGCGACCGGGTACCCCCGTCTGCGGGAACGAACTCCTTTGCTGTCAAGCAAAGCCGGGATGAGGAACATCCAATGTCGACGTTCGTAAAACGTCGGGGAAATGCATCTGCGCCTTTCGGGAAACCGATTTCGCCGCCACGGAGACGCGAAATCCGCATGACCACCCCCTCACCCGGGGGTGGCCACGCGCGACCGCCGGCCGGTGGTTCACCCGCCCAGCCGCAGCGGCCGGGTGAGCAGGGGGAGCGACTGGTGCAGGGAACGCTGCCACCACGGCCAGTTGTGCGTTCCCGGCCCGTAGAAGTCGGCCGTGACGGTGGCGCCGACCTCGCGCAGGCGCCGGGCGAACGCCGTGTTCATCTCCGCGCACAGCGGCTCGATGAACAGGTCCGGTGGCGTGCCCGGCGGGTCCAGGACGCCGGGGGTTCCGTTCCCGCACGCCAGGTACAGCGGGATGCCGGTCAGGTTCGGCGCGAGGTCGTAGGGGTTGTGCGCGGCCCACACGTTCGCGTTCAGGTTCGGGTCGCCCCACAGGGCCGTGGGGTCGTAGCCGTCCTTGACGAGCACGCCCTGGATGAGGCTCGTTCCGCGAGCGGCCTGGTACGTCGTGTGCACGACGCCGCTGTAGGCAGCGGCGGCGGCGAACATCCCCGGATGCCGTCCGGCGTAGGACATCGCGCCCAGCCCGCCCATCGACAGGCCGGCGATCGAGCGGACGGTTCCGGCGCCGTAGCCGCGCTCGAGGATCTGGCGCAGCTCGGTCAGGTGGAAGGTCTCCCAGGCCGGCGGCCCGCCGGCGCCGCGGTTGAACCAGTCCGAGTAGAACCCGTCCCGGCCGCCCGAGGGCATCACCACCAGCATCTCGGCGCCGCGGGTGAAGGTGGCGACGTCGGTCGAGCGCGTCCACGACGTGTAGTCGTCGCCCGCGCCGTGGAGCAGGTAGAGGACCGGCCAGGTGCGCGCCGAACCGGGTGTCCAGTCGGCGGGGTGCAGCAGCCGCACCATCGCCGTGGCCGCCAGCGCGGGCGAATCGACGGTCAGGTCGAGCATGGTCGGGGTGAGCCGGGTTTCCGCGATCACCCGGGCGCCACTGTCGGCCACCGCTCGTGCCGCACCGGCGGCGCGCGCCGGCCACGGGGTCGCGACGGCGAGCGCGGACAACCCCGCGGCCGCGCCGAGGACGAAGTTCCGCCGGGACACGCGCGTGGACGCGGGTCCCCGCTCGAGTGCTGCCGCGCGGGGCTGGATCTGCCGGTCTTCGACGGGCCTGGGCATCGTTGCCTCCAGGGGGTGAGGGACGGAGCCTGGCGCCCCCGAGGGGACCCCGGTCGCGTCGGTGCGACCGGCCCGGGGGCGCCAGGCGGTGGGGAGAGCGGACCGCTCTCCCGCCCACGCCGGCGAGGACCGGCGCGGGAGTCGGGATCCCCGGCCGGGCAGCCGGGATCGGCCGGCGCGCCGGAAACCGGGCGCGGGCAGGGGAAGCCGCCCGGGGGTCACCCGGGCTCGGCGGGACCGGCGTCGCTCAGGAACGCCGCTCGGCGTACCGCACCGCCGACCGCTGGAGCTTGCCGCTGGGTGTCTTCGGCAGCTCACGGACGAAGTGGACGATCCGCGGGTAGGCGTGCGCGGCGAAGCGGGTCTTGACCAGTCTCTGCAGCTCTTCGGCGAGCTCCGGACCGGCGGCGCACCCGGGGCGGACGACGACGTGGGCCGCGACCACCTCGCCCCGCAGCTCGTCCGGGACCGCGACGACCGCCGCCTCCGAGACGGCGGGATGGGTGTGCAGCACCGACTCCACTTCGGACGGTCCGATGCGGTAGCCCGCCATCAGGATGATGTCGTCGTCCCGGGCGGTGAAGTGGAACGTGCCGTCGGCGTCCTTCACGACCGTGTCGCCGGTGAGGTACCACCGCCGATCCGGGGTGAACCGTTCGGCGGTACGCCCCGGTGCGGCGCGGTAGCCGGTGAACCACATCAGGGGGCTGGCGGTGAGGTCGACGGCGAGCCGGCCGCGGTCCCCGGCCGCCGCGGGCTCGGCCGAATCGGGCTTGAGCACCTCGAGCCGCCAGCCCGGCAGCGCGCGGCCCATCGAGCCGGGACGCCGCGGCATCCGCAGGTCCGGGTGCCAGGCGTCGGCGAGCGCCATGCCCAGTTCCGTCTGCCCGTAGTGGTCGAGGATGGGGACCCCGAGCACGCGTTCCGCCCAGTCGCTGACGTCGGCGGGCAGGGGCTCGCCCGCGGACGAACAGTGCCGGAGCGCGAGCTCCGGCGGGGCTTGGTCGTCCGCGGCGCGCAGCGCGCGGTACACCGTCGGGCCCGCGGTGAAGTTGGTGACGCCGAAGGTCTCCAGCACCGCCCAGGTGAGCCCCACCGAGAATCCACTGTGGACCAGCAGGCTGCGCCTGCCGAGCCCGAGCGGGCCGATGATCGCGTGGTACAGGCCGTAGGCCCAGCCGGGGTCGGCCGCGTTCCAGAACACGTCGGATTCCTGGTGGTCCAGCCCGAACTCCTGGTACGCGAGCATCGACGACACCGCCCACAGCGGCACGGGAACGCCTTTCGCCGCTCCGGTCGTCCCCGACGTGAAGAGCTCGACGATGGTCGCGTCGCCGCCCGCGGCGACGGGAACCGGCTGCGGCGGTGCTTCCAGCAGGTCGGCGAACCGGTGGTCGCCGTCCGCCGCGGCACCGGTGGTGATCACGGTCAGCCGCCACGCCGCCGGGATGTCGTCGCCCGGCCGGAGCTTTTCCCGTTGCGAGGGCTCGGTGACCACGATCCGCGCCCCGCTGCCGCCGAGCCGGGTCGCGATGGCCGGCGGGGCCAGCGCGGTGAACAGCGGCACGTGGACCGCGCCGATGCGCCAGATCGCGAGCACCGTCACGACCAGGTCCGCCGACTTGCCCAGCAACGTCGCCACGCGGTCGCCGGGACGGGCGCCGAGCTCGCCCAGCGCCGTCGCCAGGCACGCGGACCGCGTCCGCAGTTCGCCGAAAGTCCAGTCACGGCGGGAAAGGTCCGGTTCCACCACGGTGAACGCGACGGCGTCGCCCGGGTGCCGGTCGCACAGCAGTTCCGCGGCACACGCCTGCGGACGGTCGAAGAGCGAGACCAGATCCTCGACCCGGCGGTCGGTACTCGTCATGGGGACCTCCCGGATCTTCGCGATACCGCCGCGATGCCGTATCGTGGAACGAATGTCCCATCGTGAAGCGGTCCCAGCCACCCCCGGGTGAGGGGAGCGGGACCCGTTCGTGACTTTGGCGAGGAGGCGGGTGTGACGACGAACCCCGCGGCCGACGACCGACCGGAGATCTACCGCGCGCTGGCCCGGATGCGGGACGCCACCGGGCTGCCGATCACCTTCGGCGGTGAGGTCGGCGCCGGGCGGCAGGTGAAGCTCAGCCAGATCGCGGGCCCGAACACGGGCGCGCTCCGGGGTGTCAGCCTCGAGTACGGGCGCGGGCTGGGCGGGAAGGCGGTGGCGCAGCGGCGGCCGGTCGTCGTCGACGACTACGTGCGCTCCCCCGGCATCAGCCACCACTACGACCACATCATCCAGGCGGAGGGCCTGCGGGCGATGGTGGCCGTCCCGGTCGTGGTGACGCGCACCGTGCGCGGGGTGCTCTACGGCGCGCTGCGCAGTTCGATGCCGCTCGGCGACCGCGTGGTCCACACCGTCGTGGAGTCGGCGCGCGAACTGGAGCAGAGCCTGGCCGTGCGGGACGAGGTGACCCGGCGGCTCGCGTGGCTGGACCGGTACGACGCGACCGACTGCAACCGGCCGCACTGGGAGCTGGTGCGCGAGGCCTACGCCGAGCTCCGCATCCTCACCGACTCCGTGGACGACCCGGTGCTGCGCGGCCGGGTCCGGGCGGTGTGCGAGACGCTGTCCGCCGTCGCCGGGCGGCCGGCCCGGCGGGAGAACGTGCCCACGCTTTCGGCCCGGGAGCTGGACGTCCTCGCCTGCGTCGCGCTCGGCTGGACGAACAACCAGATCGCGGAAGATCTCGGGATCACGTCGGAAACGGTGAAGAGCTATCTGCGCAGCGCCATGCGAAAGCTCGTGGCCCGCACCCGGATGGAAGCCGTCGTCACCGCCCGGCGGTTCGGTCTTCTCCCGTGAGGGTACTGAATAGGGTACGATAGTATCGCGCGCGTCCTCGACCTGGAGGTGTGCGAGGCTACCGAACCATGACCGCGAAGCCACCTTGGATGACGCCACCGGGAGCGCGCACGGCACGAAGCCGGCGCATGTCCGACGCCAAGCGCGAGGAACTGATCCTCCGCCTGGAAAGGCTTTTCCTCGACGAGGGCTTCGCCCGGCTGACCGTGGACGACCTGGCCGGCCGGCTCCAGTGTTCCAAGTCGACGCTGTACGCGGTGGCCGGCAGCAAGGAGCAGCTGGTCGTGGTCGCCGTCCGACACTTCTTCACCGGCGCGGCGGCCCGCGTCGAAGAGAAGGTCGGGCCGATCACCGACCCGTCGCAGCGCATCGCCGAATACCTCGCCGGCCTGGGCGCCGAGCTGCGGCGCATGTCGCCGGAGTGCTACGCGGACCTGCTCACGTTCGAGGCGACCGCGGAGCTGTACGCCCGCCATTCCCTCGCCGCGGCGCACCGCGTGCGCGAGTCCATCCAGGACGGCGTGGCCTCCGGCGCGTTCCGGGCGGTCAACGCGGACTTCGTCGGCGCCGCGGTCAGCCTGCTCATCGACGGCATCCAGCACGGCGAGCTGCTCGACCGCTCGGGACTCTCCATGGCCGACGCCTACACCGAACTCGGGGCGCTCGTGCTCGCGGCGCTGACCAATCCGGACGCCGGATAACCCCTTTCCACGCGGCTCGTGGTGCCGATTCCGTGGGTACGACCGCGCACGATCGCTTGTGACACAACGAAAATCCGGCGGCACCGGGAGCACGGACCGGCCGCCGGGCTTGCATCGCGCCCGCACGTCCGGCTAACGTACGAAATGCGGTACTAAAGTATTCGATCTCGTACCCACCCGGTTTCCGTGTGGGCGAAGCGGAGGCGATGATGCCTGCACGCACGGACACCGACCAGCGCAGTGAAGTCGTGCTCCGGCGCGACGTCCGGATCCCCACCCCCGACCCGGGCGTCACCCTTTCCGCGAACCTCTTCCTGCCCGCGGGGTCCGGGCCGTTCCCGCTCCTGGTGACCCTCCTGCCCTACCGGCGGGACGTCTCGGCACTGACCGGCTCGCCCACCGAACGGTGGTTCGCCGAGCGCGGTTACGCCTCCCTGCTCGTCGACCTGCTCGGCACCGGCTCCTCCGACGGCGTCCAGCGGCCGCCGTTCGACCCCGGGGACGCCGACGACGCGCTCGACGCCATCCGCTGGGGCGCCGCCCAGTCCTGGTGCACCGGCGCGGTCGGCATGTGGGGCGGTTCCTACGGCGCCATCACGACGTTGCGCGCCGCCGCCCGGCGCCCCGAAGCGCTCAAAGCCGTCATCGCGCTCGAAGGACCGACCGACCCCGGCCGCGACTTCGTCCACCCCGGCGGTTCACGGGGCGCGTTCTCGCCGCTGGCGTCGTGGGCGGTGAGCACGCTGTTCAACCAGCTGCTGCCCCCGGTGGACGACTTCGCCGACCCGGACGAGCAGGCTCGCTGGCGCCGCCGGCTGACGTTCGCCCCCTACGTGCTGGACATGTTCCGCAACGGCCCCGGGGCCCCGGTCTGGATGCGGCGGCGGATCGACGTCGGGGCCGTGGAGGTGCCCGCCCTCTGCGTCGCCGGCTGGCGGGACCTGTTCGTGGACGGGGCGATCCGCGCGTACGAAGAACTGCGCGGGACGAAGGCCCTGATCGCCGGGCCGTGGATGCACGTCATGCCGCAGGAGTGCCCGGTCACCCCGATCGACTTCCTGGAGATCGCCCGGGCGTGGTGGGACCGCTGGCTGCTGGGCGTCGAGAGCCGTGACGACACCCCCGACGTCCGCGTGTACGTCCAGGGCCACCGGCCGCGGTGGCTCGGCTTCCGGTCCTGGCCGCCGGAGGGGACCGTCCGCGCCGAGGACCTGTCCGGCTGGCAGCGGTCCGCACCGGGAGTCCCCGACCCGGCCACCGGTCTGCAGTCCGGGCTGTGGGCCACGCCCAGCGGGCAGTTCGGGCTGCCGCTGGACCAGCACGGCGACGACAGCCGCAGCCTCACCTACACGTCACCGCCGTTGCCCCGGCCGCGGCTGATCAGCGGCCGCCCGGTCGTCGAGCTCGCCGCGGTGTGGCCACGGGTGTCGGTGAAGCTCACCGACGTCGATCCCGCGGGACGTTCCGTGCTGATCTGCGCGGGCCTCGAGTCCCCCGGCGACGGCCAAGCGACCGTGGCGCTGACCCCGACCACCTACGAAGTCGCCGCCGGGCACCGGCTCCGCGTCGTCATCGCCCCCGGCGACTTCCCGCGCGTCTGGCCGCAGGAACCGCCCGGCGGGTGGCCGGTGGCCCGGACCCTGCTGCTGCCGATCGCCGACCCCGCGAGCGCGCGCGAAGTCCCGATGCCGGAGCCGGCCGAGCCGCCGCTCGCGGACCTCGAGGACCGGCTCGACGGCGAGCCCCCGGAACAGGCGGCCTCCTGGGAGATCACCGAAGACCTGTTGCACGACACCGTTTCCCTGCGCCTGACCGCGTCCAACCGGATCCGCCCGGAGGACGTCCCCGGCGGGCGGCACACGATGAGCGTCGACCAGGAGCTCGTCGCCACCGCGAACCGGCTCGAGCCCGGCGAGTCCACCGTGACCGGGCAGATCACGGGGACCGTCGTCACCGCGACCGGTGCCCAGGTCACCGTCGAAGTCGCCGTGACGGCCACCGCGACGGCGCTCGACGCCACCGGGAAGGTCGTCCAGGACGGCGTTTCCCTGCTCGACCGGCACTGGCGCGGCTGACCGCGTCCCCCAGCGAAAGGTGCACCATGTCCTCGCCCGCCGTCCTCTCCCGCCGCGGCTTCGGCCGCGCCGGCCTCCTGCTCGCCGCCGGGCTCGCCGCCGGCGCGTGCGGCGGGCCGGCCGGCTCGCCCACGGACCGCACGCTGCGCATCGGCCAGTACTGGCCGCCCACCAGCCTCGACCCCGCGAAGGCCGGCGGTGAGTCCCAGCTGTTCCTGCAGCCCGCCTACGATCCGCTGATCTACCGGGCCGCCGACGGCAGCTACCAGCCACGGCTGGCGACGGCCTGGCGCTACCTCGGCACCGGCAACACCGCGTTCGAGATCACCCTGAGAGACGGCGTCACCTTCGTCGACGGCAGCCCGCTGACCGCGGACGCCCTCAAGGCGAGCATCGAGCACTTCCGCCGGTCCCAGGGGCAGGCGGCGGCCTTCCTCGCCCCGATCGCCACGATGACCCCGCAGGGACGGCTCGTCCTGCGGCTGACGCTGAACCAGCCGCACCCCCTGCTGCCGTCGCTGTTCACGCAGGACTACCTCGCCGGCTACGTGATAAGCCCGGCCGGGGTCGCCGCGCCCGCGGAGCTGGCGACCCGGACCTTCGGCGCCGGGCCGTACGTCCTGCTCGCCGGCGAGACCGTCGCCGGCGACCACTACACCTACGGCCCCGACCCGAAGTACTGGAACTCGGCGGGCCGGTTCTACGACCGGATCACCGTCAAGGTCCTGCCCAACGAGAACACCGCGCTCGCCGCGCTCAAGACCGCCCAGGTCGACGTCGTCGCGGGCAGCTACGCCATCGCCGACGGCGCCAAGGCCGCCGGGTTCAAGGTCGCGTCGAGCCCGGCCATCGTGATGGGCCTGCAGCTCAACGACCGCGCCGGGACATTGAGCCCGCCACTGGCCGACGTGCGGGTGCGGCAGGCGCTCAACTACGCCGTCGACCGCGTGAAGATCACGTCGGCGCTGCTCGGCGAGTACGGCATCCCCGTGGACCAGCCGTCGGCGCCCGGGGAAGCCGGCTACAACGAACAGCCCTTCTACACCCACGACCCCGTGAAGGCCCGGCAGCTGCTGGCCGAAGCCGGGCTGGGCGCCGGCTTCACGCTGCCCGTCGTCATCCCCTCCACCCCCGCCTTCCCGGGCGACCTGGCCCAGGCCGTCGCGGCCGACCTGCAGCAGGTCGGCGTCACGCTGCGGATCACGGCCAAGGAGCCCGCGTCCGCCAACACCGCGCTGACGCAGTTCCCGGCCTCCAGCATGGGCTGGGGCGTGCTGCCGGCGTACTTCATGGGCCGCGGGCTCTGGCTGCGGGACGCGATCGGGATGAACCCCTTCCACAGCAGCGATCCGCAGCTGGAGAGCCTGGACCGGCAGGCGGCGGCCGCCGACGAGCACGCCCGGCCCGCCCTCGACAAGCAGATCATCCGGCGCGTGGTGGAGCTCGGCTGGTTCCTGCCGGTGTGCCTGAGCCCGGGCATGCTGTTCTACCGCGACACCGTCGGCGTCGACCCGGTACCCGGCAAGCCGTTCCCCAGCGTCACCGCCTGGCACCCGGTGGGCTGACATGAGCGACCAGGAACCGACCTTCCCGCCGGCGTTCCGGTGGGGCGTGGCCACCGCGGCCTACCAGATCGAGGGCGCGTGGGACGCCGACGGCAAGGGACCGTCCAACTGGGACACTCGCGCGCACCGGCCGGGCGGCCTGGCCGGCGGCGCCACCGGCGACGTCGCCTGCGACCACTACCACCGGCTGGCCGAGGACCTCGACCTGCTGGCCGGCCTCGGCGTCGGCAGCTACCGGTTCTCCGTGTCGTGGCCGCGGGTCCAGCCCGCCGGCAGCGGCCACTGGAACGGCCGCGGGCTGGCCTTCTACGACCGGCTGGTCGACGGGCTGCTGGCGCGGGGCATCGAGCCGATGCTCACGGTGTACCACTGGGACCACCCGCAGCCGATCGAGGACGCCGGCGGCTGGGCCGGCCGGGACACCCCGGCCCGGTTCGCCGACTACGCCGAAGGACTCGTGGTCCGGTTCGGCGACCGCGTCAAGCGCTGGATCACGATCAACGAACCGCTTTCGGTGATGCACGACGGAATGTCCGGGCTGCCGCCGGAGTCCGCGCGCCGCCACGGGCTGCGGATGGCCCACCACCTCATGTTGGGTCACGGCCTGGCCGTGCCGCGCCTGCGGGCCCACACCCGCGGCGGCGAGATCGGGATCTGCCTCAACCTCGCCGGGTTCTCCCCGGCCGGGAACGAGCCGCGGGACGTCGCCGCGGCCGCCCGCGCCGAGGTGTACGAAGACCGGCTGTTCCTGGATCCCTTGCTGCGCGGGGCTTACCCCGAACTGGACGGCCGGCCGGTCGTCGAAGCCGGCGACGGGGACCACGCGGTCATCGCCGCTCCGCTGGACTTCCTCGGCGTGAACTGGTACGCCCCGGCCCGGGTCGTCGCGTCGGCCTCGGGCGCCTTCCGGTACACGCGGGTTCCGGTCCCCGGCGCGGGCACCAACCTGCTCGGCTGGCCGGTGGCACCCGAGCACTTCGGCGCGCTGCTGTCCTGGCTGCGCGCGAACTACCCGGACGCGCCGCCGATCCAGATCACGGAAAACGGCTTCCCCGACGCCGACGAGCCCGACGCCACCGGCTCGGTCCGGGACCCGCGGCGCATCGAGTACCTGCGAAGCTGCCTGCGCCAGGTCCACGCCGCCATCGAGGCCGGTTCGGACATCCGCGGGTACCACGTCTGGTCCCTGCTGGACAACCTCGAATGGGACCACGGCTACCGGCCGCGGTTCGGGCTGGTGCACGTCGACTTCGCGACGCTCGCCCGCACCCCCAAGGAGTCCTACCGATGGTACCGGCGGTTCCTCGCCGCCCAGCGGCGCGGCGGGACGGAGGTGCCGGGATGCTCCGCCTGATCACGCACCGGCTGCTCGTGTCGGTGGTGCTCGTCTTCATCGTCTCCCTCGTGGCCTTCCTCCTGCAGTCCGCCGCGCCGGGTGACCTGGCACGCGCCATCCTGGGCCAGAACTTCAGCGTCCCCGCCTACGAACAGCTGCGCCACCAGCTCGGCCTGGACCAGCCCGTGCTGACGCAGTACTGGCACTGGCTCGAGGACGCGCTCCACGGCGACCTCGGCTCGTCCCCGATCAGCGGGCTCTCGGTGGCGGAGGAGATCGGCCACCGGCTGCCCGTCACGTTGTCCCTGATCGGCTGCGCCACGGCGGTGACGGCCTTCGTCGGGGTCGCGCTGGGGGTCGTCAGCGCCGTCCACGGTGGCCGGATCGGCCGCGTCGTCGACGTGCTTTCGCTGGTCGGCTACGCGCTGCCCAGCTTCTGGTTCGCGCTGACGATGGTGACGCTCTTCGCGGTCACGATCCAGCTGCTGCCGGCCACCGGCTACGTCCCGCTCGGGGCTTCGCCCGCCGGGTGGGCCCGCAGCCTGATCCTGCCGGTGGCGACCCTCGCGCTGCCCGGCATCGCCGTGTTCGCCAAGCAGACCCGCGACGCCATGCTGGAAGCGCTCTCCCGCGACTACGTGACCGCGTTGCGGGCCAACGGTGTCCCCGAAACGTCGGTGGTCCTGCGGCACGCGCTGCGCAACGCGGCCATCCCGGTGGCGACCCTGGTGGGGCTGACGTTCATCGGGCTGCTGAGCGGGACGGTGTTCGTCGAGTCGGTCTTCGCCATGCCGGGACTCGGCGGCTTGGCGGTCCAAGCCACCTCGCAGCACGACATCCGGATGATCCAGGGGGTGGTGGTGGTGTTCACGGTCATCGTCGTCGCGGTGAACCTGATCGTCGACCTGGCCTACGGCCGGCTCAACCCGAAGGCCCGGGTCCGGTGACCGCGGGGGTCGAGGAGTTCGTCGCCCGGGGCGTGCGGCCCGGCGGGCGGTGGCGGGCCGCGCTCCGGCGCCCGCTCGCGTGGGTGCCGCTGGGGTATCTCACCCTGCTCGTCGCGGGTTCGGTGCTGGCGCCCGTCCTGGCGCCCTACAGCCCGGTGGCGACCGACCTGGAGCACGTGCTGGCCGGGCCCGGCCCCGCGCACTGGCTCGGCACCGACGCGCTCGGCCGCGACGTCCTGACGCGGCTCATGTACGGCGGTCAGGTCAGCCTGCTGCACGCCGGGATCGTCGTCGTCACGGTGATCGGCGCCGGCGTCACCAGCGGGATCGTCGCGGGGTACGCCGACGGGTGGTTCGACCGGGCCTTCACCTGGGTGGTCGACGTGCTGCTCGCGATCCCGGTCCTGATGACCCTGCTGGTGGTGCTGGCCGTCGTGGGCGAGCACCAGACCGTCGTGATGGTCGCGCTCGGCATCCTCGTCTCCCCCGGCCTGGCCCGGGTGGTCCGGGGCGCGACTTTGGCCGTGCGCAAGGAGCTCTACGTCTCCGCGGCGCGCGTTTGCGGGCTGCCGCACCGCCGGATCGTGGTGGCCCACGTCCTGCCGCGGATCGCCGGGCCGATCATCGTCCAGGTCTCGCTGCTGGCCGGCGGGGCGCTGCTCATCGACGCCGGGCTGAGCTACCTGGGGTTCGGCGCGCAGCCGCCGAACCCCACGTGGGGCGACATGATCGCGCAGGCGGCGTCGGTGATCGACCGCCAGCCGTGGCTGCTGGTGCCCCCGGGTGTCGTGCTGGGCCTGGCGATCCTGGCCTTCGGCCTGCTCGGCGACGTCGTCCGGGACGCGACCGCCGGGCACGCGGCGCCGCCGTCGAACCGCCTGCACCGGGCGCACCGCGCGCCGGCACCGGTGCTGACACCGCGGGAGGAGCCCTCGACGGCGCTGCTTTCGCTGCGGGGCATGGAAGTGACTCTCCCCGAGGGGCAGGTCGTGGTGGAGGACCTCGACCTGGACGTCGGCCGCGGCGAGACGGTCGCGCTGGTCGGCGAATCCGGCTGCGGCAAGACGATCACCGGCCGCGCGGTGCTCGACCTGCTCCCGGCGGGCGGCGCGGTCACCGCCGGGAGCCTCGTGTTCGACGGCACGGACCTCGCCCTCGCCGGGCCGCGGGCGATCCGCGGGCTGCGCGGCTCGCGGATCGCCCTGATCTCGCAGGACCCGGTGGGCGCGCTGGACCCGGTGTTCACCGTGGGGCACCAGGTGGGCGAGCTGGTCCGGCTGCGGCACGGCGGATCGCGGGCTTCGGTGCGGGAGCGGACGCTCGCCCTGCTGCGCGACGTCAACCTG
The DNA here is from genome assembly GCF_040640995.1 of Amycolatopsis sp. NPDC021455. NCBI lineage: Bacteria > Bacillati > Actinomycetota > Actinomycetes > Pseudonocardiales > Pseudonocardiaceae > Amycolatopsis > Amycolatopsis sp. NPDC021455. Next base: position 194,820 of record NZ_JBFACT010000006.1, on the reverse strand, counting down.
CCCGAGCCCGGGCAGGTGGCCCGCCGGTACCCGCACGAACTGTCCGGCGGCATGGCCCAGCGCGTCGCGATCGCCATGGCGCTGGCCGGGGAGCCGAGCCTGCTGATCGCCGACGAGCCGACCACGGCCCTGGACGTCACGGTGCAGGCCGAGGTGCTCGGGCTCCTCCGGCGGCTGCAGGACGAACGCGGCATGGCGATCCTGCTCATCACCCACGACTGGTCGGTGGTTTCTTCGTTCTGCCGGCGCGCGTACGTCATGTACGCGGGACACATCGTCGAGTCCGGCGCGGTCGGTGACCTCCTGACCCGGCCGCGCCACCCCTACACCGAGGCGCTGCTCGGCGCGATGCCCCGGCGCGCCGAGCCGGGCTCGCGGCTGGCGGCCATCCCCGGGTCGGTCCCGGAACCCGCGCACTGGCCGCGGGGCTGCCACTTCGCCCCGCGGTGCCGCCTGGCGACGGCCGGCTGCACCACCGGGCCCGTCCCCGTGTCCGAACCCGAAACCGGGCACCGCACCCGGTGCCTGCACCACGCGCAGCTGTCCCCCGGAGGAGAACGTGCCTCTGCTTGAAGTCCGCGACCTCCGCGTCGCCTACCGCCCGCACCACCCGGTCGTGGACGGGGTGAACTTCGTGGTCCGGCAAGGGGAAACCCTCGGACTGCTCGGCGAGTCCGGCTCCGGCAAGTCGACGATCGGGCACGCCGTCGTCGGCCTGGTCCGGCCGTCGGCGGGCCAGGTCCTGTTCCGCGGCGAGGACATCACGCACGCACCCGCCCGGCGGCGGCGCGAGCTGGGCCGGCACGTGCAGATCGTGTTCCAGGACCCGCACGGCTCGCTGAACCCGTCCCGCACGATCGGCAGCACGCTGGCGGAGCCGCTGCGAGCCGTCCGCAAGCTGCCGCGCCGCGCGGCCGAGGCCCGGGTCGCCGAGGTCCTGGCCCGGGTCGGGATGCCCCGCGCGGCGGCGAGCCGGTACCCCGGCGCGTTCTCCGGCGGCCAGCTCCAGCGGATCGCCATCGCCCGCGCGCTGGTGCTCGAGCCGGAGCTGGTCGTCTGCGACGAGCCGACCAGCGCGCTGGACCTGTCCGTGCAGGCCCAGATCCTCAACCTGCTGCTGGACCTGCAGCAGCAGCTCGGCCTGAGCTACCTGTTCATCTCCCACGACATCGACGTCGTCCGCTTCGTCTGCCACCGGACCGTGGTGCTGCGCGGCGGGCGGATCGTCGAGCAGGGCCCGGCCCCGCTGGGCGGAACCCCATGACGTGAACGACTCGGACGGTGCTGTCCGTGAAGGCCTCCTTACCGGCCATAAGAGCCGGTAAGGAGGCCTTCACGGCTTTGCCGACCCGATCCCCAGGTGCAGCGCCTCCAGCACCTTCACCGCGTGCCCGGTCCCGTCCTCCGCCCGCACCAGCTCGCCCAGCTCCCGTGCCCGATCCGGCGCCGTCCCGCGGACGGCGTCGCCGATCGCGCGGGCCAGGCCACCCGCCGTCAACTCCCGCAACGGCTGCGGCCGCGGGGCGACGCCCAGCGCCGACAGGCGCCGGCCGAACCAGGGCTGGTCGAACATGAACGGGCACACCACCTGCGGGCGGCCGGCGGCCAGTGCCGCGCCCGTCGTGCCCGCGCCGCCGTGGTGCACGATCGCCGCCATTCTCGGGAACAGCCAGTCGTGCGGGGCCTGCGTCAGGCAGAACGCGTCGCGGCCGAGGCCGTCCGGGCGGATGCCGCCGCGGCCGAGCGCGACGACCGCCCTGACTCCGGTCGCGCGCAGGGCCGTCGCCACGATCTGCCCGGTGCGGGCCGGGTCGCTGCCGACCATGCTGCCGAACCCGACGTAGACCGGCGGCGGCCCCGCGGCCAGGAAGGCGGCCAGGTCGGCGGGCGGCGTCCACGGGGCCGGCGGCAGGAAGAAGAACCCGGGCGTGTGCACTGACTCCGGGTACCGCGCCCGCGGCGGCAGCACGTGCCGGCTGAACGCCTGCAGCACCGGTGCCCGGGTGCCGTCCGGCCGCCGGAGCGGGTCGTGGGCGAAGCGGCGGCGAGGGAGGCCGAGCCCCTCGCGCCGGAACCGCGCGGCGCCCCCGGTGAGGGCACGGACGAACGTCCGGGTCGACGCGTACGACACCCGGTTGAGCGCCGCGGGCAGCGGGTACGGGAACAGCGGGTCGGCGAACGACGGCGTCGGCACCCAGAACGGCTGCAGGCACACCGGTACCGCCGGGACGCCCAGCAGCTCGGCGATCGCGTGGCCGGGCACGTTGACCTGGTGCACCACGACGTCGACGTCGTCCTCCGCGGCGAGCATCCGCCCGAGCACCGCGAGGTCGTCGAACACGCGCCGCATCGCGACGCGGTTGTGGCGCAGCAGCCGCAGCCCGAGCCGTTTCCCGCGCAGGCCGCGGAAGTTGCGCTCGACCGCCTCCCACGCCGCCCGGTCTTCGACCAGCTTGTTCGTCCCGTCGTCGAGCGGGATCACCCGCGCGCAGAACGGATCGGCCATCGCGGCCGACGACGCGGGCGCGGCCAGCACCACTTCGTGCCCGGCGCCGGTGAGGGCGGCGGCGAGCGCGGCGAACGGCTGGACGTCGCCGCGGCTGCCGTGGGTCAGCAACAGGGCTTTCACGAACGTTCCTCCTGGATTTCCCGTGATCGCGGCCCGGCTCCCCAGCGCCCCAATGTGGCATTGGGTGCGTTGGACGCACCCAATGTGGCGTTCGGTGCGTTGGACGCAACCAACGCCACATTGGGGCGTTTGAAACCGGCCCGCTCCCTAGGCCGACGCGCCGATGATCAGCAGCTGCTCGTACAGCTCCCGGACGAGGCGGTCGACCTCGCCCCGGGTGAAGAACCGCTCGGTGAAGATGTGCAGCACCGTCAGCCGGTCCCGGTAGGTGGAGACGTAGTAGCCGGGGAAGAACGTGTCGCCGACGGTGTTCAGGATGTGGATCTCGGTGAACTCCAGCCCGGCCGGGGCGGGGAACTCGCCGACCACCCCGAGGTTGCTGATCAGCGCGTAGGAAAGGTTGCGCCCCAGCGTGTCCTCCATCGGCGCCGCGTCGCGGAGCCCTTCCGGCACCGCCAGCACCTCGTCCATCCGCGCCTTGACCTCCCGGCCGACCAGGATCGGGCTCAGGCGCGGGGACACGGCCGTTTCGGCGACGTAGGACATCATGAAGTTGGTCGTTTCCAGCTCGCCCACCGGCGGGTCGACGCGCCGCCGGAAGTCGACCGGCGACACGCAGTACATCGGCGTGGCCTCGCGCCCGCCGGCCAGGACCCGCTGGGCCAGCAGGATCGCCCCGGCGACCAGCCCGTGCACCGTCGTCTCGTACCGCCGCGCCGCGCGCCTGAGCCACTCGGTCTCCTCGACGCTCAGGCGCAGGTAGCCGCTGAGCAGGCCGGCCGGCCCGGCCGGCGGCTCGGGCGGGACGGCGGAGTGGAACAGCCGCCGGTCGTACGGGATCAGGCCGAGCCGCTCGTGGAAGAGCGCGGCGGGCGGGGCGGGCAGCGACGTCCCCGGCTCGCAGCCCGGCTCGTCCCCCGACGCGTAGGCGGTGAAGAGCCGCAGCAGCTCGCGGAAGGTGCCGAGCCAGGCGTTCGCGTCGGTGATCGAGTGGTCCGTGCGGAGGGCGACGTACCCGCGCCCGTCGCCCCGGACGAGCACGAGGTCGGCGACGCCGGCCGTGGCGTCCCACGGCAGCCCGGCGATCTTCGTGAGCACGTCCGGCTCGTCCGCCAGGACGATCAGCTCCGGTTCGTGCTCCGGCGACACCGCGAGCACCGCTTCGGGAGCGGTGCCGCGGACGCGGGCCCGCAGCACCGGGTGTGCCGTGCACAGGTGCCGGAACGCCCGGGCGAGCGCGTCGGCGTCGAGGTCGCCGCGGTACTCCGCGGCCATGATCACCACGCGGTCGAGGTGGGCGAGCTCCAGGTAGTTCAGCGGACGTTCCAGCATGGTCAGGTCCATTTCCACTCCCGCGTGAAGAACTGCTTGCCGTTGACGAGCACCTCGGCCGTGACGGCCGCGTCCACGGCTCCCATCTCGATCCCGGCCCGGACGACGACCCGGTCGCCGTCCGGGGTCTCCGCGCTCTTCTCCCCCGACGCCGTCATGCGCGCCGCCGCCGGCCGGTGCTCGGGCACCCCGAGCTCGACCTGCGTGGTCATGGCGAGGAAGTCGCGGTCCTCGCCCGGGAACCGGATCCGGTCCCGTTTCTCGACGGTCAGCCGGACCGACGAGCGGAGGTGGTCGCGGGCGATCTCCCAGCGGTCGCGGCGGGAGGCCGCCGTGGCCCGGCGCGACGGCACCGGGACCACGACGTCGGCGAGTGCCTCCGGGTCGGCGGCCGGCAGGCTGAGCGTGGTGGCTTGCTCGCCGTCGTACTCCTCGGCGGCCAGGCCGACGTAGTCGCCGGGACCGCGGATCACGCGGACGCCGAGCCGCCCGGCTTCGGCGGACGGCCACAGCCGCGGGATGTCCGCCTCGGCCAGCACCAGCCGCACGCGGTGGCCGGCGGCGAACCGGTAGCACGTCGGGTCGAGCTGCACCTGGACCACGTCGGCGCGCTCGGTCAGGTCCACCGTGCCCGAAGCGACCAGCAGCGACCGGTCCTGCTCGTCGACGTCGGTCACCTTGAGCACGCACCGGGTCGCGGTGGTCCCGGGGGCCGGCAGCAGCCGGACGGACGGGGAGCCGGCGACGAGCAGCGGCTCCGGCAGCGGCGCGCTGGTGAACGCCAGCGTCCGGGCGTCGTCGTCGTGCTGGTCGAGCGGGTAGCCGAACCGGTCGGTCGGGTGCTTGGTGAGGCCGCTCAGCGCGCCCACGGTCGGGTCGCCCCGGCCGGTCACCGTCGCGGCCGCGGACGTCCGGCCGCCCGGCGCGGACCGGTAGAGGTGCCCGGAGCGGGACGCGACGAAGAGGTGGTCGGCCTTCTTCTCCGGCGGCCACTGCGCCGCCCGCACCCAGCGGGCGCCCGAGCCCTGGACGAAGAAGGTCGCGGTCCGCTCGTTCTGGCCGGCCCGCGGGGCCCGGCCGTGCAGCCACCGGTCCCACCACGAGCAGGCCAGCACCGCCGACGGGAACGGCCCGGCCGCCGCGACGTCCGGGAAGGTGTGCAGCCACGGGCCGGCGATCAGCTGCTTCGGGGCGCGGATCTGCTGGTAGGCGTCGATCATCGCGTCGCAGAACAGGTCACGCCAGCCCGCAACGCACAGCGATGGCACGGTGATCCGCCGGGCGTCGATCCGGCGCCGCGCCCACACCGCGTGGCCCGGCGGGTGCTGCCAGGCGTCGGCGAACCACGGTTCGAACTTCTCCAGCCGTTCCTTCCACAGGCTTTCGTAGTTCTCCCGATCCGCCTCCCGCAGCGGCGGCAGCAGCGCGCAGAAGATGTTGTACAGGCTCAGGTGCCCGAACATGCCGATCCCGCCGCGCTGGCCGGCCGGGTGCACGAGGTCGCGTTCGACGTCGGTCCAGCCCATCACCGGGAAGATCGCCTTCAGCGACGGCGGCCGCTCGGCCGCGACCGCCAGCGTCGTCATGCCGCCGTGCGACAGGCCCCACATGCCGACCCGGCCGGTGCACCACGGCTGCGCGGCGGCCCATTCCACCACCGACACGCCGTCGGCGACCTCGCCCGGGCTGAGCAGCGGCCTTGGCGTCCCCTCGGAAGTCCCGATGCCGAAGCTGTCCACGTAGAGGACCGCGTATCCCCGCTCCGCGAAGTAGCGCAGGTAGCGGCTGGCCGCGACTCCGCCGAGGCCGTCCTTGCGTCCCGTGTGGACGGTCACCAGCGCGGGCACGCGGTGCGCGGTCTTGGGCAGGTACAGGTCCGCGCCGAGGGTCAGGCCCGGCTCGCTCGACGGGATGCGGACGTCGCCGCGGAACTCGACCTCGTGGCGGGGCGGCCGGGACGGCGGCAGCCGCACCGGGGGCCGGATCACCGGATCTCCCCGGGCGTGCGGGGACGCGTCCAGCGCAGCGTGGCCCCGCCCCAGCTCATTCCGCCGCCGAACGCCACGAGCAGGACGACGTCGTCGTCGAACAGCAGGCCGGAGCGGACGGCGTCGTCGAGGGTGATGGGGACCGAGGCGGCGCCGGTGTTGCCGTACCGCTCGACGGTCAGGTGCATCTGCTCCGGCCGCAGGTCCAGGGTCTTCGCCAGGTCCTGCAGCATCCGGCCGTTCGCCTGGTGCGGCACGATGAGGTCGATCTCCGACACCTCGAGCTCCGCCGACTTCGCGACGTCGACGACGAGGTCCGGCAGCACCCGGGCGGCGAGCTCCCGGACCTGCCTGCCGCGCATGGCGAAGTAGTGCTCGCCGAGGGCGAGGGTCTCCTCGCTCGCCGGCCGCCTGCTCCCGCCGCCGGGCACGGTGACGAAGTCGGCGGTCGTCCCGTCCGAACCGAGCGCGCTCGACAGCAGGCCGCGGCCGTTGCCGCGCTTGCCGAGCACGACGGCGCCGGCGCCGTCGCCGAACAGCACGCAGGTGCGCCGGTCCTCGTAGTTCAGGATGCGCGAGTAGGTGTCCGCGCCGATGACCAGAGCGTTGCGGGGCAAGGGATCCGCCTCGAGCAGCGCGTGCGCGGTGACCAGGGCGTAGACGAAACCGCTGCAGACGGAATCGACGTCGAAGGCCGCCGCGCGCATCGCGCCGAGGTTGGCCTGCACGGCGCAGGCCGTCGCCGGGATCGGCTGGTCGGGCGTCGAGGTGGCGACGATCAGCAGGTCGATGTCGGTCGCGGCCAGGTTCGCCGCGCGCAGGGCGTGCTCCGCGGCCCGGGTGGCCAGGTCGGACGTCGCCTCGTCCGGCGCCGCGACCCGGCGCTCGGCGATGCACGTCTTGTCGTAGATCCACTGCTCGCCGAGCCCCAGCCGGCGGCCCAGCTCGGCACTGGTCAGGACGGTCTCCGGCAGGTACGAGCCGGTACCGAGAATGGCGGTGTTCATGGGCGCCTCTCTATTCCGCGAATTTCGTCCGGTCGCACCAGACGAAGACGGCGCCGTCTTCCGGTACTCCGCGGGTGGTGGTTTCGGGGACGAAGTGCTCGTAGCCCGCCCGGAACGGGATCTTCAGCCGGTCGTGCGCGCGGGCGGCGACGAGCACGGTTTCGGGCATTCCTTCGGGTGCTCCCTTCAGGGTCACTTTCACGGTCGGCATCGCCGGTTTCACCTCTCCGTCATGCGACGCGCCGGTGGTAGGCGCGGATCGCCAAGGGGAAGAACACGAGGAGCACGCCGGCCGACCAGGCCAGCGCCCCGGTGAGCGGGCCCGCGACGGGACCGCCGTTCAGCAGTCCCCGCACCACGTCCGCGAGCAGGCTCACCGGGTTCACGGCGGACCAGGCCCGCAGCCAGCCGGGCATGGTCGCGGCCGGGACGAAGACGTTGCTCGCGAACACCAGCGGCATGAACAGCGCCACGGCGGTGCCCTGCACCGCGTCCCGGTCGCGCAGCACCATGCCGAGGAACACGGTGACCCAGCAGAAGCACAGGCCGGCCGTCACCAGGATCGCCGTGGCGGCCAGCACTTCCGGCGGGCCGGTGCGCACGCGGTAGCCGAGGACCGCACCCGCCGCCAGCAGCACGACGATCGCGACGAGGTAGCGGACCGCGCCGGCGAGCACCACCCCGGTCAGCGGGGCCGAGCGGGCGATCGGCATGCTGCGGAAGCGGTCGAACACGCCGCTGCCCGCGTCGCTGTTGAGGCCGACGCCGGCCGACAGGGTGGCCATCAGCACGCTCGGCACCATCAGCCCCGGCACCAGGTCCGTCAGGTACGCGCCCGGGCTGCCGGCGATGGCGCCGCCGAACAGGTACCCGAACATGACCAGGAACAGCAGCGGCTGCACGGTGACGTCGACCAGGTGCTCGGGGTTGCGGCGGATCTTGAGCACGCCCCGCCCGGCCAGGATCAGCCCGTGCCGCACGGCGTCCGCGGGCGCGACCCGGCCCTTCACGACGCGCTCCCGGCCCGCGCCGCCGGGTCGTCCGGTGGTCGTTCGGCCGGTTTCCCGGTCAGCGCCAGGAAGACCTCGTCGAGGCTGGGCAGCCGCAGGCCCAGCTCCGCGGCGGCCAGCCCGGCCTGGTCGAGCCTGCGGACCAGGGTGGACAGCACCATCGGGTCGGCGGCCGGCGCGGTGAGCAGGCCGGTGCCGAAATCCCGGGCCGGGGTGGTGCCGGTCAGCTTGCCGAGCACCCGCGCGGTGGCGTCCATGTCCTCGGCCACCACCGGCCGGACCTGCACCGTGCGGCCGCCGACGCGGTGCTTGAGCTCGTCGGGCGTGCCGTCGGCGACGACGCGTCCGGCGTCGAAGACCGTGACGCGGTCCGCGAGCCGGTCGGCCTCTTCCAGGTACTGCGTGGTGAGGAGCACGGTGACGCCTTCGGCCACCAGCTCCCGCACGACCTGCCACAGCTCCCGGCGGACGTGCGGGTCGAGCCCGGTGGTCGGCTCGTCGAGGCAGAGCACCCGCGGCCGGCCGACCAGGCTGGCCGCGAGATCGAGGCGGCGGCGCATGCCGCCGGAGTACGTCGACGCGGGCCGGGCGGCGGCCGTCCCGAGCTCGAAGCGCTCGAGCAGCTCCGCCGCCCGGTCCCGCGCCGCGGGGCGGGACAGGCCCAGCAGGCGGCCGAGCAGCACCAGGTTCTCCGTGCCCGTCAGGTCCCCGTCGACGGACGCGTACTGGCCGGTGAGCCCGAGCAGAGCGCGAACCCGCGCCGGTTCGCGCTCCACGTCGAAGCCCCCGACCCGGACCAGGCCGCGGTCGGGCCGCAGGAGCGTGGCCAGGACCCGGACCATGGTCGTCTTCCCGGCGCCGTTCGGCCCGAGCACGCCGACCACCGTGCCCGCGGGAACGGCGAAACTGACCCCGTCGAGCGCGGTGACCGACCCGAACCGTTTGACCAGATTCTCCACGCGGATCATCGGTGGCACTTTTCCTCCCTTGGCGCGTGCTCGTGACCGGCCGTTTTCCCTTTTCACGGAAAGCTTGTCCGGCCCGAGTTCCATGATTCACCGGCGACCGCGGGCCGGGACATCCGAAAAACGAAGTCTTCTTCCCGGGTGACCGGGAACACAAAAAAGGTGCCGACCTCGGCCGGCACCTTTTCTGTCATGCGCCCGGGGTGGCGCCCGCTTCAGCGGCGGAGCGTTTCCGACGGGCGTTCCCCGAATCGCTGCTGGTAGCGGGCGGCGAAATGCCCGGCGTGCAGGAATCCCCATTCCGCGGCCACTCCGGTCACCGTGACCGCGTCGGACTGGGCCGCCCGCAGCTGGTCGTGCACCCCGCGGAGCCGGATTTCCCGCAGGTACTCCATCGGCCCCATCTTCAGGTGCTTGCGGAACCCCAGCTGCAGCGACCGCTCGGTGACGTCGGCCTCGCGGGCCAGGCTCGCCGTCGTGTGCCGCCACTTCGGGTGGTTGTCGATCCACTCGAGGGCGATGCTCACCGCCCGGGTCGGCGCCGCGGGCACCTCGCCGTCGAGCATCCTGGTGTAGTTGCTGGGGTGTCCCATCAGCAACGCGGTCATCAGCGTGCGCTCGAACGTTTCGGCGACGGCGCGTTGCTCGATGAGCGATCCCGGGCGCCCGAGCTCGGTGACCAGCATCCGCAGCCCGCGCAGCCAGCTCCGGCCGTTCCCCGAGTCGAGCGCCATCGCGGGGTCGAACCGCAGCGGCCGCCGCAGCGGCGCACCGAGCAGGTCGCTGAGGCGGGCTTCGAGACCGGCCCGCTCCACGCGGACGACCAGCTGGGCGCAGTCGCCCGGCCAGCGCAGCGCCACGGGGTCCGCCGGCGAAAGCACCCCGGCGGTCGCGGCGGTCAGCCGCACCCGGTCGCCGCCGCAGCGTGCCTCGGCTTGGCCGCTGAGGGGGACGAACACGGTGAAGAACGTCTCCACGGGCCCGGATTCGAAGCGGACGGCCTCGCCGTAGCGGAGGACGCTCAGCGACAGGTCGCACAGCCGCACGTGATGCATCCGCGCGTCGAGCCCCTCGCCGTGCACCCGCAGTATGTGCGGCGCCCACACCCGGCTCACTTCCTCGCGCACATGATCTGCGTCACAAGAATGGAAGAGCTCGTAACGCGCCAGCGGCAACACCGGCGCGGAGTCGTCTTCCCTGGACAAATCGACCTCCGTCCACTATTCACGGTTTTCTTCGGGCAGGAACCCGCACCGTCGCGACTTCCGTGATCATTCTGGACACCCGGGGAGACCAGCCGACTCCGCCATCGGGGTGATCGGAACAGCGGCCGGGGCCCGAATCCGCGGGCGTGGCCGGCCAGGAATCATGGTAGGAGGGCGGCCGCGGCGACACATCGGTCGAAAGAACGAATATCGACAGTTTCACACCAGGCCGAGGTCGCGGGCGAAGGCGGCCAGCTGGGTGCGGCTGCGCAGGTCGAGCCGGGCCAGCATCCGGGAGACGTGGGTCTTGATCGTGGACTGGCTCAGCCCCAGCTCGGTCGCGACCTCGAGGTTCGAGCAGCCCTGCGCGACGAGCCGCAGGACGCTCAGTTCCCGGTCGGTCAGCGGGATCCGCGTGCGTTCCGGCAGCCGGTGCGCGGCCCGGGCGCGGAACTCGTCGAGCAGTTCGCCGGCCGCCGCGGGGGCCAGCCAGCCGCCGCCGGCCGCGAGGGTCCGGACGATGGTGCCCCACGGGCAGACGCCGGCGCTGTCGACGACGTAGCCCCGCACGCCGGCCTTCGCGGCGGGGACCACGTCTTCCCGGTGGTAGGTATCGGTCAGGAGCGCGACGGCGGGCGGCCGGCCGCCGCGGGTGATGTCCCCGGCGACGGCGAGGCCGTCCGCGCCGAGCACGCCGCGATCGAGCACGACCACGGACGGCGCGAAGTCCTCGAGCGCGGTCATGATGTCACTCCAGGTCTCCGGCGCCTGCTGCCGCACCTCGATGTCCACCTCCGCGGCGAGCTGCCGCCCGATGCGGCGGGCACGGCAGCCACGGGCCAGGATCAAGAGGACACGGATCACGATCGCGGCAGCCCGCCCCCGGCACCCGCATCGAGCCGACAATGGTTCGGACCAATCGCCGCGAGCACCCGCGTCACCTCCGCAGACGGTCCGCCGCACGTCACGACGGATCGGCTCCGGAAAGTAGCGCGGCGATGACGAAGCGCACCAGCGGTCCACCGTCGATCTTCGTCCGATTCCCGCACGAGGTCCTCGCCCGTGCGTGTCAGGAATGCTTACAGGCAAGGAGAAATCGCCGGTCCGCGGTGGACGGCGACGCGCTCAGGCGCCCGCGCCTCCGTCCACCGGCACGATCGCGCCGGTCACCATCGAGGCTCGGTCGCTGAGCAGCCACGCCGCCGCCTCGGCCACCTCGCGGGGTTCGGCCATGCGGCCGAGGGGAGTCGCCGCGTTGTTGGCCTCGACGATGCCCGGGGACACCGCCTCCCACGCGTCGATCATTTCCGTGGCGGTGCCGCCGGGGGTGATGCCGTTCACCCGGACACCGTGCGGGCCCCACGTCACGGCCGCGGTCTCGGTGATGCTGTTGAGCGCGCGCTTCATGGCGCCGTAGGCGGGAAGCGCGGGGTTCGCGCGGCGGCTGCCGATGCTGGAGGTGTTGACGATCGCCCCGCCACCGTGGCGTCGCATGAGCGCGGCCTCGGCGGTCATGGCCGTCCAATGCGCACGGAAGTTCACGGCGAACTGCGCGTCGATGTCGTCGTCGCCGGTGGTGTCGAGCGGACCGGGCCGCTGGATCACCGCGCCGTTGTTGAAGGCGCCGTCGAGCCGTCCGTGCAGCTGCTCGACGCGGTCGACCGCCGCGCGGATGCTCACGCGGTCGGCGAGGTCCAGGGTGACGGCGTCGGCGACGCCGCCGTCGGCGCGGATCTCGGCGACGATCCGCTGGAGAGCGTCGGTGCCGCGGGCGGCGAGCACGACGGCGGCGCCCTCGGCGGCGAAGAGCCGGGCCGCGGCCGCCCCGATGCCGCGGCTGGCGCCGGTGATGAACACGACCTTGCCGGTGAGCAGGCCGATGGGTGCGATGTCACTGGTGTTCGTCATGACGACAGCTTCGGCCCGGTCCCCGGCGGGAGGCAGGCACAGGCGGTACCAGGATCCGCCGTCACGCGGCGGGCAGAATCGGGGTATGGACAAGCAGCAGCTCGGGGCGTTCCTCCGCAGCCGTCGCGAGCGGCTCCGGCCGGAGGACGCCGGCCTCCCTTCGGGTCCGCGGCGCCGGACACCGGGTCTTCGCCGCGAGGAAGCCGCGGTCCTCGCGCACATCTCCACCGAGTACTACGTCCGGCTCGAGCAGGGCCGGGCACCGCGGCCGTCGGGCGAGGTCCTCGCCGGGATCGCCGGCGCGCTGCGGCTCACCGACGCCGAGTCCGACCACCTCCACGTCCTCGCGGGTACCGCGCCGACCCGTACCCGGCGGCACCGGCGCGACGTCCGCCCGAGCATCCTCGCGCTCCTCGAGCGGCTGCCGCAGACGGCGGGCTTCGTGATTTCCGCCGCGTTCGAGGTGCTCGCGTGGAACGACCTCGCGGCCGCGCTCATGGAAGACTTCGCCGAGCTCGCCCCGCAGGACCGGAACCTCGCGCGCCGGGCGTTCCTCGGACCGGCGCACCCCGACGCGGCGCTGTACGGCATCTCCGACGCCGCCGAATTCCGCCACCACGTGGTCATGCAGCTCCACGCCACCCTCGCCCGCTACCCGTCGGACCCCGCGGTGACCGGCCTCGTCGACGAACTCCGCGCCGCCAGCCCCGACTTCGCCCGGCTCTGGGAGCGCCACGACGTGCAGGCCCCGCCGACGCTCACGAAGACGTTCCGCCACCCGGTCGTCGGGGAGATCACCGTCGACTGCGACTCGCTCACCCTCACCGACCGCGACCAGCACCTCGTGCTCTACAGCGCACCGCCGGGATCCCCCGGCGCCGAGGCCCTGGCCCTTCTCGACGTGCTGGGGGCCGGGGCCGGAAGAGGGCTGTGAGCGGCCGGACGAACTCGAGTCCGACGTGGCCGAGCCCGATCGGCTCGAACAGCCGCCCGTCGTCCCGGGGCCACGACCGTTCCCCGGACGGAAGGCGCACGTGCGGGCTATGCGGCGTCCCGGCGGGCCACCACCCGATACGCGTTGGACCACCCCCGCTGCCGGCCGAACGGTGCGCTGATCCGGTCCACCACCGAGGCCAGTACGAACAACGGCACGCACACCACGAACGTGGCCTTGCGCACGATCCGCCGCCACCGCCGCGGCGGGGCGTCCCGCCACGGAAGATCTTCGCCGGCGATGGTCAGGGCGTTGACCGCCATGAGCGAGACGGCCAGTACGTCGATCGCGGAATGCGGCTCGGCGCGCTGCTCGGCGATCACCGTGAAGCCGAGGGCCGCCAGCTCCGCGCGGAGGTTGGCGATCGGCATCAGGTTCAGGTGCTGGGGTTGCAGCCAGGGCATCCACCACCGGCCGAGCAGCCTCGCCCAGCGGCACTCCGGATCGGGCAGCTCGATCGCCAGCAACCCGCCGGGCCGCAACACCGTCATCGCCGCCGCCAGCTCACGCTTGGGTTCCGTGGTGTGCTCCAGGTAGTGGTACATGCTGACCACGTCGTAACGCCCGGCGAGGTCCTCGGCCACGTCCACGAACGACCCCCGATAGCCGGTACGGATCCAGCCCTGGCGGCGCGCCGACTCCACTCCGTCGCCGAGATCGAGACCGTCGAACTCGACGCCGGGCAGCACCGTGGCGGCTTCCTGGCAGAAATGGCCGTGTCCCATGCCGACGTCGAGCCACTCACCCGATGTGCCGATGTCGCGGACCAGCTCGGCCCGGGAGCGATAGCCCGCCCGGTTGCTTTCGAACATCCCGGTCATGTTCTTCTCGCCGAGCCCGTCGTAGCAGTCCCGGTAGTAGAACTCGAGCCCGGCCGGGTTCAGCCTGGGGTTCTGGAAGATGTGCCCGCAGTCCCGGCATTCGTCGAGGACGAACCGGCCCGGCTTGTGCTGCAGCAAGTCGGTCGTGCGCAACCGGGCACGAAGGGCATCGGAGTCACACCACGGACAGCGGGTGCGGCGCGGCTCGAAGAACCGATCCACACCGCCGGCCAAGTCCTCCAGGTAGGCCGGTCGGCGGGAAGCGACCTGATCGGCCGGCGCGTCGTCCTCGATCATGGAGGCGGAGCCTAGTGCGCGGACCACCGGGAGTGCACCGTCGAAGGGACGAAAGTGCGTGTGAGGAACAGGCCGGCGTTCCCGCTCCGTGTGTCAGGAGCCGAAGGACACCGACGGGACAAGGGGTGCGACCTTCGTTCCGCTGTAGAGGAAGGCCGAGAGCGCGTGGGGATGGCCGGCCGCGGCGAGCCGCCCGGCCGGTGCGCGCACGTCCTCCGCCGCAGGCAGCAGCAGGTCGACGCCGACAAGGCGCACGGCGTAGCCGGGACGGGTTCGGCCCCGCCGGCACCGAACCGGTCGGCGAGGACGAGCAGGGCCCGGTGGTCGGTCACCCCGACCGCCAGGAACGCGTTCCCCGGCCTGCCAAGGACCTCGAAGCCGAGCAGGTCGACGTAGAACGGCTCGGTGGCCTCGAGTCCGTGTCGGTCACCTTGAGGCGACCGTCGGTTCGATCGCACCCAGCGTCAGGCCGGCGTCCAGCCGGCCGGTCGTCATTTCCCCTCGCTGTTGCCGGCGAAAAGACCCTCGAAGAACGCGACCATCTTCAGCGGCCGGCCGTCGACGAACATCATGTCGAGACCGTTCTGCGACGCCGCCGCGGATTCGGCGCCGCGGGGGAACATCGTTTTCTCGTAACGCGCGAGCGCGGTTTCCACGTCGGAACCACCGAGAATCTCCCGCGCCAGGTCGGCGCCGTCGATCAGCGCGATGTTGGCGCCTTCGCCCGCGAACGGCGACATCAGGTGCGCGGCGTCGCCGACCAGGGTCACGCCGGGCACGCGCTCCCACGTGAGCCCGGTCGGCAGGGCGTGGATCGGCCGGCACCAGACGGCGTCGTCGTCGCACTCGCGGATCAGGCCGGTCAGGGCCGGGTCCCAGCCGGAATACTCGCGAAGCAGTCCCGCGCGCACGGATTCCGGGTCCTGCCAGTCGATGCCGCTGTCGGCGACCCAGTTCTCGGGGACACGCAGGCCGCAGCCGAACGCGATGGTGTTCCCGCCGTGCCCGCCGATGTACTTGTTGTCCGACAGCGCGAAGAAACTCCCTCGCCCGGTGAGTTCCAGCGCTTCCGGGTGTTCGGTCACCGCGTCGGTCAGGCGCATTTCGACCACGGTGATCCCGGTGTAGCGGGGCTTCGCCGGAGTCAGCAGCGACCGGATCCTCGACCACGCGCCGTCCGCGCCGACGACGAGATCGGCGCGGACCCCGGACCCGTCCGCGAACTCCAGTGCGTACCCCGGCTCGGCGGGCCGCGCGGCGACGACCTTGCGCCCCCAGGCGATCGTGCCCGGCTCCAGCGAGCCGAGGAGCAGCTGCCGCAGTTCCGTCCGGTCGATTTCCGGCCGGCCACCGCCGCCCGCCGGTTCAGGCCGGTCGACGAGCACGCGTCCGGTCTTGTCGAGCAATCGCACGTCCTCGCCGCCGACGTGCGTACGAGCACGGAACTCCTCGTAAAGGCCGGCTTCCTTGAGCGCGATCTGCCCGCTGTCGTCGTGAATGTCGAGCGAGCCGCCCTGCCTACGGGAATCCGGGGCGGCGTCCGCCTCGTAGACGGTGACGGGTATTCCGTTCCGCTGGAGGATTCGCGCGCAGACGAGACCGCTCAGGCCGGCGCCCACAATGGCGATACCGCGTGGGGACATGTCGATTCCACCTTTCCTCTTTCTCGTGGAGACCCCACGGACAGTAGGCTTGACGAACCCCGTTCGTCAAGTTGACGAACAGGGTTCGCGAAGGCTACTCTCGACGGCGTGCCGCAGCATGATCCCTTCAGCGCCGCCGAGGTCGAGAGCCGTCGCAGAGCAGCGAAACCACTGCTCAGCCGGGAGGCGATCGTCGAGGAGGCGCTGCGTCAGATCACCTCGGACGGGGTCATGAGCCTCCGCAAGATCGCGAAGGCACTCGACACGGGTCCGGCGTCGCTCTACGCCTACGTCAACGACGTGGGCGAGCTCCAGGCACTCGTCCTCGACCGCGTCCTGGAGGCCGTCGAGGTCGGCCGGACGGAAGGCACCTGGCGCGACCGGCTCGAACGACTCCTCCGCTCCTACACCGAAGTCCTGATGAGCAGCCCGGCCGTCGCCCTGATGGCCATCCGGACCACCGCCGTGGGACCCAACGCGCTGCGCATCGCCGAGAACCTCCTCGGACTCCTCGCCGAAGCCGGCGCCGACCGGGCGAACGCGGCCTGGGCCATCGACATGCTGACGATGTTCGTCACCGCGGTCGCGGCGGAACACGCCCAAGGCCCGGACCCGGGAGCACCGGACGGCCCGATCGCCCAGGCGATCAACCGCGCCCCGGCGGACGAGTACCCCCGCGTCCACGCGGCACGCACCGAGATCATGTCGGGCACCGGCGAGGAAAGGTTCGCCTGGTCGATCGACGTCCTCCTCCGCGGCATCCTTTCGCGCGCGGGTTTATCGCCCCACTAAGCTCCGGTGAAGCGGCTGTCAGCAGAGGGGGCGGGGATGGCCATCAGGTGGCTGAAGCGCAGAGGATGTCGTTGCGATCCACAGTGGCCCTCGCTGGTCACGGAGCAGAACGGCTATTCGATGCCCGCCATCCCGGCGGAGCACGGCAGTCCGCGGACCCGGATGAACGACCTTCGCGCGCGGTGCGCGGTCTGCGCCGCCGACTACCCGGGGAACTTCGTGATCGCACCGGGGACGCCGCCTCCGTTCGCGTGGGCGAGGGAATCGGAAAGCTAGCGGAACACGCCGCCGGCCGCGCCACCGTTGACTTGCCGGCCGCAGCCGGGCGATCATGCCGCATGGCCGAACAGGTTTCACCGGAGAGCGACTCCGACGACGACACAGCACTCGTAGTCGCCGCACTCAATCATTCCTGGGCCTGGTACGACGCTCGTATCGGCCGGGGCCTCCAGGTGGTCAACTACTTCCTCGTGGCCATCGCGGTCCTGGCCACCGCCTATGTCAACGCGATGAATTCGAAACTCTACGCCGTAGCCGCCGTGATCGGACTGGCGTCAGCCGCCTTGACAGCAGCTTCGTTCTCGGCGGGAATCCAACAAAGACGCCTTGCTTCCAAGAGCGAGCTCGCCCTCTCCGATCTGCAGGACCTCATCGCCACGAGGTTGGAGGTCGACTCCTTCCGCATGGTTCAAAATCCGCCGGTGCGCACGCCGCGATATGTTCCTTCACTGATCGCATTCGGTGTATCAGGTGTACTCTGCCTCGGCTCGGTGCTCTACGCCCTGCTGGGACACTGAGACGCCGCAGACCGGCCCTTCCAAACGTCGGCGGTACGGGCATGAGCGCTGGTCGTTCTCCCAGGCGCGCCCTTCGGCCTCCGCGATGTCTCCCACCGCCTGGACCAGGACGGCAGCCTCGTCGGCGGTGCCGTACGGGCGACGCCGTGCTTGAAGTGCGCGATCCGGCGTTCGATGGCGTAGCGGGCCCGACTGCGGGAGATCCAGTTCTCCTGCCAGCGATAGGTACTCCGGACGCCGGCGACGATCACCGCGGCGTCTTCGATCCAATGCGGCTCCTGCTGTCGAGTCCAAGGTCAACGACACCACCTCCGCACGGCAAGTCACTCCCGCCTATCGCCGCGTTACGGCGCCGGGAGCATTTTCGGCAATCCGCGACCTGCGCGACACAGCAAGATAAGGACGAAATCGACATTCCAGATCCCCGGCACACAACCGGCAAACCAGTCAACAATGTTTCCCGCGAAACAGTGATTCTCACACATTCGACACGCCATCCGTTCCGGAAAAAATCAATGCACAAATGTGCGTCTGGTCACCCGGTCCGAAGTGTGGGACGGTGGGAAGGTTCGGTCGGGTTGGCGAATGTGATCGCTACGATGGGAGCTGCCGAATGTCCGGTTTTCTGCGGGGTTCATCGGGTCGGATCGGCGTCGTGGCCGCGGTTGCCGCGCTCGTCGCCGGGTTCACGACGGCGCAAGCCGCCGCCGCATTGAACGGGGGTGGTGGTCCGGGTGACTGCTTCGACCGGGTCAACAACACGGCGAGCAAGCTGGTGCCCTGCATCAGAACCGACGATCTCTGGCACCACATGCGGGTCTTCCAGGCGATCGCCAACGCCCATCCCGGCCCCGACGGCCATCCGTCGCGCAATTCCGGCGAGCCGGGGTACAAGGCTTCCGCGGACTACGTCGCCAGGGTGATGCGGCAAGCCGGTTACGACGTCAAGATCCAAACCTACAAGTTCTTCTACTTCGCCTACACGGCCTTGCCCGTGTTCCGGGAAACCTCTCCCACGGCGCACGACTACACCGTCGTCACCGACTGGAACCCGGGCCAGGCCACCGGGTCCACGACGGCGGCCCTGCAGCCCGCGGGCGGCATCGTCGTCCCGCCGACGCAGACGCCCAGCTCCGCCAGCGGATGCACGGCGGGTGACTTCACCGGGTTCGTCGCGGGCCGCGTCGCGCTGGTCCAGCGGGGCACCTGTCCCTTCGGCGTCAAGGTCCAGAACGCGCAGGCCGCCGGGGCGTCCGGCGTGGTCGTCTTCAACGAGGGCAACCCGGGACGGACGGCGGTGCTCAACGGCAGCCTGACCGACGCCGCCGGCAACCGGATCGTCCCGACGATCCCGGTCTCGTTCACCTCGTTCGCGACCGGCCAGGACCTGCTCAGCCAGTACAACGCGGCCGTCCAGGGCGGGACCGCGCCGCCGGTGATCAACCTCGCCGTCAAGGCGGTCGTCAACCCGAACGCCGACGACTACAACGTCATCGCCGAATCCCGGGGCGGCGACCCGGACCACGTCGTGGTCGTCGACGCGCACCTCGACGCGATCTACGGCGCCGGCATGCTCGACAACGCGTCCGGGTCCGCGACGATCCTCGACATCGCCCAGATGATGCACAAGGTCAAGCCGCGCAACAAGCTGCGGTTCATCTGGTTCGGCGGCGAGGAACTGGGCCTGCTGGGTTCGTCGTTCTACGTCGACAACCTCAGCCCCGCCGAGCTGTCCAAGATCGGCTACGACCTCGACGCGGACGTCACCGCGACACCGAACTACGTCGTCGGCGTCCTCGACCCGGCCGGTGTGGACCTGTTCACCCGCACGGTTTCCACGCAGTTCCCGCCGCAGGTGTACGAGCCGTCGAAGGTGGCGCGGGACCAGGGCATCGGGTACTTCACCTCGATCGGGAAGAAGAACATCCTGTTCTCGCCGGTCGGCACGGACGCGTTCAGCTTCAACCAGGCGGGAATTCCCGCGAGCGGAGTGCTGACCGGACAGGACTGCTGCAAGCTGCAGTCGGACGTCGACCTCTTCGGCGGCTCGCTCGGCAATTTCGAGGGAACCGTCCCGGGCACCGACGGCGGCTGCGTCGACAACCCCTTCCGCTGGTGCGACAACCTCGCGAACAACGATCCGAAGGTCATGACGTTCGTGTCCCGCGGATTCGCCACCATGGTGGTCGACATGGCCTTCGACACGAGTGTGCTGTCCTCGGGCGGCAAGGTGGCCGCCAAGGCGACGGCGGCGGCCGGCACGGGCGGGCCGGCACGGTAACCGACCGGCCGAGTTCCACCCCCGTTCACCGAACGGGGGTGGAAAGCCCGGCACCGGTGGACCACCGTGTGCGGATGACCGACGACGAAAAGATCTTCACCCACCACGTGAGCCGCCGCGGGTTCCTCACCGCCGCCGGGGCCGCCCTCGCCGCCGGGGCCGCCGGCGCCGGGACGGCGGAGGCCGAGCCGGCCGCGGAACTCACCGCGACCGCCGGCGCCGACCCGGCGAAGACCCCGCCGGTCGCCGGGCTGCACCTGCAGTTCGGGGCGGACGCCGCCGGTGAAGTGGTCGTTTCGTGGCACGCGCTGCAGCCGACGCGAAACGCGCGCGTGCTCCTCGGCCGCGCCGACGGCCGGTACGAGCGCAGTGCCCCGGCGAAGACCGTCAGCTACACCGACGCGAAGTCCGGGCAGATCGTCTACGCCTTCCACGCGTCGCTTCGGGGGCTGCAGCCGGACCGCGAGTACATCTACGCGGCGCTGCACGACGGCGCCGAGCCGGTGCTCGCGACGTTCCGCACCGCGCCGCGCGGGCGCGGGAAGTTCACCTTCACCAGCTTCGGCGACCAGGGCACCCCGACGCTGGGCAAGCGCTACGTCCCGCCGGCCGGTGTCACGCTGCCGAACCCGCCGCTGGTCAACGACAACCTCGGCTCGCCGGCCGCGGGCGACACCACCGCCGGCGTCGAGCGCGTGCGGCCGCTGTTCCACCTCTTCAACGGCGACCTCTGCTACGCCAACCTGGCCACCGACCGGGTCCGCACCTGGTGGGACTTCTGGACCAACAACAGCCGCAGCGCGCGCAACCGGCCGTGGATGCCCGCCGCCGGCAACCACGAGAACGAGCTGGGCAACGGCCCGATCGGTTACGCCGCCTACCAGACGTACTTCGCCGTGCCGCCGGCGTCCGGTCAGACGGACCTCACGCGCGGCCTCTGGTACTCCTTCACGGTCGGCTCGGTGCGGGTGATCAGCCTCGCCAACGACGACATCTGCTACCAGGACGGCGGCAACTCCTACGTCCGCGGTTATTCCGGCGGCGCGCAGAAGGCGTGGCTGGAGCGCGAGCTAGCGGCGGCCCGGGCCGACCGCGGCGTCGACTGGGTGGTCGTCTGCATGCACCAGGTCGCGATCAGCACCGCCGACCAGTTCAACGGCGCCGACCTCGGCGTCCGCGAAGAGTGGGTGCCGCTGTTCGACCGCTACGGTGTCGACCTCGTCGTCTGCGGCCACGAGCACCACTACGAGCGCTCCCACCCGATCCGCGGCGCGACGGCGAACCCGACGCGCACCCCCGTGCCGGTGTCGACGCGCACCGACGTCGTCGACACCACGAACGGCACTGTCCACATGGTACTCGGCGGCGGTGGCACGTCGGCGCCGTCGAACCAGCTGTTCTTCACCCCGCCGCGGTGCCGGGTGATCACGAAGGTCGGCGACCCCGACCCGGCGACCGGCAAACGGCCACCGGTGTACGTCACCGAAGACGCCCCCTGGTCGGCGGTCCGCGACGCGGCGAACTCCTACGGCTTCGCGGCCTTCACGGTCGACCCGGGCACCCGCCCCGGCGGGACGACGACGATGCGGGTGACGTACTACGACGTGGTCGGCACTGACGGCACCCTGAAACCGTTCGAAACTTTCCTCCTGGAACGGCATCGCTCCGACGGCTGACACGTCCTTTTCGGACAAACGCGGCGACACTTCCCCCGGGGAAGATTTCCTCGTGTGCATCGGTAACGCTTCCGGGCTCCCGTCGATAGCGGTGTGAACGAATACCGGGTGGAGGTTGCGGTGGGTTGGGTTCAGCGTGCGGTGACCGCGGGTGCGGTCACCGCCTTGTTCACGGGTGTGCTGGCCGGGGTTCCGGCGGCGGCCACGGCATCGGGCGGTCCGGCGGTCACGAGCGCCGCCGGGAAAGCGAGCGCGCCGGCTCATCCGGGCTCGGACTACATGGGCTCGACGATCGGTGCGCACGACACCGCGACGCCCAAGGCCGCCGCGCGCGCGGCGGCGACCTCGGCCTCGGGGGTGACGACGCCGGGCATGGACGTGTCCCACTACCAGGGCACTGTGGACTGGGGCGCGGCGGCGAACCAGGGCGCGAAGTTCGCGTACATGAAGGCCACGGAGAGCACGACCTATGTGGACCCGCAGTTCACGACGAACTTCGCCGGTTCCGCGAACGCCGGGCTGCTGCGTGGCGCGTACCACTTCGGACTGCCGGACACCTCGTCCGGCGCGGCGCAGGCGCAGTTCTTCCTGAGCCACGGTGGCGGCTGGGTCGCGGACGGCAAGACGCTGCCGCCGGTGCTCGACATCGAGTACAACCCCTACAGCACGCAGGACTGGGCGGGGTACTGCTACAACATGACCCCGGCGCAGGTTTCGGCGTGGATCTCGGACTTCGTCACGACGATCCACGACCGCACGAACCGGTGGCCGGTCATCTACACCACCAACGGCTGGTGGACGCACTGCACCGCGAACGACCCGAACTTCACCAACGATCCACTGTGGATCGCGGGAACGGTCACGATGCCGGCGAGCTGGACGGACTTCACGTTCGACCAGACCGCGTCGTCCGGCACGTTCGCCGGTGACCAGGACGTGTTCAACGGCAGCCTGGCCGATCTGCTGGCCTTCGGCACCGGCACCGTCGCCGACAAGATCACGCAGCACTACACCGACCTCGGCGGCGCGTCCTCCTACCTCGGCAACCCGTCCGGCGGCGAATACGCGGCCGCCGGCGGCTGGGCGCAGAACTACGAGCAAGGCATCATCGGCTACTTCCCGGCGACCGGGGCGTACGCGGTGCACGGCGCGATCTGGCAGCACTACCAGCAGCTCGGCGGCCCCGGCGGGGTGCTGGGCCTGCCGACCACGGACGAGACCGGCACGCCCGACGGCGTCGGGCGCTACAACCACTTCACCGGTTCGCTGGGCGCCTCGATCTACTACACGACGTCGACCGGTGCCAAGGCGGTCTACGGCGTGATCCGGCAGAAGTGGGCCGCGCTCGGCTGGGAAACCGGACTGGGCTACCCCACCACCGACGAGACCGGGACTCCGGACGGCGTCGGCCGCTACAACCACTTCAACGGCGCCCAAGGCGCGTCCATCTACTACACGGCGGCCACCGGCGCGCAGTCGATCCACGGCCTGATCCGGCAGAAGTGGGCCGCCCTCGGCTGGGAAACCGGACTGGGCTACCCCACCACCGACGAAGCCGGAACGCCCGACGGCGTCGGCCGCTACAACCACTTCAACGGCGCCCAAGGCGCCTCGATCTACTACACCGTGGCCACGGGCGCCCAGTCCATCCACGGCGCGATCCGCCAGAAGTGGGCCGCACTGGGCTGGGAGACCAGCCGCTTGCACTACCCGACCAGCGACGAGTTCGCGGTCACCGGCGGCCGCCGCAACAACTTCCAGGGCGGGACGATCACCTACGTCACCGCCAGCGCGACGACCCAGGTCGCGTACAGCTGATCCCGCGCCGGCGGGCCTGGCCGCGAGGTGCGGCCGGGCCCGCCGGCTTTGACGTGGCGACCTGTACCGATCACGATGGCACGGTGACCCGACGTTCCTCCGCCGCGCCCAGCATTCGTGACGTCGCGGCCGCCGCGGGTGTCTCGTACCAGACCGTGTCACGGGTGCTGAACGACTCGCCGTACGTCAACGCCGGCACCCGGCAGCACGTCCTGGAGGTCATCGAACGGCTGGGGTACCGCCCCAACCGGGCGGCCAGGGCGCTCGGTTCGGGGCGGTCGAACGCGGCGACGGTGGTCATCTCCGACACGACGCTGTACGGCTACGCCTCGACCCTGCGCGGGATCGAGGAGGCCGCCCGCCTGAAGGGGCTCGCGGTCGGGGTGCGGGTGGTGGAGTCGGACCGGCCCGCCGACGTCCGGCAGGCCGTCGAGTACGTGAGCGACCCCAATGCCGGCGGGATCGTGGTGGTCGCCTTCGACGCCGCCGGTGCGGGAGTCCTGCGGGCGCTGCCGGCGGAAGTCCCGGTGGTGGCCGCGACGGAAGCCGGCGGCCTGGGCGACGTCCCGCGCACGATGATCTTCCTGGACGAGCGGCAGGCCGCCGCCGACGCGACCCGGCACCTGCTGGACCTGGGGCACCGCACGGTCCACCACGTCGCGATCCCCTCGGAGACCGGCACGAGCGCCCGCCAGGCGGGGTGGCGCGGCGCGCTCGAGGCGGCGCGGGTGCCGGTGCCGCCCGTCGTGCCCGCGGGGTGGGACGTGCGGTCGGCCTACCTGGCCGGCCGGGAGCTCGCGGCGGACCCGCGAGTGACGGCGATCCTCTGCGGCAACGACGACACCGCCATGGCGGTCCGCCGCGCGCTGCACGAAGCCGGGCGAGACGTGCCCGGTGACGTCAGCATCGTCGGGTTCGACGACGTTCCCGGCGCCGCCTACTGGACCCCCGCGCTCACGACCGTCCGGATGGACTTCGTCGCACTGGGCCGCGCCTGTCTCGCCGCACTCGCCGCCGACCTGGCCGGAAACCCGCAACCCGCCGTCGAACTCGCGCCGCCCGCCCTCGTGATCCGCGAATCCACCGCCCCGCCCCGCGCGCGGTGAACATCGGACTGTTCGTAACAACAAGGTAACGCGGGCTTTTCAGCCGGACGTGGGAACAGTCACACTGCTGGCCTGCGATTGTGACCGGTCACATATGCCGTGAACAGCAGAAACGACAACCGCGTGATAGGGAGCAACGGTGATCTCGACGGAGTCGGCCACGACCCTGGCCTGGGGCCACTCGGCGTTGGAACTCGTCGTGGACGTGTCCCCGGACGGCCCGGTCGCCCTCCGGTGCCTCACCGCCGGCGGCGCCCACAACCGCCTCCGGGCGGGACAGCCGCTGGTGGAAATGCTGGTCGCCGGCGAAGGCCGGGCCCGTGCTTCGCACCGGTTCTCCGAGACCGCGATCGGACGGAGGCTGGTCTACACCGGCTCGGTCCGGGGCGAGGACGGGAAGTGGCGCGAACTGCACGTCGACCTGCGCGACGAGCGCACCGGGCTGACCGCGCGGACGTCGTTCCGCTCGGTCGACGGCGTCGCCGCCTGCCGGATCACCACCACGGTGACCAACCAGGGCCCGGAACCCGTGCTGCTGCAGGGCGTGACGTCCTTCGCCGCGGGCTTCCCCGGCGCGCGCGTCGAAGACGTCGACCTGCTCCGGGCCGACAGCGAATGGCTCGGCGAAAGCCGGTGGACCCGCCGGCCGCTGCGCGACGACGTCCTGCCCGACCTCAACCTCGGGCTGCACGGCCAGGACGGCCGCGGCCGGTTCGCCGCCGTCAGCACCGGCACCTGGTCCACCGGCACGCACCTGCCGACCGGCGGGCTCGCCGACCGCCGGACCGGGCAGGCCTGGCTGTGGCAGGTCGAGCACAACGGCGCCTGGCGGTGGGAGGTGGGCGAACGCCGGGACGGCGCGTACCTGGCCCTGCTCGGGCCGACGGACATCGACCACCAGTGGCACCAGGCCCTCCAGCCCGGCGAATCCTTCACCACCGTTCCCGTGTCGGTCGCCGTGTCCGATGTGGACGGTTTGGCCGGTGCGGTCGCCGCGCTCACCGCGCACCGGCGCGAGCTGGTCCGCCCGCACCTCGACCGGTCCAGGCTGCCGGTCGTCTTCAACGACTACATGAACACGCTGATGGGCGACCCCACCACGGAGAAGCTGCTCCCGCTGATCGACGCCGCCGCGGCGGCCGGTGCCGAGGTGTTCTGCATCGACGCCGGCTGGTACGACAACGGCACCAGCTGGTGGGACAGCGTCGGCGAGTGGCAGCCTTCGGAAACCCGGTTCCCCCGAGGGATCGAAGAAGTCCTCACCCGGATCCGCAAGCGCGGCATGGTGCCCGGCCTGTGGCTGGAACCGGAGGTGATCGGCGTGCGCAGCCCGATGGCGGACAAGCTGCCCGACGCGGCCTTCCTGCAGCGCGGCGGCGTCCGGCTCGTCGAACACGACAGGTACGTCCTGGACCTGCGGCACCCGGGCGCCGTCGCGCACCTGGACGGCGTGGTCGACCGGCTCGTCGAAGACCTCGGGGTCGGCTACTTCAAGCTCGACTACAACGTCGATCCCGGCGCGGGCACCGACCTGGCCGCCGACAGCGTCGGCGCGGGCCTGCTCGCCTGCAACCGGGCGCACCTGGCGTGGCTGGACGGGGTCCTGGACCGGCATCCCGGGCTGATCCTCGAGAACTGCGCGTCGGGCGCCATGCGCATGGACTACGCGATGCTGTCGCGGATGCAGCTGCAGTCCACCAGCGACCAGCAGGACTACCTGCGTTACCCGCCGATCGCCGTGGCCGCCCCGCTGTCGGTCCTGCCGGAGCAGTCGGCCAGCTGGGCCTACCCGCAGCCGGACATGCCGGACGAGGACTTCGCCTACACCGTGTGCACCGGGCTGCTCGGCCGCTTCTACCTTTCGGGACGGCTTGACCTCATGTCCGCGGACCAGCAGGCTTCCGTGCGCGCCGCGGTGGAGGTGTACCGCGAAATCCGAAAAGGACTGACGGCTGCGGTTCCCCTGTGGCCGCTGGGCCTGCCCGGCTGGAGCGATCCGTGGCTGAGCCTGGCCCTGCGCTCCGGCGACGTCACGCACCTCGCGGTGTGGCGGCGCGGGGACGACGCCGGGCCCGTGACGTTGTCCTTGCCACACCTGCGATCCCAGCACGTCCACATCGAGGCACGCTACCCCCGGGACCTGCCCGCCTGGACCGTCGAATGGGACACCGAAACCGGTTCCCTCACCCTGACCCCCACCCCGCACACCACCGCGTCCGCGCGGCTCTTCCGCATCGTCGCCGGTTAACCCCTCCCCCACCGAAGGATCACCCCGATGAAGAAATGGATCAGCGCCGTCGCCGCCGCTGCGCTCGTGCTGGGCCTCGCCGCCTGCAGCGACCCGTCCGCGAACGCCCCCGCCGACGCCGCACCCGCCACGTGGGCCGACCCCACCGCGAAGCTCGACGGCGTCAAGCTGACCGTCTGGGCGGCGCAGAACAGCAACACCGTGCCCAAGCAGGTCGTGGCGGCCTTCGAGCAGGCGACCGGCGCGTCCGTCCAGGTCGTGACGATCCCCGACCCGTACGAGCAGAGCATCCAGACCAAGGTGGCCACCGGTGACAAGCCGGACCTCGCCTTCTGGCAGCCCACCTCCTCGATGCTGACCGCCATCAACGCGAAGACGAACCTCCAGCCGCTGGACGACGCGCCGTGGCTGCCCAAGCTGGCGCCGGAACTGAAGGACATCACCGGCCTGCTGGACGGCAAGCGCTACGCCGCCCTGATCACCAGCCCGGCCGTCGAAGGCGTCTACTACAACAAGGAAGTCTTCGCCGCCAACGGCATCACCGAGACGCCGAAGACCTTCGACGACATGGTCACCGCGGCCCGCGCGCTCAAGGCCAAGGGCGTCACGCCGTTCTTCGAGATGGGCGGCGACCGCTGGGCGACGCAATGGTGGGTGCAGGTCCAGCTGGCCGACGCCGCCAAGAACGGCCTGTGGGACAAGATCAACGGCAAGCAGGAGACCTTCACCAGCCCGGTCGTGCTCGACACCATCAAGAAGTACCAGGCGCTGATCGACGAGGGCCTGTTCAACGCGGACATCAAGACCGCCAAGCTTGAGGACCAGAGCGCCGCGCTGCTCGACGGCAAGGCGGCCATGGCCGTGCAGGTCAACTCGTTCTTCGGCCAGCTGCAGGCCAAGGCCGACACCGCGACGCTGGACAAGAAGATCGGCTTCTTCCCGATCGCGCCGTCCGGGCAGATCGGCACCTTCATCCCGGACCAGTCGAACGCCCTGGTCGCCTTCCGCACCGGTGACGCCAAGCGCGAAGCCGCGGCCCGGCAGCTGCTGGCGTACTGGATGGGCCCCGGTTACGCCGGGTTCGTCGCCGACCGCAAGACCGTCTCCCTCGAGCCGTCGGTCGCGAACCCGCCGGGCGTGCCGCAGGCTCTGCTCGACGTCCACAAGTCGCTGCCGACGGCGGTCGGTTCGATGCAGGCGCTGGCCGTCGCCAACCCGGACCTCTACATCAACCTCGCCGACATGATCGCCGGGACCATGACGCCGGACCAGGTGGCCAAGGCCACCCAGGACCAGTTCGCCCAGCTGGCCAAGGCGGCCGGAGCCCCGGGCTTCTGATGTCCACCGCAGAACGCACGCTCGTCGTGGAGCGGCCGGTCACCCGGCCCGCTCCACGGCCGGGCGCCCGCCGCACGAGCACGTACGGCAAGCGGACGCACCCGATGTGGTTCCTGGCGCCCGCGTTCGCCATCCTGCTCGTCTTCTTCTTCCTGCCGACGCTGTTCAACTTCGTCTACGCCTTCACCGACTGGTCCGGGTTCAAGAGCTCGATCAAGCCGGTGGGGCTGGACAACTTCACCCAGCTGGCCTCCGACGGCACGCTGCTGCGGGCGGTGCGGATCACACTCGTCTACGCGGTGCTGGTCGCGGTCTTCCAGAACCTCTTCGGGTTCGCGCTGGCCGTCCTGCTCGAACGCGACAACCGGCTCAACCGCCTCGCCCGGATCTTCTTCCTGATCCCCGTGCTGATGTCGGCGCTCGCCGTCGGCTACATCTTCCAGGCGCTGCTGAAACCGCACGGCAGCCTCAACGAGCTGATCGGCGCGGTGCTCGGGCGGACGTTCGACTACGCCTGGCTCGGCGACACCACCTGGTCGATCGTCGTGGTCGCGCTGATCCACGCGTGGAAGTGGATGGGCCTGTCGATGCTCATCTACCTGGCCGGGCTCAAGACGGTCCCGGAGGACATCCTCGAAGCCGCCCGCATCGACGGCGCCTCGCGCTGGCGCACGTTCTGGGTCGTCAAGTCGCCGCTGCTGGCGCCGGCGGTGACCTTCAACGTGGCCACCGCGCTGCTCGGGTCCATGAACGGCTTCGACGTCGTCCAGGCCACCACGGGCGGCGGCCCGGCCCGCACCACGGAGATCCTCAACATCTTCATCTACCGCACGTTCGGCCAGGGCCTGTTCGCCCAGGCGACCGCGATGAGCCTGGTGCTGTTCCTGCTCGTCGCGTTCCTGGCCTTCCCGGTGATCCGGACCCTGCGCAAGCGAGAGGAGATCCTGTGACCGCCCGCCTGTCCGACGCGCGTTTCTGGACGAAGCTGCAGCCGGTCGTCACCACCGCGCTCGTCCTCGCGCTCATCGGTGTCCCGCTCTGGCTCGTCGTGGTGACCGCCGGGAAGTCCCAGGGCGAAGCGCTCAATCCGAACCTCTCGCTGCCCAGCCACTGGCAGCTCTTCGGGAACCTGCGGGAAGTCTGGGTCCAGGGCGAGGTGCCGGCGGCGTTCTTCGGCAGCCTGCTGATCGTGGTGCCCACGGTGGCCGGAGTGCTGACGTTCGGCTCCATGGCCGCGTGGGTGCTGGCCCGCCGCGCGACCCGGCTCAACGCCGTCCTGTACGCACTCGGCATCAGCGGGATCGTGCTGCCGCCGGCCGTCGTCACCGTCGTGCTCCTGCTGCGGCAGCTCGGCCTCGCGGGCAGCGCGATCGGGATGATCGGTGTCTACCTGGGAATCTATCTGTCCACGGTGATCTTCTTCGTCACCGGGTTCGTCCGGACCATCCCGGTGTCGCTGGAAGAAGCCGCCCAGATCGACGGGGCCAGTCCCCTCACGGTGTTCCGGCGCATCGTTCTCCCCCTGCTGCGACCGGCGCTGGCCACCGCGACCATCCTCATCTGCCTGTACGTGTGGAACGACGTGTTCTACGCCTTCTTCGTCGTCGGCGGGCGGCTCGACACCCTGCCGCTCAACCTGTTCCGCGTCGCCAGCGCGGGGCTCTACCTCAACAACTGGCACCTCATCTTCGCCTACGTGGTGCTGATGAGCCTGCCGCTGATCGTCGTCCTCGCCGTGGCCCAGCGGAAGATCATCTCGGGCATCACCAGCGGCGCCGTCAAGTGAACCCCCTCCCCAGCGAAGCGGAGTGCTGATGCGACAACGAATCCTGGCGGGGGCGGCCGTCGCCGTCCTCGCGTTCACCACGCTTTCCCCGGCCACAGCCCAGGCCGCGGCGACCGAAACGCTGCGCGTCGACCTCGGCGCGTCCACGGGCGCGTTCCACGGGGGTGCCACGGGCATCCTCTACGGCCTCGGCGACCCCGGCGTGCCGTCGCAGGACCTGATCGCCGGGATGCACCCGCGGACCATCTCCCAGAAGGCACCCGACGGCGAGCAGCACCCCAACGGCGACGCACTGGCCGTGGCCGACGGCTTCTTCGCCGCCGGCGGCACCGACGTGCACATCTACGCCCAGGACGTCTACAGCCGCTGGCCGTACCAGGATCTCGGCGTCGACGACTACATCGCGCGTCTCGAGCCCCAGCTGGACAAGGTGGCGAAGCGACCGGACCGCGACCGGTTCGTGTGGACGATCTTCAACGAACCGGACGGGAACTGGTACTCGGACTGGGCGAACAAGAAGCAGCAGTTCTTCGCGGACTGGACGAAGGTCTACCGCGTGGTGAAGGCGGTCCTGCCGAACGCGCGGATCGCCGGCATCGGCGAAACCGGGTACCGCCCCGACCACCTGCGCGAGTTCCTCACCTACGCCAAGGCCAACAACGTCCTGCCCGACATCGCGACCTGGCACGAACTGAGCCCCGACTCACCGGCCACCTACCGCGGGCACTACGCGGACTACCGCGCCATGGAACGCTCGCTCGGCATCCCGCCGCGGCCGATCACCATCAACGAGTACACCGACCGGCAGGACACCTCGGTGCCCGGGCGGCTGATCCAGTGGATCACCATGCTCGAAGACACCAAAGTGGACGGTCAGCTGGCGTACTGGTCGCTGGCGGGCAACCTCAGCGACAACGCCGTGCGCACCGGCCGCGCCAACGGCGGCTGGTGGCTGACCAAGTGGTACGCCGACCTGTCCGGCGACACGGTCCGCGTGACGCCGCCGCGGCCAGATACCCGGAACTCGCTGCAGGGCCTCGCCACCCTCGACCGCACGGACCGCAAGGCGACCGTCCTGCTCGGCGGCACGGCGGACGCGGTCGACGTCGCGCTGACCGGCCTGGACCGGAAGGTCTTCGGCGACCGGGTGGATGTCCGGATCGCCAAGGCGACCTGGTCGGGCTACGAGGGCGACGCGCAGCAGCCGCCGGTCGTGGCGGCGTCCCGGGTCACCGTGCGGGACGGCAAGGCGACGATCTCCGTGCCGGGCGGCGACCCGCTGGCCGCGTACCAGGTGGTCGTCACGCCCGCGGGGCTCGGCGCGCCGCCCGTGGCGACCGCGCCGTGGCAGGCGAGCTACGAAGCCGAGGCGGGCACCGTGGAGAACGCCCAGGTCTACGTCCAGGACGACGGGTCCGGTTCGTGGGACATGGCCATGCGCTACACGACGTCGGGCGGCAAGGACGTCGGGTCCATGAACACTCCCGCCTCCCGCGTCACCGTGGACGTCGGCGCCCCGCGTGACGGCGCGTACCGGCTGGGCGTCTTCTACGGCACCAACGCCTTCGTCGGCCGGCTGGCGCTGTACGTCGACGACACCTACGTCCGCACCCTGACCCTGCCGGCCACGCTGAACTGGACCTACCGCGGCCGGCTGGACACGCCGCTCACGCTGACCGCGGGCAAGCACCGCATTTCGGTGCGCACCAGCGATCCGAACGGGTTCCTCGGCGGCTCGTCCGACGTGACGCTGGACCGGTTCGACCTGACCGAGGTCACCGGCCCGGAACGGGCGGAGTACCCGCTCGCCGACGCCCGCCGCTCCGGCGGCACGGTCGACCACGGCACGGCCGCGCTCCAGGTCGTCGCGCCCGGCGCGGTCGTCCTGGCGCCCGGGGAGAAGGTCACGACCTACCTGTCGGCCGCCGAAGACGGCTACTACCGCCTGTCGACGTCCTGGGCGGGTGCCGGCCGCAGCACGCTGGGGCTCACGCTGTCCGGCCGCCGCGTGGCGGGCGGCGACCTGACCGCCACCGGCATCGGCGTCCGGTCGGGCAGCACCACGGTGTTCCTCAAGGCAGGGGTCACCGAGGCAGTCCTGTCGAACGAGGGCCGCACCCCGCTGGTGGCGGGCACGCTCACGCAGGTGCGGGACGCGGCGGCCGACCGGAACGCGGTCCGCGTCGAAGCCGAGTCGGGCCGGCTCGCGGGTGGCGCGACGACCGCGACCGGGCCGTGGGCGTCCGGCGGTTCCTACGTCGGCTACCTGGGCAACGGCGGCACGCTGACCATCCCGCGCACCGGCGGCCCCGGTCAGTACGACCTCACCGTCGCCTACGCGCAGGCGGAGAAGAACACCGGGCACCCGTACAACACGGACACGATCACCCGGACGTTGGTGGCGACCGAGGCCGGCGGCACGGTGACCCGCGCCCCCTACCGCCACAACTACACGTGGGACGGGTTCTGGCCGGAGACTTCTCCGATCGACCTGACCACGAAGGGTGGCGCGCTCACCTTCGGCAACCCGGCCGCGTGGGGACCGAACGTCGACTGGGTGCAGCTCGCCCCGCTCGTCGTGGCGAACACGGTGACGCCCCGGCGTTGACCGAGCGGGCGAGCGCCGGCCAGGCCCCGGCGCTCGCCCGCCCCGCCCTCAGCCCCGGGCGGCCCGCTCCGGCCACACGACGGTGACGTCCATTCCCCGCTTCCGTGCGGCTTCGACGACGTCCGCGGTACCGCCGAGCCCGCCGGAGGGACCGCCGTCCCAGACCGCGACCAGCTTGTCCACAATGGACAACAGGTGTTCGCCGGCCGCCAGGTAGGCCGCACCGCCGGATTCGGCGAAGGGCATCGTGTGGACGGCCGCCTCGGCCAGCAGGCCGTCGAACTCGGCCGCGTTGTCCGGCTCGACCTCGCGGTCCCGGTAGTCCGCGGCGGGCAGGACCACCTCGAGTGTCCCGCCCAGCTCCAGGACGGTTCGCGCGAACACCTGGTCGGCGCCGCGGGCGAGGCAGGTGACTCCGACGAGCCCCGCGTGTCCCGCGAGGAGCCTCCGGAGCTCACCGGCCACCAGCCCGGCGGTCGCGTCGGTCAGGTTGGCGTGACCGGTGATCCCGATGCGCACCACGTGAGCTTCCTTTCGGACATCGCCTACCGCGGCAACGGTAGCGAACCGTGCCCCCTTTCCCGGCGGCTACCACGGGAACTCCGCTTTGAGGGCGGCCGAGATCGGTCCGAGGTCGGCGATGAGCCGGTCCAGCTCGCCGGAGTCCAACGCCTGGTACGGCGCCTCCGCGAGCCGGTCCGTCATCGCCTCGACCCGTTCCTTCGCGGCCCGGCCCTCGGCGGTGAGCCAGCCGTCGGCACCGACCAGGCCGCGGGCGCGCATGCCGTCGATGACCGCGGCGAGCTGGGCGGCCGGGAGGTGCCAGAGCCGGCCGAACTTTTCCGCGGGCACGTCGGTGGACAGGGCGTGGAGCACGTGGGCCTCCGTCCCGCCGATGCCCTCGGCCAGCAACGCGACGATGTGGCCGTCGCCGCGGTGCTCACGCAGCAGGGTGGCCGCGTGCCACAGCCGGGCGAGCGGCTCCCGCGGGACCGGGAGCGCGCGCAGGGCCGCGTAGAGGGCGCGGCCCTCCATCGGTGCGCTGGTCGCCGCGCGGAGCAGGAGGTCGGCCGCGCGCGTGACGGCGGGGTCGTCGGCACGCTCGCCGAGGATCCGCCGCATCCCGGCGACGCAGCCCCGCTCGCGGGCGGCCAGCGCCGCCTCGGGGGTGGTCAGGTCCCAGATCCGCGGGATGTGGCGGGCCACTTCGCCGGGGGCGAAGTTGTAGAAGACCGCGTGGACGACCTCGGCCGGGATCGCCGGGCCGAAGGGCGCGGCGCGGCCGGCGAAGTAGGCGTCCCAGACGTTGCGCAGGCCCAGCGCCATCAGGGCCTCGTCCGACTCGCCGGCGAAGTAGGGCAGCATGCCGATGGGCTCGACCAGGTCGAACATGCGGCGGGCGACGGGCTCCGGGTGCGACATCTCATCTCCTGCGGTTCCTCGGCGGCGCCCTCGTGGCGGCCGCTCACCTCCTCCACGAACGGCTCCTCGGGGATTCGACACCGGGCTCCGGAAAAATCCGGCCGGGTCCCGGTTCAGCCGAGACGAGCGCGCAGGGCCTTGCCGAACCAGGTGAACACCGGCCCCGGGTCCGGGAGCGGAGGCCAGCCGTTGATGGTGGCCACCAGCTGCCAGTACCGCGTGACGCGCGGATCGTCGGCGACCTCGAGCCGGTCGAGGATCCACGCCTTCAGCCGGTTGTCGTCGGCCTTGCCGAACGTCTCGGCGTAGCGTGCGGTGAGCGCGGCGACAACGCCACCGGCCTGCTCCGAGTCCGGGGCGATCCCCGCCGCGAGCGCCCGGCCGACGTCCTCGCGCACGGTCTCGGTCAGGTCGTGGTGCAGGCCCGTGGTGTCCCCGTCGGCGCGCTGGGCCGCCTGGTACTGGGCCATCCGCCGCACCGCTGCCCGGAAGTCGTCGTCCTGGACCAGCTCGACGAGCTCCATCCACGCCTCGACCTGTCCGGGCGTGGCGTCTTCGGGGAGCTCGGGCATGGTCGACCGCAGCAGTTCCACCATGGCCGGGTTGGCGTCGACACCCCCGAAGGTGTCGTCGATGAAATCGTGGACGAAGCGGCGCCGTTCGGCGTCGGACAGGTTCACCAGTCTGTGCATCAGATCCATCTCCCGAGGGGTCGACTTCCGGCTCGCGACCGCCGCGAACACGGCACGCCGCAGGCGCAACGCCCGGATCTGCGCCTCGAGGGCCGCGGCGTGCGCCGCGGCGACCTCGGCCAGCGAGGTCTCGGCGGCCAGCACGCGCCGGACCGTGGCCAGATCGATGTCCAGCTCACGAAGCGTGCGCACCAGTTCCAGGCGCGCCAGGGCGGCCACGTCGTACAGGCGGTAGCCGGCCGGGCTGTGGCAGGTCGGCGGAACGATCCCCTTGTCGGAGTAGAACCGGATCGTCTTGACCGACAGGCCCGTCCGCTCGGCCAGCGCCCCGATCGTGAGGAGGTTCTCGTCGTCCATGCCCCCAGCCTGCCGCCTCCCCTTGGGGGAGACTCAACGCGAAACCGTCAGAGCGCCGGCACGTGCGCCCGGTAGTGGTCGAGGTACCGCTCGTTGGCGGTGTCGCCGCCGGGGAGGTTGGAGCTCTGCCAAAGGGGGAGGGAGACGTCGCCGGCCACGGTGGTCAAGCGGACGAGCAGGAGGTTCCACAGGTACGTGGAGCAGAGGGTGGACAGGGCCGCGGTCGTCCCGCCGGGCGTGGGGACCACGGCGTCGCCGGGCGGGATGCCGGTGTCCAGCACGGCGTCGGCCAGCTCGCCGAGCTTGGCGAAGGAGCGCGCCGGGGCGTTGTCCATGTGGGGCCGGGAAGCGAACGCGACGACGTAGGCGCCCCGCCGCTTGAGCTCGTCGGCGACCTCGACGGGGAAGGCGTTGACGCCGGAGTTGGAGAAGACGGCTCCGACGTCACCGGGCTGGACACCGGCCTGCGCGACCAGCGTCGCGGCCAGCCCGGGCACCCGTTCGAGCTGGGTGCTGGCCTGGGCGCCGTGCAGGGGCAGCAGGCCGGGGTGGAAGAGCGGGCGCACGCAGGCCAGCCCGCCGGCGCGGTAGAAGGTCTCCAGCACCGCGGCCAGGCCGTGCCCCGCGGCCGCGGCGTGCACCAGCCGGCCGGTGCGGACGACGTCGAGGAGCCGGCGGGCCACCGTGTCGAGAGTGGCGGCGTTGCGGTCCTCGACCAGGCGGAGGTGCTCGCGCACGGCGGTGCCGAAGTCGGTGGTGAAGTCCACGGGTTCTCCTCGCTGGGGCGACAGGACTCCTATGGTCTAGACCATTGCGGGGTCGTTGGCTAGCCTGCGTCCGTGACCGATCCCGTGTTCCTCATCACCGGCGCCTCCCGCGGCATCGGAGCCGCCACCGCCCGGCTCGCCGCCGAAGCCGGCTACCGCCTGGTGCTCGTCGCCCGCGACGAGCGTGGCCTGGCCGGCCTCGCCACCCGGCTGGGCGGGCCCGACCGGGCGTGGCCGGTCTCCTGCGACGTGACCGACTGGGCCCGGCTCAGCGAGCTCGTCACCCGGGTCCAGGACACGTGGGGCCGGCTCGACGTGGCCTTCGCCAACGCCGGCACCAGTGTCGTCACCTCGTTCCTCGGCCGCCACGGCGCACCGCCGGACCAGTGGCGGGACATGGTGCTCGCCAACGTCTACGGCCCCGCGCTGACCGCCCGTGCCGCACTCCCGGCCCTGGTCGCCTCCGGCGGTCACCTCGTCCTGACCGGCTCGGCCGCCGGCCGCGGAGTCCGGCCGGGCAACCTGTACTCGGCCACGAAATGGGCCGTCACCGGCCTGGCCCAGTCCATCCGCGCCGAATGCGTCGGCACCGGCGTCCGGGTGACGCTGGTCCAGCCCGGCCTGGTGGACACCGGCGGCATCCCGCCCGAACGGGCGGGCGACCCCAAGCTCGCCCCCGCCGACGTCGCCCGGGCCGTGCTTTACGCGGTCGGCCAGCCGGCCACCGTGGACGTCAACGAGATCCTCGTCCGGCCAGTCGGCCAAGAACGGTGAACCCTACCCGTACCGGGACGGTCGGCGGCCTGTTGGCCGCGTCCGATCGTCGCCACGGCCCGGCGGACGGCGCAGCGCCGATCGTTCCCTTGCCGCTTTCGGCAGGTACCTACGCGGCGGTAGGTTACTCGCGCGAACGTGAACAAGTTTCGCCTTAGTTCGGACGATGAGGAGCATCGATGCCCCGCTTCCGCGCCTTTGTCCCGCTTGCCGTGGCCGGCACCGTGCTGACCGGGCTGCTCACCCTGCCCGGCCAAGCCGCCGCCGCCACCGCTCCGCAGGCCGCCGCCGCGGCTCTGCCGCCCTACTCGACGTGGATCGCCGACGTCACCGCGGTCACCGACCAGGCCGCCGCGTACCTGCGCGACCGCCTGCCCGGCTCGGGGCGCCCCGCGGTCGTGCTCGACATCGACAACACGTCACTGGAAAGCAACTACCACCCGGGACTGGCCGACGTCCCGGCCGTGGCCCCCGTCCTGCGGGTCGCCCAGTACGCCGCCCAGCACGGCGCCACGGTCTTCTTCGTGACCGGCCGCCTCAAGCTCGAGGACTGGATCACCCGCTACAACCTGACCAAGGTCGGCTACCAGTACGCGGACGTCTACGAAACCGGCCTCGGCGACCTGTTCGACCTGCAGAAGTACAAGACCGCGGCGCGGGCGGACATCGAGGCCAAGGGCTACACGATCGTCGCCAACATCGGGAACAACGACTCCGACCTGGCCGGCGGCCACGCGGAACGCACGTTCAAGCTCCCCGACTACGGCGGCCAGCTGCCCTGAGCCCGTCCGGCTCTCGGCGGCCGGCCAGTTTTCGCAGCACCGCGCCGGAAACCGGCGCGGGGAGCACCCGCAGGAACCGGACCAGCGCGGACGTCGTCCAGGGGAAGGACGCGTTGGCCGGTTCCCGCCGCAACGCCCGCACGACGTGGCGCGCGGCTTGTTTTTCGCTGATCTGGAAGGGTTTCGGCAACCCGTCGGCGCTGACGCGCGCGGTCGCCACGAAGCCGGGATAGAGCGAGGTGAAGCGGATTCCCTCCGGAGCGAGCTCGACCCGCGCGGCGTCGAGCAAAGTCCGCACGGCGGCCTTCGCGGCCGAATAGGGACCCTGACGCGGGATGCCCATCAGCCCCGCCAGCGAATTCGTCTGGGCGATCAGGCCACCGCCCTGCCGCCGCAGCTGCGCGATCAACGGGACGAGGTAGTTCACCGTCACGTCGTAGTTCAGCGCCATCACGCGGGCCACGTCGGCCACTCCGGCCTCGGCCATCGCCATGTCCGGCCCTTGCCCGGCATTGAGCAGCGCGACGTCGACCGTGCCGAACTCCGCCGCCACCCGCGCCACCACCGCCGCCGCGGCCACGGGGTCGAGAGCGTCGGCGACGATGTCGAGACAGGGGCTCCCCGCCGCGCGGACGTCGGCCGCGACCGCCGCCAGCTCCGCCGCCCGCCGGGCGACCACGGCCACCCGGTTGCCGTGGCCCGCGACGTCGCGCGCCACCTGGGCGCCGATCCCCGAGGACGCCCCGACGATCAGGATCGTCCGGTCCACCAGCCTGGCCATCCGCACCCTCCGGTCGCGCCGAGTCCGATGATCAGTATGCCCGGCGGCCGCCGTGAATGACTCTTTCCCGCCGCCGGACGACCGGAAAAAGTCATTCATGACATCGCGGCGCCGTTGGGAATTGACTTTCCGGAACCACCGGGTCCTGGCGAAGTGGTATCACCGCGAAACTGCCCCTTACGCACGGGAAAGATGGGCGCTAGGGTGCCGGAGCGACCGTCGCAGGCACTGAGGAGTCGAAATCGAGTAGCTTCCCCACCCGACTCCACGACGGTCTTCCGGCACGCACCGCCGCCGCTCGCCGGAATTGTTTGAATCCCCTTGAGACCGGCCGGGCCAGTAACGTCCGGCATTCGGCGTAATTCCCTTCTCTGTATCCGACCGCCCGCGAGGACCTGATCGATGTCAGTGCACTTACCCGCTCGCCCCCGGGCCGAGCGCCCGCCGGTGGGACGAGCCCTGTTCGCGCTGCCGGCCGCCATCGTCGTCACCGGCGGGATCCTGTGGTGGACGACGGCCGCGGCGCCCGCGGCCGGCCGGACGTTCGTGGCCTGGTCCGGCGGGGTCGCCGCCGCCGTGGTGTGCGCGGCGGTCACGGTCGCCGTCTACTTCGCGCTGGCGTCGCGCCACTTCCAGGGCCGGGCCGCGGTGCTGGACGGGGAGGTCGCCCGGCTCGCCGACGACACGCTGCCCGCCCTCGTCGAGCGGGTGCGCGGCGGAGCGTCGGCGGACACCGCGCTCGCCGAGGTGCCGTCCTCCGTGGACGGCGCGAGCCGTCGCCTGCTGGCGGCGGTCGCGCAGGAGATCAGCCGCGGCGAGCGCATGCGCGCGGCCACCATGGCCGCCTGCGCCAACGCCGCCGGCCGCGTCCAAGCCCTGGCCACCAGCATGCTGGCCGACCTGCGCGAAATGGAAGGGCGGCACGACGAAAACGTCCTCGGCGACCTGCTCAAGCTCGACCACAGCACCGCGCAGGCGGGCCGGCTGGCGGACAGCATCGCGGTCCTGACCGGCGCCCGCTCCGGACGGCGCTGGACCAAGCCGATCGTGATGGAAAGCATCCTGCGCGGCGCGATGGGGCGCATCAGCGCCTACCAGCGGGTGCGGACGCACTCGACCAGCACCGTCGCGGTCGCCGGGTACGCCGCCGAAGGGGTCATGCACGCGCTGGCCGAGCTGATGGACAACGCCACCAGCTTCTCCCCGCCGTCGGAGGACGTGCACGTGTACGTCGAGGAGGTCCACGCCGGTGTCGTGGTCACGATCGAGGACAGCGGCCTCGTCATGAGCGCCGCGGCCCTCGAGCGGGCCGTGCGCGCGGTTTCCGCCGAGCCGCTGGACCTCACCACGTTGTCCGGCACCCGGCTGGGGCTGGCCGTGGTGGGCTGCCTGGCGCGCAAGCACGGCCTGAGCGTGCACTTCCGGCCGTCCGCGCGCGGCGGCACCGGAGTCGTCGTCATGATCCCGCGGCAGCTGATCACCCAGTCCGAACAGGACGCTCTGCCGGCCACGCCGGCGGTGGGCACGCCACCTCCCGAGGTACGCGCGCCCGCCGCGCCCATCGCAACGGAGTCCAAAGTAGAGGGTGACCTGGCCGGACTGCCGCGGCGACGTCGCGGGCAGACGCTGGCGGCGGCGCCCGTGCCGGTGGCGGCGCCGGCACCGGCGGCGAGTCCCGCTCCGGCCCGTGCCGACGCCGGGGCGAGGTTCAGCGCGTTCCGCGCGGCAGGCCGGGGCATCCGCCCCGTTCCCCCCAGCGGGGAGCCGATAACCGCCCCTGGACTCGAAGCACCCACCGGACCGCAGATCGGAGGCGAGGGATCCCGATGAACACCACCGACCACGATCTCGACTGGTTGCTCGAGAACCTGCAGAGCAAGACCCCGGGCACCCGGCACGCCCTGGTGCTGTCCAAGGACGGCCTCAAGCTCTGCCACACCCGCGGGCTCACCGTCGACCAGGCCGACCAGCTGGCCGCCATCGCCTCGGGCATCCAGAGCCTGGCCTACGGCACGTCCATCGAGTTCGGCGACGGCACCGGCGGCGTCCGGCAGTCCATGACGGAGTTCCACGGCGGGATGCTGTTCATCGTGGAGGCCGGCGCGGGTGCCCACCTCGCCGTGATCGCCGACGACGACGCCGACGTGGGCCTCATCGGCCACAACATGAACGAGCTCGTCGAGCAGATCGGCGAGTACCTCACGGCGCCGCCGCGTCCTCAGCCCCAGCACAGCGGCGGATGACATGACCTGGGAAGACCTGCACCGCGAGGACCCCGACCGGTTGTACACCGTCACCGGCGGGCGCAGCCGCGCGAACGAGAGCGCGCTGGACCTCGTGACGCTGATCGTGAGCGAGTGCGATCCGGTTCCGGGCATGCAGTCCGAGCACGTCAAGATCCTCCGGTTGTGCCGCAACCCGACGGCGCTGGTGGAGGTCTCCTCGGATCTGGGCCTCCCGGTGAGCGTCGTCAAGATCCTCCTGTGCGACCTGCTCGACACCGGCCGGATCACCGCCCGCCACCCGTCCTCGGCACCCGTCGACACCCGTCTGCCCGACCTCGAAACCCTGAAGCAGGTGCTCGTTGGACTTCAGAAGCTCTGAGCAGGACACCCGTGCTCCGCTGCCGAGCACCGCCAGGGACGGGCTGAAGATCGTGATCGTCGGCGGGTTCGGCGTGGGCAAGACGACCATGGTCGGCTCCGTCAGCGAGATCCGCCCGCTGAGCACGGAGGAGACCATGACGCAGGCGGGCGTCGGCATCGACGACGGCGCCTCGCACGGCAAGACCACCACCACGGTCGCGTTCGACTTCGGGCGGATCAGCCTGAACGAGCGCATGGTGCTGTACCTGTTCGGCGCGCCGGGCCAGGAGCGGTTCTGGTTCCTCTGGGACCGCCTGTTCTCCGGGACGCTGGGGGCGGTCGTGCTGGTGGACACCGAGCGGCTGGCCGACTCCTGGTACTCCATCGACCGCCTCGAGCACCACGGGACGCCGTTCATCGTGGCGCGCAACAACTTCGGCCCGCCGAAACACAGCCTGGAGCAGGTGCGCCAGGCCCTCGACCTGTCCCCCGAGGTGCCGCTGGTCGACTGCGACGCCCGCCGTCGCGACTCCAGCAAGTCCGTCCTGCTCGCGCTCGTCCACCACCTCTTCGCCCTGTCCTCCGTCCGGGAGACCACACCATGACCCGTCCCGCAGCCCCCGCCCTGGATCCCGCCTTCCGGCACGCCACGCCGCTGTCCGGGCCGGCGTTCCAGCAGACGTCGGCGGACCTCTACGCGGAAATGCGGAGGGCGCACGGGCCGGTCGCGCCGGTCCTGCTCGACGGCGACGTGCCGGCGTGGCTGGTGCTGGGTTACCGCGAGGTGCAGTACGTCGTGAGCACCCCGGAGGTCTTCGGGCGCGACTCGCGGCGCTGGAACGCCTGGGACCGCGTCCCGCCCGACTGGCCGCTGCTGCCGCTCATCGGCCACCAGCCGACGATGATGTTCGCCGAGGGCGCCGAACACCGGCGCCGCGCCGAGGCCCTCGACGAGGCGCTCGGCGCCGTCGACCAGTTCGAGCTCGGCGCGCAGGCGCAGCAGGTCGCCGACGGGCTCATCGACGCCTTCGCCGGGTCCGGCGAGGCGGACCTGATCGCCCAGTACGCCGACGGCGTCCCGCTGCCCGTCGTCGCCCGGATGATCGGCGTGCCGGAGGCGGAGACCGCGGACCTGGTCCGTGACGTCTACCTGACCCATGCCGCGGGCGAGGGCGCGAACGAGGCCTACGCGCGCGTCCGGGACAAGGTGCGGCGCATGGTGGAGTCCAAAAAGGACACTCCGGGAGCGGACGTCGCGTCGCGGCTGCTGGCCCACCCGGCCGGGCTCGCCGCCGAGGAGATCACCGAGGACCTGCTGCACCTGATGAACGCGGGTCAGCTGCCGACCGCCTACTGGATCGGCAACACCCTGCGCCTGATGCTCACCGACGACCGCTTCGCGATGACGCTGGCCGGCGGCCGCCGCAGTGTCGGCCAGGCGCTGAACGAGGTCCTCTGGGAGGACACGCCCACCCAGAACTTCCCGGGCCGGTTCGCCGTCCACGACCTCCGGCTGGGCGGCAGGCAGATCCGCAAGGGCGACCTGCTCATCCTCGGCCTGGCGGCGGCCAACCACGACCCGCTCGTCCGCCCGCTGCCGCAGACCTCGAGCGGCAACCAGGCGTACATGTCGTTCAGCTACGGCGATCACCGGTGCCCGTACGCGGCCCAGGAGATCGCCAAGGTGATCGCCGAGGCCGCGATCGAGGTCCTGCTCGACCGGCTCCCGGACGTGGTGCTGGCGGTCCCGGCCGACTCGCTGACCTGGCGGCCGTCGCCGCTGTTCCGCGGCCTGTCGGCGCTGCCGGTGAAGTTCTCCCTGGCCTGGTGATTCCCGGGCTCCGGGCGGGGCCGTGGTTCCGACGCCCCTCGGCCGGGTGACGGGAAGCTGCCGGGCGTGGCATCCTGAAGCCGGCGCGAGCGAAGGCCTCATCAGTCGGGAGGGCTGAGAATGGTCGAACTTCGGCGGTATCGCACGCTGGTGTCCGACAGCGCTTTGTGGGCGCGCTTCCGGTTCCGCGCGGGAGACATCGTGATCAGCACGCCGCCCAAGTGCGGCACGACGTGGATGCAGATGCTGTGTGCCTTGCTGGTCTTCGAAACCGCCGATCTTCCGCGCCCGCTCACGGAAATCTCGCCGTGGCTGGACGCGACCACCTACGACACCGAGGCGATCCTGGCCGACCTCGAACGCCAGCGGCACCGGCGGTTCGTCAAGACGCA
The DNA here is from genome assembly GCF_040640995.1 of Amycolatopsis sp. NPDC021455. Lineage (NCBI taxonomy): Bacteria > Bacillati > Actinomycetota > Actinomycetes > Pseudonocardiales > Pseudonocardiaceae > Amycolatopsis > Amycolatopsis sp. NPDC021455. The sequence continues at coordinate 152,188 of NZ_JBFACT010000006.1, read as the reverse complement.
CACCCCGCTCGACGGCCTGCCGTCCGAGGAAGGGGTGACGTACGTCTGCGTCGGGCGTGACCCGCGCGACGCCATGCTGTCGTTCGAGCACGCCGTGGCCAACATCGCCCCCGAGGCCATCGCGGCGGGCGGACTCGACCAGCACGCCGGGCCGCCGCCCGCCGAGGATCCGCTCGAACGGTTCCGGGCATGGGCGGACGCGGAGTTCGCCCCCGAGTCGGCCTGGTTCGGGGTGAGCCTGGCCAACCTCGTCCACCACGTGCGGACGTTCTGGGAACGCCGCGATTCGCCGCGGGTCGCGCTTTTCCACTACGCGGACCTGAAAGCCGATCTGCCCGGTCAGCTGGAGCGCCTGGCCGGCAGGCTCTCGATCGACGTCCCGCGGGAGCGCCTCGAAGAACTCGCCGACGCCGCGACTTTCGAAGGCATGCGGAACCGGGCCGACGAACTCGCCCCCGGCGTCGACGCGAAACTGTGGCGCAGCAACAAGGACTTCTTCCGTTCCGGCACCAGCGGCCAGTGGCGCGACCTGCTCGACCCCGCCACCGTGGACCACTACCACCGGCGCCTGGCCGAACTCGCGCCGCCCGACCTCGCCGAATGGCTGCACACGGGCGGTACCTAGTACCGCGGTTCGGGCCAATGCGCCCCAATGTGGCATTGGGTGCGTTGGACGCACCCAATGTGGCGTTCGGTGCGTTGGACGCAACCAACGCCACATTGGGGCGCTTGAGCCGAGCCGCTGTCAACGAACCTCGGACGCGCGACGCCGGCCGAAGATCGTCGTTCCGGACGCCGGCTCGAACCGGGCTTGGAAGAACCTCAGCTGCCGGGGCTCGCAGGTGAACCTGAGCCCGCACCGGATCCGGTCGCGGTCGCGGTGGACGGCGATGACGGCGTCGGCGACGAGGTCCATGTGGGCGCGGGTGTAGACGCGGCGCGGGATCGCCAGGCGCAGCAGTTCGAGGCTGGGCAAGCGGTTCTCGCCGGTGTCCGGGTCGCGGCCGGCCGAGACCGCGCCGCGTTCGACGCCGCGGACGCCGGCTTCGAGGTAGACCGCGCAGGCCAAGGTCTGGCCGGGGAACTCCGGCCGGGGGACGTGCGGGAGCGCCGCCGCCGCGTCGACGCAGACGCAGTGGCCGCCGGTCGGGCGGACGATCGGCACGCCCGCGTGGCACAGCCGCGTCGCGAGGTATTCGACCTGGGCGACGCGGGCGCGGATGTGGTTCTCCTCGACGGATTCCGCGATGCCCGCGGCGATGGCCTCCATGTCGCGGCCGGCCATGCCGCCGTAGGTGTGCAAGCCTTCGTACAGCAGGACGAGCCCGCGGGCCTGTTCGGCCAGGGCCGGGTCGCGCAGGGCGAGCCAGCCGCCGATGTTGGCGAGCGAATCCTTCTTGGCGGACATGACCGCGCCGTCGGTCGGCGCGCACAGCGCCCGCAGGATCTCCGCCACGGTGCGCCGAGCCCAGCCCGGCTCGCGTTGCTTGACGAGCCAGGCGTTTTCGACCGCGCGGGCGGTGTCGAGGAACACCGGTATCCCGTGCGCGTGCGCCAGTGCGCAGGCCTCGGTGAGGTTCTCGACGCTGATCGGCTGCCCGCCCGCCATGTTGACCGTCGCGGCGAGGGAGACGTACGGGATCGCCTCCGCCCCGAACCGGGCGATGACCGCGCGCAGCTTCGCGAGGTCGACGTTGCCCTTGAACGGGTGTTCCGAGGACGGGTCGTGGGCCTCGTCGACGATCACGTCGTGGAACGTGGCGCCGTTGAGCTCCTGGTGGGCGAGCGTGCTGGGGAAGTACATGTTGCCCGGCACGTGGGTGCCGGGCCGGATCAGGCACCGCGACAGGATGTTTTCGCCGCCGCGGCCCTGGTGCACCGGGATGACGTGCTCGTAGCCGTAGAAGGTTCGCACGGCCTGTTCGAAGACGTAGAAGCTGCGGGCTCCGGCGTAGGCTTCGTCGCCCCGCATGAGCGCCGACCACTGCCGGTCGGACATCGCGTTGGTACCGGAGTCGGTGAACAGGTCGACGTAGACGTCTTCCGAGCGCAGCAGGCACGGGTTCCAGCCGGCCGCGCGCAGGGCCGTTTCGCGGTCGGCCCGGGTGGTGGACCGCAGCGGTTCGACCATCTTGACGCGCCACGGTTCCGGTGGGTAGGCGGACATGTCAGACTCCCTCGCGTTGCCGGGACAGCCGGGTGAGCAGCGGGCCGGTCATCGCCGTCGTGGCGAGCGCCATCACGACCATCGCGGTGTAGAGCGCGCCGTCGATGACGCCCAGGCCGAGCCCGATGGCGACGAAGACCAGTTCGGTGACGCCGCGGGTGTTCATCAGGACCGCGAACACCCCGGCCGGGTGCGGAGCCAGCCCGCCGAGCCGAGCGCCCAGGTAGGCACCGGCGAGCTTCCCGGCCACGGCGACGGCGGCCACGGCGGCGATGTCGGTGGCCAGGCCCGCGTCGAGCCGGCCGAGGTCGACGGCCCGCCCGACGAGCACGAAGTACAGCGGCGCCAGGAGTGAGGCGACCGGGGTGACCAGGGCGGCGGGGTCGAGCGCCGGGGCGGCGGGAGCGAGTGCCGGGGCGGGCGCGGGGTCGGCGGGGATGGGCGCCGGGACGGGCGTGGGGGCGGCGGAGCCCCGCACCGGGTCGAGCACGGGATCGGCCGCACCCAGCACCGGAACCGGCACAGGGTCGGCGGAACCCAGCGCCGGAACGAGCGCGGGGTCGGCCGCACCCACCGCCAAGACGGGCGCGGGGTCAGCGGAGCCCCGCACCGGGGCGGCCGAGCCCACCACCGAGTCCGGCGCAGAGTCAGCGGAACCCAGCACCGGAACGAGCGCGGGATCGGCCGCACCCACCACCAAGACAGGCGCAGAGTCAGCGGAGCCCACCACCGGGGCGGCCGAGCCCACCACCGAGTCCGGCGCAGAGTCAGCGGAACCCAGCACCGGAACGAGCGCGGGATCGGCCGCACCCACCACCGAGACAGGCGCAGAGTCAGCGGAGCCCACCACCGGAACAGGCCCAGCTTCGGCGTGGCCCAACGCCGGGACAGCAGGACCAACCGCCGGATCGAGCGCCGGAATGGCGTGGCCGAGGACCACGCCGGCGAAGAACGCGCCGATGGCCGGGTGCAGGCCCGCCACCTCGGTCACCGCCGCGGCCGCGCAGGCGAGGGCGACGAACACCACCGTCGCCGATGGCCGGGAAAGCCGCGCGATCCAGCGGCGGCGGCCGAGCCACGGCACCACCGCCAGCAACGCCGCGACGGGCAGCGACGCGATCGCGGACCACCCGTGCAGTGCCGCGGCGGCGACGGCCAGCAGCGTCCAGGCGGTCACGTCGGAACCGGCGGCCGCGCTGAGCGCACGTCGTCCGGTGGTGCTGTCGGCCAGGCCGCGCTCGGCGAGGATGCGGGCCAGGACCGGCAGTGCGGTCACGGCCATCGCCGCCGCGACGAACACCACGAACGGCCCGGTGCCGGCGGGCGCGTGCCGCCGGGCCAGCCACAGGGCGAGAACGGCGCCGAGGGCGAGCGGGACGAGGGTGGCCCCGAGCGCCGGGACGACGACGGCCTTCAGCCTGCTCCTGCTCAGCGACGGCGCCAGGTGGGCGCCGGCGGCGAACAGGAACAGCACGAGGCCGAGCTGGGCGATCGCGGTGAGCGTGGTGTCGACGCGCGCCGGGAGCAACCGCGCGGCCGGTGCGACCGCCACACCGCAGAGGATCTCGCCGAGCACCGCGGGCTGGCCGAGCCGGGCCGTGGCCGCACCCGCGAGCCGGGCGAGACCGAGCAGGACGGCCAAGGCGGCGAGCAGGACGGCGAGTTCAGACATCGGTCACCTGCCGGCCACGACCGTCCGAAGTGGACGCATGGGCGCACTCAGGCATCCGGCACCCGCCAGCGCCGGCCGTCCGAAGTGGACACCAACCCGCCCGGGAACATCGGCGGTTCCTCACCCGCATCGGCACCCAGCAACCCGCGCAGCTGCAGCTGCGCTCCTTCGGCCAGGACCTCACCCAGGGTGTCGAAGTCCGCCGACGACACCCCGCCGACCAGATCGAGGAACGCCGTCCGTTCGTCGCGGCCGGTGACCCGGCCGGCGTACTGGTAATACGCCCGCTGGTTGGCTTCCAGCCGGTAGAACCCGCGCAGAAACTCCCGGAACAAGCCGAACTCGCGGCGGTAACGGGCTTCGAACTCGGCGAAGCACCGCTCCTCCGGCACCAGGCCGGCCAGGGTGCTGTTGATCGACCGCGCGGCCAGCAGCGCGCTGTAGGTGGCGAGGTGGACCCCGGAGGAGAACACCGGGTCGATGAAGCACGCGGCGTCGCCCACCAGCACCATTCCCGGGCAGCGCAGGGACGTCCGGTCGTAGGAGTAGTCCTTGCGCACCCGCAGCCGGTCGTACGGCGGTTCGGTGGCCCGCGGGACGCCGCGCAGGAAGTCGCGGATCATCGGGCAGTCCGCGATCAGGCCGCGGAACGCCGTCTCGGGGTCGCCCTGGACCCTTGCCGCCGCGTCCCGGCGGACGACCGCGCCGACGCTCGTCAGGGTCGCCGCCAGGGGGATGTACCAGAACCAGCCGTCGGCGAACGCCGCGCACAGGATGTTCCCCGCGTCCGGTTCGGGCAGGCGGGCGCCGCCGCGGAAGTAGCCGAACAACGCCAGGTTGCGGAAATCCGGGGAGTATTCGCGGACGCCTCCGACGTCGTGGTGCAGCCGGCTCGTGTGCCCGGACGCGTCGACGACGAACCGCGCCGTCGCCTCCCGTTCCCGGCCCGTGTCGTCCAGGTAGCGGACGCCGGTGATCCGGCCGCCGTCCCGGAGCGTGCCGAGCGCCCGGTGCCCCTCGCGGACGTCGGCGCCGAGCCGGCTCGCGTTGCGCAGCAGGATCGTGTCGAACCTCGTGCGCTCCACCTGGTAGGCGTAGGAAGTCGGGCCGGCCATGCGGTCGGAGGCGGCGAACGCGAACTTCCACGGCTCGGGGTCGCTGCCCCACCGGAACATGCCGCCGCGCTTGCGGACGAACCCGGCGCGCTCGACCTCGTCCCGCACCCCGAGCAGGGCGCAGATCCCGTGCACCGTCGCGGGGAGCAGCGACTCCCCGATCCGGTAACGCGGCAGGTGCTCCTGCTCCAGCAGCAGGACGCGGTGCCCGTCGGCGGCGACCAGCCCCGCCGCGGTCGACCCGCCGGGCCCGCCACCCACCACGACGACGTCGAAATCAGCCATCACGCGCCTCCTTCCGGGCGATCGGGAACGAGTTCGGCGAGCCGCGCGACCGTCCGGCGGCGCAGGACGTCCCGCAGCGTGCACGGCACCCCGCGCGCCCGCAGCCGTGCCGCCAGCGCCGCGGCGGAGAGGCTGTGGCCGCCGAGGGCGAAGAAGTCGCTGTCCGCCGTCACCTCGGCGATCCCGAGCTGGCTCCGGAACGCGGCCGCGACGAGGGCCTCGGCCGGCGTCAGGCGGCGCGGCTCGATCCGGACGGCGGTGCGGTTCACCTTGCCGGTGCGCCCGACCGGCAGGGCGTCGACTTCGACGACCGCCGCGGGCACGAGGTAGTCGGGCAACGTCTCGCGGAGCCGGTCACGCAGGTGCTCCCCCGTGCCGGAACCGAGGACGACGTACGCGACCAGGTGACGGCGGTCGCCGGCGCCCTCGGCGCGGACCAGGGCCTGCCGCACCCCCGGCTGCGCGAGCAGGGCCTGCTCGGCCTCACCCGGTTCGACGCGGTGACCGCGGATCTTGACCTGGTCGTCGAGCCGGCCCAGCCAGCGCAGGGTGCCGTCGGGCTCGCAGCGGCACCGGTCGCCGGTGCGGTACCAGCGGTGCGGCGCGGTCCCGAAGCGTTCGGCCGTCAGCGACGCGTCCCCGAGGTAGCCCAGCGCGAGGGACGACCCGCCGACGAGGAGCTCGCCCGCCTCGCCGACCGCCACCGGCCGCAGGTGCGCGTCCACGACCTGGACGCTGGTGTTGGCGATCGGCTGCCCGATCGCGGGCTCCTCGTGCTCCGCCAGCCGGCAGGCGGTGGTGAACACCGTGCATTCGGTCGGGCCGTAGAGGTTGACCGCCGTCAGGCCGGGCGTCGCGCGCAGCCGGGCCCAGAGCGAGGGCCCGACCGCCTCTCCGCCCGTGAGCAGCGTCCGCGGGCGGACGTCCCCGTCGAGCAGACCCGCGTCGACGAGCCCGGTGAGCTGGGTCGGGACGGCCTCCACCACCGACAGCCGGTGCGCGCGGACGAAGCCGACGTAGCGCTCGGGATCGGTCCGGACGTCCTCGGGCACCAGGTGCACCTCGTGCCCGCCGACCAGCCACAGCAGCGGGTCCCACGCCGCGTCGAACGCCAGCGGGAGGCCGTGCGCCACCCGCTGCGGCGCGCCCCCGGTGGGGAACAGCCGCGCGGCGAGCTCGCAGTACAGGTTGACCAGGCTCCGGTGCCCGACCACGACGCCTTTCGGGCGGCCGGTGGAGCCGGAGGTGTAGACGACGTACGCCGGATCGGCGGGGTTGGTGCCGGCGACCGCGTGCTCCGGCCGCCCGGCGAGCTCGCTGCACCACTGCCCGGGCGAGAGCACGACGTCTGCCTGCCCGGCGAGCTCGGGAACGTCGGTGAGCAGCACGGCCGGGCGGGCCTCGGCGAGGATCAGGTCCCGCCGGGCCGGCGGGAGGCCCGGGTCCAGGGGCAGGTACACCGCGCCGGCCTTGGCGACCGCCAGCGGAGCCAGCACCGCCCGCGCGGACCGGGCCATCGCGCACGCCACCATCGAGCCCGGCACCGCCCCGGCGGCCCGCAGCACGCTCGTCAGGCGGCCGCTCCAGCGGCGCAGGTCGCCGAAGGTCCACGTGACGCCGTCGGCCACCAGGGCCGTCCGCTCCGGGAACGCCCGGGCCCGCAGTTCGAACAGCTCCTGCCAGCCCACTTTCGGCACGAAGCGCCTGCCGCCCCCGACCACGGACGGCGGCCGGTCAGGCATCCCGCACTCCGGCGGCGACCAGCTCCCGCTCGATCCGCCGCAGCCACGTCCAGAGCTCCGCGCCGCGGCCGGGGGCCAGCAGCCCGAGGTGCCCGCCCGGCACGGTCGCGGCCAGGAACGGGCCCGTCGTCCACGTCCGCCAGGCTTCGGTCGCGTCCTCCGTCGCCACCGGGTCGCGGTCACCGCACAGGGCGGCCAGCGGGCACCGGACGGCGACGTCGGCCGGCCCCCGGTACGCCCTGGTCAGGCCGACGTCCCGCCGCAGCAGCTCGACGGCGTAGGCCCACACCTCGAACGAAGCACGGTTGCCCAGCCCGGGCACGAACCCTTCGCCGGTCAGCACCTCCAGGAGGTCCTTCTCGCCCGCCGGAGCGGGCCGCCCGGGGACCCGCCGGTGCGGCGCGGGCGTCCCGATGACGACGACGGCCGCCGGCGCCGGCCCGCAACGGGTGCGCAGCCGTTGCGCCAGCTCCACCGCGACGAACCCGCCCATGCTGAACCCCACCACGACGGTCTGCCGCACCCAGGCGGCCTTCCGGCGGAGGAGCTCGCCGGTGACCTGCTCGGCGAGCTGCTCCACGGACGCCGGCGACGGCGCGTCCAGCCGGTCGCCCCGCCCCGGGTACTCCACGCCCCACACCTCGGCACCCCCCGCCGCCGCCACGGCGTGCCGGAAGGTCCCGACGGTGCCCCCCGCGGGCGGCAAGAGCAGATAGCGGTACTCGTTCACCCCAAGCTGGTCCCCCGCGGACAACGACCTGATGGCAAAGGGCATGACGAATCCTTCGATGAATTACTCCGGTCAATTGGGGAGCCGATTTCCTCAGAACGGAAATCGGCACTCCGGCGATTACACGAATCGTTTCCGCGGATGTCCGCCCGCGGCACGCTCCGCCGTCCCGGCCGGGCCGCACTGTTCGAGCCCGCCGCGACCTTCCGGCACCTCCGTCAGCCGATGTCGATCATCGCCTGCACGAAAAGATACGACTCGACCGGCGTCCGGCACATAACGGTTTGATCGCGTTGCCGGAAATTGACCTCGCCGGGACGTATCCCGCCGAATTCTCCCCCGTGCGGGTTAGTTTAGGCGCGGAGCACTCCCGAATAATTCTCGGATACCCGCCGGGGCGGCCGCCACCGCGATGTCCTGAACGACTCGTTCAAGACGTCCGGCGTCCTGAACGAGTCGTGCAGGACATCGGGCGGGCCGGGTATGTCCGGTATCGGGTTTGCCACAGATCCCGGCGCCGGGGCGCCCGGCCCGTTACCCTGTCCGCCAGCGGGCCGCTGATCGAAAACCGGTGGCCCGTGCGAGGGGAAAACGTGGACACAACCGATCTGAGGTTCGGAATCCTCGGTCCGCTCGAGGTGACACGCGGGGAAGCGCCGGTCCCGGTGAACGGGCCGAAACTGCGCATCGTGCTCGCCACGCTGCTGCTGCGGGCGAACACCACGGTCACCCTCGACCGGCTCGTCGAGGACCTGTGGGGCGACGAGCAGCCCCCGACGGCGCGCAAGAGCGCGCAGCTCTACGCGCAGCGGCTGCGGCGTGCGCTCGGCGAGGCCGTGATCGAGACGCGCCCGGACGGCTACCTGCTGCGGGTGGCGCCCGACCGGCTGGACCTGCTGCGCTTCCGCGCGCTCGTCGCCCGGGCCCGCGAGGCCGATCCGGAGACCGAGCGGACGCTGCTGGCCGAGGCGCTGGCCTGCCGGCGCGGCGCGCCGCTGGCCGACATCCCGTCCGAGCCGCTGCAGCGCGACGAGGCCGTCCCCCTCGCCGAAGAGCTGCTGCGCGCCCGCGAGCGGTACCTGGAGGTCAGCCTCGAGCTGGGCCGGCACCGCGAGATCGTCGGCGAGCTCGGCACCCTGACCAGGGAAAACCCCTGGCAGGAGTCGTTGTGGGCGTTGTACATCCTGGCGCTGCACCGCTGTGGGCGGCAGGCGGACGCGCTGGAGACCTACCGCGACGTGCACCGGATGTTCGCCGACGAGCTCGGCGTCGAGCCGGGCCCGAGGCTGCGCGCGGCGCACCGCGCGATCCTCACCGCGCAGGAGGAGCCGCCGGTCGCCGAGCCGTTCCCGGCCGTCTGCCAGCTGCCCGCGGATCTGACCGGTTTCGCCGGGCGGACGTCGGACCTGGCGAAGCTCGACGCGCTGCTCGGCGACCCGCCCGGGCACCGGACGCTGGTGATCTCCGGGCCCGGCGGGATCGGCAAGACCGCGCTGGCCGTGCACTGGGCGCACCGGATGGCCGGCCGCTTCCCGGACGGCCAGCTGTTCGTCGACCTGCGCGGCTACGCGTCGACCTCGCCGATCTCCAAGACTCAGGCGCTGACGCTGTGCCTGCGCGCGCTCGGCGTGTCCGCCCTGCAGGTGCCGGTGACGCTGGACGAGCAGGTCGTGCTCTACCGGACGCTGCTGGCCGGCCGCCGGGTGCTGGTGGTGCTGGACAACGCCGCCGACGCCGACCAGGTCCGGCCGCTGCTGCCGCCGAACCCCGGCTGCGCGGCGCTGGTGACCAGCCGCGGTGACCTGCGGGGGCTGACCGTGCTCAACGACGCGCGGGCGCTCGCCCTCGACGTGCTGACCACTTCGGACACCCGGACGCTGCTCACCGACCTGCTCGGCGCGGACCTGGTCGACGCCGAGCCGCAGGCCGTCGACCGGCTCGCCGACCTGTGCGGGCACCTGCCGCTGGCGCTGCGGATCGCCGCGGCGAACCTGGTCGGCCGGCACTCCGCGATCGGGGACTACGTGGCCGCGCTGCGCGCCGACCCGCTGGCCGAGCTGGCCATCGAGGGCGACCCGGACGTCGCCGTGCGCGCTACCTTCCAGCTGTCCTACCAGGCGCTCGACGCCCCGGCGCGGCGCGTGTTCCGGCTGCTGGGCCGGATCCCGGGGCCCGACTTCGGCCTCGCCGCGGCCGAGGCGCTGGCCGGCCCGGACACCCGGCGCTGCCTCGACCGGCTGGTCGCGGCGAGCCTGCTGACCCGGCGCAGCGCCACCCGCTTCCAGTTCCACGACCTGCTGCGCGAATACGCCGCCGACCGCGCGCGGGCCGACGAAGCACCCGGTGACCTGGCCGCGGCCGACGCCCGGCTGTACGAGTACTACCTGGACACCGCGGCCGCGGCGACCCGGCGGCTGTACCCGCTGTTCCGCCGGATCCTGACCACTTCGGCGCCCGAGGCGTCGTTCGAGGACGACGGGCCGGCGATGCGCTGGCTCGACGAGGAGCGCCCGAACCTCGTCGCCGCGGTCGAGCGCGCGGCCCGGTCTCCGGAGCTGCGTGACTACAGTACGTTGCTGGCCGACACTCTGCGTGGCTACTTCGCCGGGCGCGGGCTCGCGGCGGACGGCCTGGCGGCGGCCACCGCGGCCCTGCGGGCGGCCCGCGAGGCCGGCGACCGCCGCGCGGAGGTCGCGATGCTCGTGCTGCGCGGCACGATCGCGTACTACCTGAGCGACTACGGCTCCGCGATCGCCCGCTACGAGGAGGTCCTCGAATCCGGCGGGCCGGACATGGACCCGGTGGCCGAGTCGGAGGCACGGCACGGTCTCGGCCGGGTGTATTCGCAGCTCGGCCGGCCGCGCGACGGGATGCGCCACCACGAGCGCGCGCTGGCCATCGCCCGCCGGATCGGCGACCTCGACACCGAGGCGCGCGAGATCAACTACGTCGGCGTGTCGCTGCTGTCGCTGGGCCGGGTCGAGCAGGCGATCGGGTGCCACACGAAGGCCGTCGAGATCAGCGAGCGGGCCCGCAACCCGTACGTCCGGCTGGTCGCGCTCAACGGTCTCGGGCTGGCCCACTGGACCGCGGGCCGGATGCGGGAATCCGCGAAGTGCCACGAGGAGAGCGTGGCGCTGTGCGAGCAGTGGGGGCTGCGGCACTGGTTCATCACCAGCTTGGTGTGCCTGGCCGAGACGTACTGCGACCTCGGCCGCTACAGCGACGCGGAGAAGCACGCCCGGCAGGCGCTGGAGAAGGGCCGCGAGCTGGGCGAGCGCCGTCAGGAAGCGGGCGCGCTGGAGATCCTCGCGACGGTCGCCCGCCGGCGTGGCCGGTACGCGGAGAGCATCGAGCGGTACTCGGTGGCGCTGGAGCTGGCCCGCAAGATCCACTTCCGCTACGGCGAGGCGTCCATCCTCATCGGACTCGCCGCGGCGCACCGCGCGCTCGGCCGCCCGTCGGAGGCGGTGGAGCACACGGAGCTGGCCCTGGCCAAGATGAACGAGACGGGCATGCGGGTGCTGGAGTGCGCGGCCCTGACGGAGCTGGCGGCGGCCTGCCGCGATCTCGGTGACCACCCGGCGGCTTCGGGGCACATCGACCGGGCGCTGACGATCGCTCGCGAGAACGGGCAGCGGTTGAACGAGGCCCGCGCGCTGCGGGTGGCGGCGGCTATCCCGGGCTCCTGCGGCGACCCGGCGCTTCTCGCGGCCGCACAGGAAATCTTCACCGAACTCGGGGTCCCGGAGGCATCGGAACCGGTGCGGGCTTGAGGTGCCGAAGGACGCCTTCAGCGCGGCGGATGCGCCGAAGGCGTCCTTCTCTCCCCCCTTGCGGGTGAGTGCCGTGGCGCCTCCCTCGCCGCGGCACCCACGTCTTGTACTCACCAAAGGTCGCCGAGCAACTTGCCTTCGGTGACCGTGGCGGAGCCTCCCCATTCGCCTCCGATCGACGGGCCGATTTCGTAGCCCTCGGGATACGCGGCCCCCTTGGCGGTGGTGACTCCGCCACTCACGCCCAGCAGTCCGACGGCCGGGACCCCCACGCCGACGCCGCCCGCCTGCCCCTGGACGAAATTGTTGATGCCCTCCTCGGTGCGGTCTCCTGGCCGCCAGCCGAAGCGCACGGCGCCACCTAGGCCGGGTGTGCCGAAACCGCCCAACGGCTTGTTGAACGTCACCTGGCCGTACCTGGTGATCGTGAAGCCGGTGGCACCGCCCATGAAGTTGGGCAGGAATCCGGACCCCTCGAGGGTGATGTAGTCCGGTGACGTCCGCACGCCCGCTCCCTCGAGCACCTTGAGCGGGACCGCCAACGGCAGGTTGATCGCATTCGGGGCCATGGCGGTCTTCCACTCGTAGTCCCATAGGCAGGCGCCGCACAGCGATATCGGCTTGCGTGGGGTGCGGACGGGCTCGTTCATGATCTTGTTGCTGACCTTCTTCCCGTCTTCGAGCTGCCCGGCCGCTTGGCGGCAGCCGCGGTCCGACGACAGCAGCGGGGTCCGGTTGAACACCGGGCCGGCGTCGCAGCGCATCGCCACTTCGTCCGCGTTCGAGGTCTCGGCGCGCCACACCTTCACGTCGGTCGCACTGATCCTGGCCGGCTTGGACCCCCGGCCGCCGATTTCGGAGTAGAACCGAGGGTCGTACCTGGGTGGGGCCGCGCTGTTGAACACCTCAGCCGACACCGGTTGCCGGGCCGCCGGTTGCGGCGTCGGGGACGCCGGGTTGTAGCCACCGGAGTGGCTGCAGTCGTCGTCCATGCAGCGCATCGCGATCAGGCCTGACGGGTCGCTCAACGTGATCGGGTTGTTGTCGCTGTACGTGTACCCGTTGAGCTGCTGCGGATCGCCCCCGTTCAGCACCGGGTCCACCGAGATGAACCGGCCGGTGTCCGGGTCGTACTCGCGCGCACCCAGGTGCGTCAACCCCGTCGCGTCCGAAACACCGCCGAGGAATCCGCGATTACCAGGGAACGCCGCCTGGTCGCGCGAGGCCCCGAACGGCAGCTGCCGTCGTTTTTGGACGGCCAAAGTGGACTCGTTGACCGCCACCTGGGCCGTGCTCTGGTGGTCGGACGCCAGCCACGTCAGCGCCCCTCTCCCCTGTCGCATCGCGATCGTCCGGCCACCGTGGGCGTAGTACCGCGTCACCGTCGGATTGCCACCGGCCGCCGGAAGCCGTAGTTCCTGGCCTCCCAGGTACAACGTCGTCCCGGTCGGGTCACGCCGGATCACGCGGCTGCCCGACGGGTCGTACACGTACGACGTCGCCTGCGAACCCTTCGTCACCGAAGCCAACTTGCCCTGCTCGTCCCAGGTGAACTGCTCACCCGTCGACCGCGAAGCCAGCTGGCCCGCCGCCGTGTACTGATAGGACACAGGCCCGGCGGGCGAGGAAACCGACCCCAGTGCGTGCGCGTGGCCGGGGACCTGGCCGGTGTAAGTCCGGACCACGTCACCCGAAGCCGCGTGCCGGGTGTCGGTCGCCCGGTTGCCCGCCTTGTCGTACGTGAACGACTGCCAGTACGGCGCCGGGCCGCGCAGGCCCGCGACCGACGGGCCGTCCGAGCACGTCGGCGCGGTCCACGCCTCGGTGAGCCGCTGGAGCCCGTCGGACCGGAAACACTGGACGTCGCCCGCGAACACGTCCGCGAGGGACGTGATGTTCCCCGCCGGGTCGTACGAATAGCGCACGTCGGACTGCATCGGCGACGACGCCTCCGCGTCCACGATGGACCTCGTCAGCCGCCGGTCGTTCTGGTCGTAGTACCGCGACAGCCAGACGCGCTTCGTGCCCGTCCCCAAGGTCAGCCGCGCCGGCTCGCCGTAGCGGGTCAGGTTCGTGGCCGACACCAGCTCGGTCGTCGAGCCGTCGTAGCCGCCCGAACTCGACAGCAACGGCCCGAGTTCGTCGTAGGAGAAGCTGACGCTCTCCTCGGGCAGCTCGCCGGCCGCCGCGTAGGACTGGCTCGACACGCTCCCGTCCGGGTTGTGGCCGGTGTACGAGGAATACGTCCCGGCCAGCAGGCCTTCCGCCGGCGGGATGATCACCGACGTCCCGGTCGGCCGGTACGCCGGGTCGTAGCTCAGCACCTTCCCGGTGTAGGGCTTGCCGTCCACCCAGGAGGTCGACGACGCGGGCTGCCCCTTCCCCTTCGTCACCGTGTCGTACGTCCACTCCGCCAGCTTCTTCCCGGCGACCGACCCCGCGAACTTCCCGGTCGGGCGCCCCAGGCTGTCGTACGTGTACGCCAGCACCGAACCCCGCGCGTCACGCGAGGCCAGGACCTGCCCGGCGTCGTCGTAGGTCCTGGTGCTCAGGCCGCTGTCCGGGTCGTCGCTGCTGACCTGGCGGCCGAGGAAGTCGTAGCCGAACCGCCACACCGCACCCGACGGGTCGGTCATCGTCTCGGCCTGCCCGGCCTTCGTGTACGTGTACCGCGTCGAGTCGAACCCGCCGTCGTGGAGCTGCCGCAGCTCGACGGTCCGCCCGCGCGCGTCGGTGTAGGTCGACGTCGGCGTGCCGCCCGCGGGCGGGGTGACGTCCACGTGGTCGCCGAAGTACGCCGTGCTGGTCCGCCGCTTCTCGAACGCGCCCGCGAAGGAGATCGACGCGTCGGCGCGGCCGGCCCCGTCGAAGTGCGTCCGGGTGTGCCCCGGAACGTCCACATCGGACGCGAGCCACAGCCCGTCGTCGACGGGCTTGTCGTTGTAGTACGGCTGGGTGGTCTTCCACGCACGGCCCTGCGAGTCGTACCGCGTGTCGGTCAGCAGCCGGCCGCCGCCGACCGCCTTGGCCTGCTGCTGCCGCGGCCGCAGCAACCCGTCGTAGATCGTGTTCCCGGAAACCTCGGCGCCGGTCGGGCCGATCCGGGTCGTGGTGACCACCGTCGGCTTGTCGCCGCGCACGAGGTACGCCGTCCGGACGTTCGGCACGTCCGGGTGGTCGGCCCGGGTCCACGTCGGCGTCCACACCGCGACCGGGCGGCCGAGCGCGTCGTAGGACGTCTCCGTCTTGCGCAGGTTGGGGTCGGTGACCAGCGTCGGCACGCCCCAGGCGGGGTCGAGCGCCGTGGTCGTCACGAGCCCGGCGGGGACCGCGTCGGTCCCCGGGCTGGTGACCACCGTCTGCGTGACCGGGCCGCCGCCGGCCGGGGTGTAGGCCGTCGTCGTGGTCTTCCCGAACACGTCGGTGGTGGCCGTGACGCGCCCCAGCGCGTCGTACGTCGCCGTCCCGGTCGTCAGGTACACCGGCCCCGCGGCCGGACGGTCCTTCGCGACCTCTGTCTTCGTCGCGTTGCCGTGAGCGTCGTACGTGGTCTTCGCGTCCGAAAGCGCGTCACGCGGGTACTCGGCCGAAGCGCCGCAGCGGACGGAGTCCGTCCAGACGTGCCCGGGCAGGCTCATCAGCCAGGCGCCGTCGTCGCGCGCGTATTCGGTGTGCGTGCACCGGTCGTCGGCGTCCGTCGCCACGTCGCCGAGGTCGTCGACGGCAGTGGGCAGCCCGAGATCGTCGTACGTCGTCTCGGTCCGCGTCGTCCGCCATCCCGTGCCCACGGCCGTGTATGCGCGCGAGACGCCCGGACGCACCAGGTACGCCTTCAACGCGCCGCGCGTCGCCAGCGGCCCCTGCACCGACGGCTCGGTGATCGTCTTGCTCACCCGGGGCGGGTCCGGCTGGTCCGACGGCGCTTCCCGCTCGAACGCCGCCGTCTCGAACCCGAAGCCGTCCAGCCAGTCCGCGTCGGCGCGGACGCCGCCCTCGGAGTCGGTGACGGTGGCCGACCGCGTCCCCGACGGCAGGTGGTCACCGTCCATGCCGCGGTAGAACCGCTGTTCGGACATGGTGACCGGGCCGGCCGGGTCGTCCGCGACCCCGCTCCGGACACGGACCCGGCCGAAGCCGCGGAACTCGTTCCACGTCCGCTTGTCGTCCTTGGTGAACTCCGAGGTGTCCCAGTGCCACGCCGCGCCGTCGAGGTACTCGTACCGCGTGACCTGCTCGGGGAACGTCGACGCCGGTTGCCCGTCGACGGTCAGCCGGTCCGACTGGACGACCGCCGTGACGACGTACTTGTGGAAGTAGTCCGTGCGCTCGGCCATGTTCTTCTTCGCCCACCGCACCGGGAAGCACCGCTTGGTGTTGGTCTCCGGGTTCGCCGGCAGGTTCCCCGGCTTGCACTCGGACTCGTACGTGATCGACGTGACGCCGCCGGTTTCCGAGACGATCCCGGTGAGGCGGTAGCGCATCAGCGGTGACGCGCCGTCTTCCGGCAGTTCGACCCGGTTGGCCATCGGCGTGCCCTGGAACGTGACCGACGGCATCTCCGCCGGCGTGCCGGCCAGGCCGGTGTGCTTGATCCCCTTGAGCCACAACGCGGCCTTCTCGCCGTCACCCGGGTCGGGGTACTGCTGGTCGAGGTCCCAGCGGTCGACGTCGCCGAAGGCCGTGCCCCGCCACACCTTCGTGGTCACCGACGCGAGCCGCTTGGTGGTCCAGAACGTGGGCGAGTGGTTCGCCGCGCAGGTGGCCGTGTCGCACTTGGCCCCCCACGGCACGTCGGGCCAGTTCGCGGGCGCCTCCGGACGGCAGTCGCTGCCCGGCACGCACCGGTCGGCGGTCGTGAACACGACGCGCCCGGCCGGCTGCGCGGCGCCGTGGCCCAGCCCGTAGTCGATGTGGTCCAGGTACCCGCCCCGGACGTAGGGCACCGCGGCGTCCTTGCCGCCGAGGCCGTAGGAGTTCGTTTCCTTCGTGTAGTAGTAGCGCGTCTCGTTGCCATTGCGGTCGACGACCTTGTCCAGGTTCCACCGCCACGGCTGCGTGCACGACGAGGTGTCGAACGTCGCCCCGTGGCAGGGCTCGCCGGAGTCGTCGCCGAACACCGGCACCGTCCACGTCGAGTCCGCCTCCGACCCGAAGAAGTACTGGGTCCCGTCGACCGTGGTGATCTTCCAGTACTCGCCGTCGCCGTCGCCGTTGGCGGCGCCGGTCAGGTGCTCGATCCGCGACCCGTCGTCGCCGCGCGACCGCCACTTGCCGGTCGCGTCGTCGCGGATCAGCGGCCCGCCCGCGCCGCCGTAGGACGCCGTCGCGTTGTCACTGCGCCAGCACAGGTCCCCCACCTGTGCCGGCTTGACATCGCCCTCGGAGTCCGTCGAGCACCCCCAGTAAGCACGCTCGACGAACCCCGAGGACAAGGCCCAGCCGTCTCCCACCCAGGACGGCTGGTTGTTCGTCACCGTCGTCCGGCCGTCCACCGCGGACGACCGGTACGACAGTGACAAGCCGGGGGCCGGCCCGGCCGCGGGCGGCACCCGCAGCGGGTACGACCACGTGAAGTCGCCGGTGTGCGGCGAAACCGCCCAGGACGCCGACGGCGAGAGCGGTGACGCCGTCGCCGTGCCCGCGCCCTCCTGCTCCGGCTTGGCCTGCTGGTTGCCGGTCAGCGCGTGCGCCGACGCCTGGTCGGGCTGGACGGTCCGCCACGACGGACCGGACACCGGCACCGACGGGGTGTCGTCCAGCTTGGCCGACGGCTCCCCGGCCCACGCCGAGGGCGCCGCGACGGCCAGCAGCAGGGACGCCGCGAGCTGCGTGGCGACCGCGAAGGTCAGGCCACGTCGGGTTCTTCTGCGCACAACTCTCCCCTTGGTGTTCACGCGCTGAGCACGTAGCCCAGCGGGCCGCGGACGGTCTGGCCTTCGCAGGTCGCGCTCAGCGACACGAACAGCTCCCCGGCCGACGGACCGCTGTTCAGCGCGCACTGGTAGATCGGCCGGTTCGGCCGGTTCGCGGGCGGCTGGGTCCAGACGTAGCCGACGGGGTCGCCGGCGGTCTTGCCGCCGCACGCCGGGTCGAGCGACACGAACCGGTCCGAAGTGTCCACACAGGACATCAGCACCTGCGTGCCCGGCTCGTTCGTGCGCGCCACCAGGCCGAAGGAGCCCTCGAACCGGTAACCCGGTGGCACCTCCTCCGTGTCCACGGCATGCTCGCCCACGCCCGGCAGGAAGTACCGCACGAGCGGCGCGTAGGCCGGGAGGTACCCGAGCAGGCCGTCGACCTGCTGCCCCTCGCAGGTCGGCGAGTTCGAGTCGAACCGCTCGCCGTTGAACAGGCACCGGTACACCGGCATCGTCGTCACCCCGGCGGGCGGGTCGAGGTAGCTCGAGCCCAGCTCGCCCAGCTTCTTCGCGCCTTCGCAGTTCGGGTCGATCGAGGTGAACGCGTCGACGTCGTTGATCAGGCAGCTGAACATCGGGTGCGTCCCGGCCGTGCCCGCGGGCAGCGTCCGGCCCAGCGGCGTCTCGAACCGGTAGCCGGCCGGGCTCGGCCCGAACCGGTCCCAGATCCCGCCGGTGGCCGCGACCGTGCGGTGGTCGCCGGGGGTGGTGAACCGGCCGAGCTGGCCGCCGGCCGCCGGGGGCCAGCCCGCGCGGGCCCGGATCTCGTCGTCGGGCACCACGCCCTCGTCCGTGGTGACCTCGTCGATCGCGCCGGTGAAGAACCCGGCGGGTGCGCCCAGCTCCAGGTCCCGCCCGATCGTCAGGCCGCCCCAGGCGGTCCAGAGCAGCACGTTGTCCTTCGTGCCGACCAGCTCCCCGTTGACGTACAGCCGGAGCTGGCGCGCCGGGTAGTCGTAGACCCCGGTCAGGTGCGTCCAGATCCCGAACGCCGGCGCCTGCGTGGAGTTCGCGTAGGTCAGCGGGTGGTAGTCCGCCGAGGCGTCGTCCGCCGCCGGGGCACCGAAGATCCACCGCCCGATCTCCGGGCGGTACTGCAGCGCGAACCCGCTGTACCGGGTGCCGTCCTGGGCGGCGACGGTGGCCACCTTGTCGTCGCGGGTCAGCTTCGCCCACGCCGCGACGGTGAAGCTGTCGCGCATGACGGCCCCGACGTTGCCCGCGGTCGCCGCGGACGCGCCGTCGAGCTGGAGCGCCTTGCCGGACTGGCCGGCCGGGTAGGTCGCGGTGCCCGCCAGCGTGGTCGGTCTCCCGACCCACGACGTGTCCTTCACCGTGCCGTCGTCGAAGCGCCAGCGTCCGAACGACGCGGGCGGGATGTCGTCGTGCACCTTCCGGACCTCGGCGTCGGACAGCGCCTTGTGGCCGTACGCGCGGACCTCCTCGATGCCGCCCTTGAAGAAGCACTGGTTCGCGCCGTCCCAGCGGCACCGGCCGATCGAGAACTTCCCGTTCGCGAGCGGCACGGTGACACCGGTCATCGCCCCGGAGAGCGCGCCGTTCACGTAGAGCTTCACCTGACCCTGCGACTTGTTGTAAACCAACGTCAAGTGCGTCCAGCCGTCGGTGTAGGCGCTCTCGGTGGAGAGGACGTACTTGAGGTCACCGCCCGCTCCCACGACCGCCGCCCACTTCTTCGCCGTCGGGTCGTACTGGACGTAGAAGGCGCTGTACCGGTCGCCGTCCTGGCCGAACACCGTCGTGTAGCGGCTGTTGTCCAGGTTGTACGCCCACGCCGAGACCGAGAAGCTGTCCGTCGTGTCGATCACCGGGCCCGCCGTCTCCGCGAACCCGCTCTTGCCGTCGAACCAGCCGGTGTAGGCATCGTGGCCGGTGTGCCAGCCGGCGCCTGGGCTCAGCGTCGCGGTCTTCCCGCCGCCGCTGGAATCGGCCGCGGTCGTGCCGGTGTTCTCGTCGAACTTCCAGTTCCCGGCGTCGGCGACCGGCAACGGCGCGGCCTGGGCGGCCGGGTAGGACCGCCACAGCGCGGACACCCGGTCGGCGGTCAGCGCGCCGCTGTAGAGCCGGACGTCGTCGACGCCGCCGCGCCAGTACCCGCCCCAGGCGCCGGCCGTCATCGACCGGCCGACCTGCAGCCCGCCGGTGCCCTGCCACGGCTTCAGCAGCGTGCCGGGCTCCTTGCGGGTGCCGTCGACGTACAGCCAGATCGTCTTGCCCGGCGCGTCGTACACGCCGGCCAGGTGCACCCACCGGTTCAGCTCGCCCGGGATGACCGCCAGGGACGCCTTGGTCACCGAGCCGCCCTCCTCGGGCACCTCGAAGATCCAGTTCCCGTCGTGGCCGGCGTCGTCGACGACGTGCCCGAGCCGGAACTTGCTCGTGCCGTTGCCGCCGTCCAGGGACACCGCGCTGAGGAAGCACCGCTGCGTAGTGTCGATGTCGCAGGGGTTGTCCTTGAGGTTGACCCACGCCGACACCGTGAAGCTGCTGTCGGTGCGCACGTCCACCCCGGACGTCGCGGCGTAGGCGCCGCTGCCGGACAGGTCGAGCGCGTTGCCGGCCCGGCCGGGGGCGAAGGTCGCGCCCGCCCCGAGCGTGGCCGGCCTGGTGCCGGCGGTGTCGCCGCCGCGGGCGCCCTTGCCCTCGTCGAACGTCCAGTCGTGGGCGAGGCTGACGTCCCGCCCGGCCATCGTCTGAACCTCCCCGCCGGTCAGGGCACGGGTGTAGAGCGAGACGTCGTCGATGGCTCCGGTGAACAGCTCGGCGTCCGGGTTGTCCGCCCACAGGGACCGTCCGAACTGGACACCGCCGCTGGCGTCGAACCCGCCGGTGTGCGCGGCCGACGCGGCGAGCACGCCGTTGACGTACAGCTCGACCCGCTGCCGGTCCTTGCTGTACACGCCGGCCAGGTGCGTCCACACGCCCGGCTGCGCGACCGGCCCGGCCGCCTCGTCGCCCGGCTGCGCCTGGTCGGCGTTCATGGCGACGAAGCCCCAGCGCCCGTCGGCGAGCGCGCGCAGGTCGAAGCCGGCCACGTGCGCGCCGCTCTGGGACACCACGGCCGCCTGGGCCCCGATCTTGTCCAGCCGCGCCCACGCCGTCACCGAGAAGCTGCGGTCGGTGCGCACCACCGGCGCGGTCGTCGCGGCGTACCCGGAGCCGGCGAGCCGCAGGGCGAGGTCGCCCGGGTCGGGCTGGTTCGTCTGCCCGGCCGCCCAGTCCGCGCCCCGCGCGGCGGTGGCCCCGAACTTGCCGTTCGCGTCGGTGCCGTCGCCGTCGAACTTCCACGTCGCCGCGGTGACGGCGGCGCCGGTGACCAGCGACTGCACCTCGTCCGGCGAGATCGCCCTGCTGTAGACCCGGACGTCGTCGACCGTGCCGGGCAGCCGCTGGTAGACCCCGCCGTTGATCAGGGCCGAGCCGATCCGGAAGGAGTGCTGCGCCTGCCAGGGCGTCACCCGGCCGGCCTCGCCGATCTGCTGCCCGTCGACGTAGAGCCGGATCTTGCCGCTGGGTGCGTCGTAGGTGCCCACCAGGTGGTACCACTGGTCACGCGCCGGCTGGTAAGCGGTCTCGACCCAGTCGTAGCCCGGCGGATCCCCGTCCGCGCGCGGCAGCACGAAGACCCATTTCTTCTTCTGGTACTGCAGGCAGAACGCGCAGTTCTGCTCGCCGTCCTGGCTGAGCACGGTGAACGTGCCGTTCTCGTCGGCGCCCGCGTCGAGCCGGACGTACGCGGCGACCGAGAAGCTCTGGTCCGTGCGCACCATCGGGCCGGCGGTCGTGGCGCCGCCGGTGACGCCGTCGAAGCGCACGCCGCGGCCGGCCGCGCCGTCCGGCACGAACGCCGCGCCACCCTGCAGCACCGCGTCCGTGCCGCCCTCGACGGCGTTGCGCGCGGTGGTGCCCTTGTCGTCGTCGAACTTCCACCGCGCGACCTGGACGTTGCCCGCGCTGACCAGGCCGCCGACCTCGGCGGCCGACAGCGGGCGGTCGAAGATCTGCGCCTCGTCGACCGCGCCCGGCCAGGGGTCGACGATCCTGCCGTCCCAGATGGTCCGGCCGATCCGGACCGATCCGCCCGCGTTCTCCGTGGCCGGCGGGGCCGGCGCGGTCCCGGCGAGCTTCCCGTCGACGAACAGCCGGATCTCGTTCGCGGCCGGGTCGTACACGCCCGCCAGGTGGGTCCAGGTGTTCAGCTGCGGCACCCCGGCCGCCGTCTGGGCCATCGCGATGCCCGTCCACGAGCTCGTCGTGGCGGTTTTCCCGAACGTCCAGTGCGCGTCGCTGCCGTCGTTCTCGGCGCGGTACCACAGCGCGAAACCGGGGAACTTCAGGCCGTCCTGGCTGATGACCGCCCGGGCGCCGTTGTAGCGCTGCAGGTTCACCCACGCCGACACGGTGAACCCGGCGGTGGTCCGGACCGCGTTCGGCGCGGTGACGTCGTCGTCGGCGCCGTCGAGCTGGACCGACGAGCCGAGCGCGCCGCCGGCCTGGATGCCGGCGCCGTTGTTCAGCGTGCCGTGCCGGTCGCCGAGGAACGCGCTGTCCTGCGCGTTGCCGTCGAACGACCACTTGGCCAGCGGGCCGTTGCCGGCGCGGACGTAGAACCGGTACGCGCGCTGGGGGCTTTCGTGGCCGGCCCGGTCGTAGCTGCGCACGTACAGCGTCTGCGGGCCGTCGCCCGGCGGGGTCAGCTCGACCGTCGCACCGGCGCCGAGCGCGTCCGCGTCGACCTGGGTGTTCGGCGGGTCCTGCCAGCCGTACTTGTAGTGGTCGATGTCGCCGACGCCGTTGCTGCCGAAGGTGAACTCGGCCGCCACGTCCGTACCGCCGTGCCAGCGGTTGTCCTCGGTGTAGAGGTCCGAGCCCACCGTCGGCGGGAGCGGGACACCCGTGCGGTCCACGACGAACGGGGCGCCGGACGCCGCGGGGCTGGACGTGGCGCCGTCACAGCCGTGCACCCACCAGCCGATCTGCTGGCCGTCCTTGTCGCTCAGGTTGATGGTGGCCGTGTGGACGGCGCCGGAGTCCTGCGCCGGCCCGTCCCACGACGCGATTTCCTTGCCGTTGGCCGAAACCCGCCACTGCGGGTAGAGCCGGTCCCCGTCCGGGTCGGCGGTCTGCGCGCGCAGCGTGATGGAGTCTTGGCCGACGTACGGCAGGCCGCCGCAGAACTTGCACGGCGCGGGCAGCGGCGGGTCGGTCCCGATCGCGCCCGGCGTGTACGGGGTGCGGTTCCAGTTGACCCGGAGGACGGTCTGCGCCGGGTCGTACTTGCGCCACGCGTACTGGTCGCCGGAGTTGGCGGCCTTCAGGAACAGCGGGGTGTGCGCCCCGCGGTCGATGAGGTCGGCCGGGATGTCCCAGCCGACTTCCTTCCAGCCCGTGCCGCAGGTGCCGCTGTGCACGCCGGGCACCGACCGCGTGCGGTTCCAGCCGCCGCCGGGCTTGTTGTTCCAGGTCATCCCGCTCCAGATACCGCCGTTGGCGCGGTAGACGACCTGGTCGCGGTCGGAGCAGTCGGGGCTCGAGATGGCGACCGTGGTGAGCTTCGCTTCGAGCACCGTCTTGTCGGACAGGAACGAGGTGTCGTACTGGAAGTAGGCCCAGCCCTCGCCGATCCCGTTGCAGTAGCTGTCCGGCAGGTCCCTCGGGCACTGCCCGACCTGGGCGTTCCCGTCACCGCTGGTCCACCAGTACGCCGTGTCGGGGTGGCCCGAGAGCACGTTGGCCCAGCCCCACTTCTGGATCGTGGCCCACGTCGGGTCGACGGTCACCGGGAACTTCACCGCCGGGTCGGCGAGGAACTTCGCGTCCGGGGCCAGCACCAACGAGTCGTCCACAATGGACACGCCGACCCGCGCGACCCGCCCGGCCGCGTCCCACATCGTCGACGGCGGCGCGCCGAACACCTCGGCCCCGGCGCCGTCCACGGCCCGCAGCGAGCCGTCCGCGGCCGTGGTCACCTTGAGACCGTCGGCCTTGATCGCCAGCTTGACCGCCTTGAGCGCGGGGTTGCGCGCGGCCTCGGCGTCCCGCACCACGAGGTGCTGGCTGAAGCCGTCGCGCTGGGCGATCAGCACCAGGTCGACGCCGGGGAACACCCCGCGGTAGGTGGCCTGCGAGCCGGACAGCTCCGGCGCGGGCAGCTTGCCCGGCCAGGACAGCGTGAGGGCCTTGCCGTCGCGGTGCAGCGTCGCGAGCGCGGCGTCCCCGCCCGGCGACAGCGTCAGATCGCCGTCGGCGGCCCGCGGCGCGACCCGGCCGTCCGCGCGGTGGGCGAGGCCGGTGTCGATGCCGACCCACCTGGCGCCTTGCCGGACCCGCACCGGGACCGGCGTCAGCTCGGCGGTGAGGGTGCCCCCGGGGTTGGCGTAGACGGCCCGGGTGGGCGTGCGCTCGTCGGCGACCTCCACCCGGGACCCCTGCAGCCGCGCCGCGGCCATCGCCGCGGGCGCGTCCGGCGCCTCGGCGACCGGCGCCGGACGCGGCGCGACCAGCTGCCCGCTGCCGGCGAGCAGCGTCAGCATCGAACCCAGGAGGGCGGTGACCGTCCCGGCCACCACCGCACGACGCACGCGCACCGTTGTTCCTCCCCGCATCCCCCGCCACATCCCCCGTGGACAGACGGAGCGGAATCCTGCGAAACGGTGGCTTCAACCCGGCATCAAACCGACATCAGGAAGGCTTCACGACCATTCCGGCGAAAGCGATTGGCCGGGCGACGGGACAACGTGGCGAAAAATATCCGAATTTTCCCGCCCGGTCCAGCGGGCTCAGCAGCACCGCGAGCCGACCGCCGGTGTCGCGAATGACTCATTCGGGACGTGCGAGGTCCCGAATGAGTCATTCGCGGCGCTCGGGCGGCGGCCATGCCTCGTCGCCGATCCTGCCCGCAGACTGGGGGCATGACGATCACCATCAGGCAGGCGGAGGCCGCGGACGCGGCGCGGATCGCGGTGTTGCTCGGGCAGCTGGGCTACCCGACCGGCGAAGCACGGGTCCGGGCCCGGCTGGACGAGTGGCTGGCCGACCCGCGCAGCGTGCTGGCGGTCGCGGAGGTGGCCGGCGAGGTTTCGGGGGTCGCGGCGTTCCACGCGATGCCCCTGCTGGAGCACGACGAGCGCCGGGGCCGCCTGGTGGCGCTGGTCGTCGACGACTCGTGCCGCGGCCGGGGCGTGGGCCGCGCCCTGGTGGCCGAAGTCGAACGGGAGGCCCGCCGGCTCGGGTGCCGGGAGCTGGAGGTCACCAGCAACCGGGCCCGTGAAGCGGCCCACGCCTTCTACCGCGGCCTCGGCTACGACGACGTCTGCGCCAGGTCGGCCCGGTTCATCAAGCCGCTCGCAAAGCCGTGAAGCGCCCTAGGCGACGGGTACCTCGGGACCGTTGAGCGTCAGCATCTCGAGCACCTCTCCGGCCTCCTTCGCCGCTCCTTCACGGAGACTCTCGTCGAGCTTCCGGAACAGCCGCTCGGCCCGGGCCGCCGGCCAGCCGTCCGGCAGGTGCTCGGCCGGGAGGTGCGGGTCGCGGCGGATGACCTGCAGCCAGTCCGTGTGCAGCATCAGCCGGCGCGTCAGCTCGTCCGGCCACGGCGACCGCGCGGTCTCCCACTTCGCCAGGAACTCGAGATAACGCGCCTCGATCGTCTTCGTGTCGAACGCTTTCCGGACCAGCTCGGCGGACTCCGTCGGCTTCGCCGGGCGCGCCGTCAGGACCGTGACGTGGCCCGCCAGGTCGAGCTGCTCGATGATCCCCGTGACGTCGCGGATGCCCGCCGCGACCCACAGGCCGTTCTGCAGCGGGCCGAACCCCGCCCAGGTCAGCTGGGTGCGCAGGTCGTGGCGGTCGCCGCGGCGGCTGTCCGGGAGGGAAAAGCCCACCAGCGTCCAGTCTCCGTCGCCCGCGCGGTTGACCGCGCCCGTCTCCCAGACCCGGCGGCGGCCGTCCGCCAGCACCGCCGCCAGGCGCGGGCTCAGTCCGAAGTGGACCTTCCGGCCGTCGCGGTGGCGGGTCAGCAGCCCGCGGCTCGCCATGCGGGTCAGCGTGGACCGGACCGCCTCCTCCGAGACGCCGATCCGCGCGAACACCTCGATCACGCTGCCCGAGGAGACCGCCACCGCCCGGCCGAGCACGTGGATGCCGAGGAAGGTCAGCATCACGGACTTCACCCGGGGCGTCTCCACCCCACGAGCGTAGCTCCCGGCCGGAAGCCAGTTGATGTTGTGCAGAATATTGACGGCCGTCACAAGCATGACTAACGTGATCCGGGCCACGCCGGCCCCACCCCCAAAGACGAGGGTCCCCATGAGCACTCAGCTCCGCAGAGCGGTCACGTCGAGCTTCCTCGGCAGCCTCATCGAGTACTACGACTTCCTCCTCTACGCCACGGCCAGCGCGGTGGTCTTCGGCAAGGTCTTCTTCTCCGACCTCGATCCGGCGCTGGCCACGGTCGCCAGCTTCGGCACGTTCACCACCGGCTACCTCGCGCGGCCGCTCGGCGGCCTGCTGTTCGGCCACTTCGGCGATCGCCTCGGCCGCAAGCGGATGCTCGTGCTCACCATGAGCCTGATGGGCGTCGCCAGCTTCCTCATCGGCCTGCTCCCCGGGTACGCCCAGATCGGCCCGCTCGCCCCGCTCGGCCTGGTGCTGCTCCGCGTCGTCCAGGGCGTCGCGGTCGGCGGCGAATGGGGCGGCGCCGTCCTGATGTCGGCCGAACACGCGAAAACCCGCCGGGGCCTGTGGGCCGGGTTCACGAACGCCGGCGCGCCGAGCGGTATGGTCGTCTCGACGCTCGCGATGTCCGGCACCGCCGCGCTCACCTCCGAGGCGGACTTCCTCGCGTGGGGCTGGCGGATCCCGTTCCTGCTCAGCATCGTCCTGCTCGCGATCGGCCTGTTCGTCCGCTCGCGCGTCGAGGAAACCCCGGCGTTCCTGGCCACGCAGAAGGAAAAGCGGCGCCGCATCCCGCTGGTCGCCGTCCTGCGGGAGCGCCCGCGGGCGCTCGTGCTGGGCGTGGGTGTCGGGCTGTCCGCGTTCGTCGTCCAGGCCACGCTGACCACGTTCGTCCTCGCTTACGCTGTCAAGCAAGGACATCCGCGGCCGGAAGTGCTCAACGCGCTGACCCTGTCCTCGGCCTGCGCGGTGCCCGGCATCCTGCTGTGGTCCGCGCTGTCCGACCGCGTCGGGCGCCGCCCGGTCGTCCTCGCCGGCGTGGTCGTGATGGCCGGGTTCGGGTTCCTGCTGTTCCCGATGGTGCGCAGCGGCAGCGGCCTGCTGCTCGTCCTGGCGCTGGTGATCGGCCAGGGCGTGATCCACCCGATGATGTACGGGCCGCTGGCCGCGCTGTACACCGAGCTGTTCGCCACCGAAAGCCGGTACACCGGCGCGTCGCTGGGTTACCAGCTCGCCGGGCTCGGCGCCGGGTTCGCCCCGCTGATCTTCGCCGAGCTGCAGCGCGGCAGCACCTCGACCACGCCGGTCTCCTGGACGATCGCCGCGTTCTGCCTCCTGTCCGCCCTCTGCCTGCTGGCGCTGCGGGAGACGAGCCACCGCGCGATCACGCCGGAGGAGCCGGCCCTCACCCACGAACCGGAAGGACATCGCGCATGAGCACGTGGCCACGCCGGATCGGCACGCTCCTGGCCGCCACGCTGACCGCGCTCGAGCTCACCACCGGGGTCGCCGCGCACGCCGCGACGCCCACGCACTACACCGGGAGCCTGCCGGACGGCGCGAGCTGGGTGGCCGACGTCCCCGGCGCGTGGAACGGCACGGTCATCCTCTACAGCCACGGCTTCGGCCCGCTCGTGGCGCGCGACGCGCCGGACGAGCCGACCGGGCAGGCCCTGCTCGCCCAGGGCTACGCGCTGGTCGGCTCGTCCTACAGCGGGCCGTCGCTCTGGGCGCTCGAATCCGCGGTCCGCGACCAGTTCGCCTCGCTGGACGCGCTCGGCCGGCTGATCGGCCGGCCCCGGCGCACCATCGCCTGGGGCACGTCGATGGGCGGCCTGGTCAGCGCCCTGGAAGCGGAGTCCGGCGGCCACCGGCTCGACGGCGCCCTGACGACCTGCGGCCTCGTCGCGGGCGCGCTCAACCTGAACAACTACCAGCTCGACGGCGAGTATGCGCTTTCCCGCCTGCTCGGCCCGGCCCAGCCGGTCAAGCTGGTCCGCTTCGCGAGCGCGGCCGAAGCGAGCGCGTCGGCCGCGGCGCTGACCAAACTCGTCACCGACGCGCAGGGCACCGCGGCGGGCCGGGCCCGGATCGCTCTCGGCGCCGCGCTGATGAACACGCCGACGTGGCTGACCGGCCCCACCGCGCCGGCCGACTACGCCGGCCAGGAACAGCAACAGCAGCAAGCCTTGACGCAGTTCGTGCTCGGCTTCGTCGTTTCCGGCCGCTACGAGATCGAACTCGCCGCGGGCGGGAATAGCGCGTTCACCCAAGGCGTCGACTACCGGTCGCTGCTGGCGAGCAGTGCGCTGTCAAGGCAAGTCCGTGCCCTGTACCGCGAAGCCGGCCTCGACCTCGACGCCGACCTGGCGAACCTGACCCGCCACGCGGACGTCACGCCCGATCCGCAGGCCGTCGGCACCCTCGCCCGCACGTCGATGGTGACCGGACGCCTCCGCGTGCCGGAACTGACGATCCACACCACCTCGGACCACCTGGTCCCGGCCGAGCAAGAGAACTGGTACGCCCGGCGCGTGCGGGCGGCCGGCCGGGAACCCTTGCTGCGCCAGGCTTTCGTCGACGCGCCGGGGCACTGCGCCTTCCAGCCGCCGGAAACGATCGCGGCGCTGCACGCGCTGGAATCCCGCATCGAAACCGGCCGGTGGACCGGAACCACGCCGGAGCAGCTGAACGCGGCCGCGGCCGCGCTCGGCACCCCGGGCCGCTACCTGCGGTACACCGCGGCACCGCTCACCGGCGGCCTCGGGCAGCCGGGCCGCTGGTGACGCAGCGTGCGGACTCCATCCGGGTGAGTCCGTTGGGCCGGCCCGGCCGAGTTCGGCGGAAACCGGGGCGGCGGGCACCGGCCCCGGCGTAGGGTCCGGCCGGTGGGGCAGGAGGCGGAGCGACGCCGGTGGCGGGTCCGGCTGGGTGACGACCGGGGCCGGATCCACGGCGCGGGCACGATGCTCGACGACCGGCACCTGCTCACCTGCGCGCACGTGGTCGACGACTGCGGCGGGCGGCACGCGCGGGTCGCGGTCGACTTCGTCGGCCTCCCCGGCGCCCCCTCGGGGGAAGCCACCGTCGTGGCGGACGGCTGGGTGCCGCCGACCGGTGACGGCCGCGGGGACATCGCCCTGCTGCGCCTGGAAAAGCCGGTCACCGGCGTGGGCGGCGCACGGCTGCACCGGATGTCCCTGCGCGACGACCAGCCGGTGCGGGCCTACGGTTTCCCGGAGGGCGCGGACGACGGGGCGTGGACGCTGGGCAAGCTCGTCGGCGAGGGCGGCCCGGGCGGCGAGTGGATCCAGCTGGACAACACCTCCGGCGTGCGGGTCGGGCCGGGGTTCAGCGGCACGGCCCTGCTCGACCGGAAGACCGGGGCCGTCGTCGGCATGATCGTCGGCCGGTACACCGGCGACGGCGGCCGGGTCGCGTGGATGATCCCGGTCGAGACGATGCTCGGCCACCTGCCGCGGCTGCGGGAGTGGTCCACCGGCGAACCCGCCGTCGACGACAGCTTCGTCAAGTCCGGCGACACCGCCGACCCGCAGTCCGTGCGGCAGTTCGTGCGGCAGTTCGCACGGCAGGTGGTGAACTGGCTGCCCCGGACCGGCTCCGGCAGCGTCTGGGTGGTCGTCACCGGCAACGAGGAGTCGGCGATCACGAAGGCCATCCGGGTGACCGTGGTGCACGCCGACCGGGAACTCTCGGTGAGCGCGCCGGAGTTCCCCCGGGGCGCCGGCGATCCGCCGCCGCCGGGTGCGGTCGACCTCGCCGTGGACGCGACGGGCAAGTCCGCCGGCGAAGTCGGCCACCGCGTCAAGGACCGGCTGAAGCTCGACGACCTGCGCGCCGCGGGCGACTGCACGGTGGTCATCGACGGTGTCGACAACGCGGCCGAACCGCTCCCGCTGGTGAACGAGGTGGTCTCCGCGCTGGCCGGGCAGGCGGACCGGCGCGGCATCCGGCTGCTGCTGGGGTTCCGCCGGGAGTCGTCACCGGCACTGGCCGCCGTGCGCTCCCTCCTGCGGGCGGACCTGCGCGAGCGTCTCGACGCGCTGGGCGAGGACGTCCACCGGCTCGTCGCCCTCGAGAAAGGCCGGCTCGACCGCGCGAGGAGGCTGCGCGGCGAGCTCAACCAGTTCCGCGGCGCCGAAGCGGACGGTGACTTCGGCTGGATCGAGCGTCACCTCGCCGGTTTCGAGCGGCGCGTCGGTCAGGCGGTCGAGGCCGGCGCGCGGATCGCGGAGCTGCAGGCCCTGCTGGCGTGCTACGCCGAGATGGCCTTCGACCACGGCCTGGTCGAGGACCCGCGGCTCGATCGGCTGTACGGCGTCGCCGAGAAGGCGCTGGCCGACGCGCCGATCGACCAGGACAAGGCCGAGCGGGCCGTGAAGGCCTACGTGACCGCGGTGCGCGACCGGTCGGCGGGCCGCCCATGACGGCGTGCCCGAGGAACGCGTGCACCGGCAGCATCGGCCGGACCGGGTACTGCGCCAAGTGCGGTTTCCGGCCGCCGCGACCCGGCTCCGAGCCGACGGCGCCGGTGCGCCCACCGGCGGAGACCGAGGTCGCCGCCACCCGGCCGCGGCCGACCACCAGGCAGGGCACCGGGGGCGACGGGGCGCAGTCGCCGACGGCCGCCCTGCCCGACCTGACCGGCCGGGTGATCGACCGGCCGGAAGTCCCGGAAACGGAACGGTTCTGCGGGAAACTCGGCTGCGGCAAGCCGGTCGGCCGGTCGCTGCCCGGGCAGCCGGGGACCGAGGAGGGGTTCTGCCCCTACTGCGGCAGCCGGTTCTCGTTCGCCCCGAGGCTGCGGCCCGGCGACCGGGTGGCGGGCCGTTACGACGTCCAAGGCTGCATCGGCCGCGGCGGCCTCGGCTTCGTCTACCTCGCGACCGACGACCGGCTGCACCGGCACGTCGCGCTCAAGGGCCTGATCGACGTCAACAACACCGCCGCGGTGCGGATCGCGGAGAACGAAAGCGAGGTGCTCGTCGCCCTCGAGCACCCGAACATCGTGCGGATCTTCGACGTGGTGACCCACGACGACTGCCGGTACATCGTGATGGAGTACGTCGACGGGCTTTCGCTGCGCGAAGTGAAGAACCGCGGCCGGGCGCTGCTGGCCCCCGCGGAGGACCGGCTGCTGACCGAGCACGTCGTCGAATACGGCCGGGAGATCCTCACCGCGCTGGCCTACCTGCACGACCAGGGCCTGCTGTACTGCGACATGAAGCCGGACAACGTCATCCGCGGCGAGCAGCGGCTCAAGCTGATCGACTTCGGCGGGATCCGGCGGATCGACGACGACGAGAGCCCGTGGGTCGGCACGGCGCGCTACCAGGCCCCGGAGGAGGAGCTGCGCCGGTACCGGCTGACCATCCGGTCCGACGTCCACACCGTCGGGAAGACGCTGCTGGAGCTGTTCGGCGCCAGTGACGGGGCCTTGCCGGACGCGCGGAGCGGCCCGATCGCCTTCGGCATCCGCAGCTTCCGGCACGTCATGGACCGGGCGACGGCCCCGTACGAGCAACGCTTCGCCACCGCGCGGGAGATGCTCGTCCAGCTGGACGGCGTGCTCAACGAGATCCTTTCGCTGCGGGACCGCGAGCCCCGGCCGGTGGTCTCGACGTTGTTCACCGAACCGACCGTGCTGCTGGACGCCGGCCTCGGCGGGCCGCCGCCCCTGGAGCACTGGACCGCCGGCGTCGAGCTCTCCCCCGGCGCCCGGCCGTCACCGCGGGACATCGCGCTCGGGCTTCCGGTGCCCCGCGAAGACCCGCACGACCCGCAGACGGCGTTCCTGCACACCGTCCGCGCGCCGGACGCGGGACGGCTGCTGAAGAAACTGGAGCGGGCGGCGTCGTCGGTCGAGGTCGAATTCCGCCGGCTGCGCGCGCTCCTCGAGTTGTCCAAAGTGGACGAAGCAGCCCGGCGCCTGACGGCCGCCGAACGGCAGCTCGGCGGCCGCGCCGGGCACGACTGGCGGTTCCGCTGGCACCGCGGCCTGATCGCGCTGGCCGGCGGCGACGTCGTGACCGCGGCCGAGAACTTCGAAGCGGTCTACCGCGACATCCCCGGCGAGGAGACCCCGAAGCTCGCGCTGGGCCTGTGCGCGGAGCACACCGGCGTGGACCCGGAGCCGTTCTACGACGCCCTGTGGGTGCACCGGGGCCAGGTGAACGCCGCGTTCGGGCTGGCCAGGGTGGCGCTGGCGCGGGGCGACCGGCCGCGCGCGGTCGGTGTGCTCGACGAGGTCCCGGAGTTCTCGCGGCACGACGAGGCGGCCCGGCTCGCCGGGATCCGCGTGCTGGCCGGGCGGCTGCCGAACGGCGACACGCCGTCCGAAGCCGACCTCGGGAAAGCCGGCGAACGCCTGTCCGTCATGGAACTGAGCGAAGCGGCGGGCATCCGGCTGCGGGCGCTCCTGCTGCAGGCGGCGATCGACTTCCACGGCGAACTCGCGAAGCCGCTCTGCGGGGTGGAACCAACGCGGAAAGGCCTGCGAGCCGGGCTGTCGGAGGCGTTGCGGGAGCTGGCGTGGCTGGCGCCCGGCAGCAGGCACGCGCACGAGGTGCTGACCGACCTGGCCAACGCGACCAGGCCGGCGAGCTGGATCTGAGAAGGGAGCGCGCGGTGGCGAGCGGGACGGAGCTGAGCATCGAGGTGCACCAGCAGAAGTTCCTGGCCGAGGGCGACACCGCGATGCACGCGATCCTGTCGGTGACCGCGCGGGGTGGTCCCGGCCGGCCGGGCGGCGCCGCGGAGGTGCTGCTGATCGACTGTTCCAGCTCGATGCGCCACCCGCGTACGAAGATCGAGGAGGCGAAGCGCGCGGCCGCGGCGGCGATCGACGTCCTGCCCGACGGCGTCGAGTTCGCCGTCGTGCGGGGCACCGAAACGGCGTCCACGGTGTACCCGCGGGCCGGCCGGCTCGTCACGGCGTCGGCGGAGACCCGGCGGGCGGCGCGGAAGGAGATCGCGCGCCTGACCGCCTTCGGCGGCACCGCGATGGGCCGGTGGCTCGACCACGCGAAGTGGCTGTTCGACGGGCACACCGGCACGGTCCGCCACGCGGTCCTGCTGACCGACGGCCGGAACCAGTCGGAGACGCACGAGTCGCTCGTGAAGACCCTCAACGCGTGCGAAGGGCACTTCGTCTGCGACGCCCGCGGGGTCGGCGACGAATGGCTGCCCGACGAACTCGCCGAGATCGTCAAGGTCCTGCGAGGCAGCGCCGACTCGGTCGTCGAGCCCCGCGAGCTGGACTTCCGCGGGCTGGTCGGCGCGGCGCTCACGAAGGTGCTGCCCGAGGTCCGGCTGCGAATCGGCACGATGGACTACAGCTCGCTGCGGTTCGTCAAGCAGGTGTACCCCGGCGAGTACGACCTCACGGACCGCTGCCGCCCGGCGGGTGACCGCGAGGTGGTGCTCGCGCTGGGTTCCTTCTCGGGAGACGAATCCCGGGACTACCACATCCGCCTCGACCTCGACGAGAAGCTGGAGCCGAGCTTCGACGAGGACCGCCAGCTCGCCTGGGCGGAGCTGGCGGAGGTGGCCGGCGCCCGCACGAACGGCCCGGCGGCGGTGCTCGGCCGCTGGACACACGGCCCGACGGTCGTGCACCCGCTGGTGGAGCGCTACACGGCACAGGCCGAACTGGCGGAAGCGATCACCACGGGCGGCGACGCGCTGGCGGCGGGCCGGACCGCCGACGCCGAGCGGGCGTGGGGAGCGGCCGTCCGGCTGGCGACGGCGCAGGGCAACGAGGAGGTCCTCGACCGGTTGCGCGGGGTGGTGGAGATCCTGGACGCCGGCTCGGTCCGCCTGCGCCCCGGCGCCGGCCGCAGTGCCGTCCTCCACCTGCTGATCTCCGCGGTGTCCCGGATCGGGTCCACGTCGAAGCCGGAGCCGGACGCGGAGGGGCCACCGGTCACCTGCCCGAGCTGCCGGAAGCTGTCCCCGGCGGCGGCGCGGCTGTGCGAGCGCTGTGGGGCCCCGCTGGGCGAGGTGACGACGTGACCGCACCCGCCGAAGCACCGCCGGAAGCCGCGGCCGCGTCGAGCGAAGCCGGCCCGGTGTCGCCCCAAACGCCCCAATGTGGCATTGGGTGCGTCCAACGCACCCAATGTGGCGTTCGGTGCGTCCAACGCACCCAACGCCACATTGGGGCGCATCCGGGCCCGCTGTCGACGGGGGCTCTGCGCACCGGCGAGGTGACGACGTGACCGCACCCGCCGAAGCACCACCCCTGCGCCCGACCCGCACCCGGGTCCGGCTGATCCGCACCCTCACCGCATTGCTCGCCTCGACCCTGGTGATGCTCGCCATCTCTCTGGGCGCGGTCCTCAGCGTCCTCGACGCCGCCCGGACCGTCCGCGACCGCACCACCGAAGCGGTCCTGGAAGTGGCCGCCGCCCGCGCCGCGCTCAGCGAAGCCGACCTCGCCGCCGGCGAGTCCTTCCGGACCGGTGAGGCGAAGCTGGCCGGGCCCGGGCAGGACTTCGCCAACGACCTCGCCGGGGCGAGCCAGAGCCTGGCCAAGGTCGCCGAGGCCAACCAGGCCGGGGCCGCGGGCACCGGCATCCTGCAGGTGGTCGAGGGGCTCGTCGCGGCCTACTCCGGGGCCGTCGGCCAGGCCGACGCGCACTTCCGGCAGCCGGGCGGCGAGGTCCTCGGCGTCGCCGACCTCTGGTACGCCTCGCGGCTGCTGCACGGCCCGGACGGCGTCCTCGCCCAGCTGACGACGTTGCAAAGCCTCCAGCGGGCGGCCCTCGACAACCAGCTCCGAGACGGCATGAGCCCGGCACTGCTGCCGCTGTGGCTGCTCGCCCCGGCCGTGTCGGCGGTCCTGCTCGTGGGCACGCAGTGGTATCTGTGGCGCCGCTTCCGCCGCCGGTTCAACCTGCCGCTGGCGGGCGCGACCGCGCTGACCGTCGGCGTGGGCGTCACC
This sequence comes from Amycolatopsis sp. NPDC021455, assembly GCF_040640995.1. NCBI lineage: Bacteria > Bacillati > Actinomycetota > Actinomycetes > Pseudonocardiales > Pseudonocardiaceae > Amycolatopsis > Amycolatopsis sp. NPDC021455. The sequence continues at coordinate 117,622 of NZ_JBFACT010000006.1, read as the reverse complement.
CTCGCCGTCGCGCTGGGGCTGCAGCTGCGGCTCGACGACGTCCGGGCCCGGATCGACACCGTGCTCGCCGACCGGCAGAGCCGGATCGCCGTCACCGACGTCGCCGGGCGGACCGAGCTGGCGACGCTGCTGGCCCGGTACTGCGACCCGGCACCCGGCTGCGGCAGCACCGTCGCGGACTTCACGGCCCAGCCGCGGTTCGCCGCGACCCCCGCCGACGAGGCCGCGATCGAAGCGGGCACCGAAGACGTCGTCGCCCGTGCCCGCGACGCGGCCGACTCCCGCGGGGTCGAGTACCTCGCCCCGGCGTTCTCCGTCGGCGCGCTCGGCCTGATCGCCTGGGGCATGTCCCGCCGCATCGACGAATACCGGTACCGCGCATGAAGAATCCACTGTGGACGAAGTGCGGGCTGCTCGCCCTCGTGGTGCTGCTGCTCGGCGCGAGCGCCTGCGGGACCCGCGGCGCCGGCCGGGTCGTCGTGCTGGCGTCCTGGACCGGCGCCGAGGAGGACGACTTCCGCACGGTGCTCCGGGCGTTCACCGCCGCCACCGGCATCGAGGCCGACTACCAGGGCACCCGCGCGCTGGACCAGGTCCTCGCCTCCGACGTCCGGCGCGACACCGCCCCGGACATCGCGGTGCTGCCGAACCCCGGCTCGCTGGCGACCTACGCCCGGGTCGGGAAGCTCAAGCCGCTGGACACCCTGCTCGGCCCGCAGCCGGGATACGCCCAGCAGTGGCGGGACCTGGAGAAGGCCGGCACCGGCCGGCAGTACGCGGTCGCCGTCAAGGCCGACCTGAAGAGCGCGATCTGGTACGACGTCACCACGCTCACCGGCCCCAAGCCCGGCACCTGGGACGACCTGGTCGCGCTCGGCCACGCCCTCACCGCCGACGGCCGCACGCCGTGGTGCCTGGGCATGGGCGCGCCGCCGACCTCCGGCTGGCCGGGAACGGACTGGATCGAGGACATCCTGCTGCACTCGGCCGGTCCCGACAGCTACCAGCAGTGGGCGGCGGGCGAGCTGGCGTGGACCTCCCCGGCCGTGCGCCGGGCGTGGGCGGACTGGGGCGCGCTGGTCGCGGTGCCGGGCGCGGTCCGCGGCGGCGCCTCCGCGGCGCTGCTGACCGACTTCGGCGACGCCGGGCGCGGGCTCTTCACCCGCCCGGCCGAATGCGTGCTGGAACACCAGGCCTCGTTCGCCATGCGCGGGTACCTGGGCATGAAACGCCCCGACGGCACCGCGCCCCGGCCCGAACGCGACTTCGACTTCTTCCCGTTCCCCGGGCCCGCGGTGTCGGAGGTGTCCGCCGACCTCGCCGCGATGTTCCACGACACCCCGCAGGCGCGCGAGCTGATGAAGTACCTCGCCTCGGACGAGGCCCAGCGGATCTGGCCCGGCATCCACCGGGGCAGCGTGTTCTCGGTCGACGGCGACGTCGCGAACGTCTACGACGACAAGGTGAGCCGCAAGGTCGCCTCGACGTTGACCTTCCCGGAGCAGCAGCTGCTGTGCTTCGACGCCTCCGACCTGATGCCGGCCACGATGACCGGCGCCTTCTACCGGGCGGTGCTGGAGTACCTCAACGACCCTTCGCGGCTGGACAAGCTGCTGGCGGACCTGGAAACCGTCCGCAAGAGCGTCCCCGCCGTCGAATGGCTGAACGTCCCTTGTGGACAGGGAAGGGAGCGGAAGTGACCGAGCTGGCGCGGTTCGAGCTGGAGCAGGGCGGCGACGTGGTGGTCGAGGTGCGCACGGGACCGGTGACCACCCGGGCGTCCCGGCGCGAAGACCTGGTGCTCGACGCGAAGGTCTCGTTCGAGCGGGCACTCGGCACGGTGAAGGACGCGGCGTCGGCCGCCCTCGGCCAGTTCCAGGCGATGGCACGCCAGCCGGACGAGGTGGAGATCAAGTTCGGAGTGAAGCTTTCGGCCGAAGCGGGGGCGGTGATCGCGAAAACCGGGCTGGACGGCCAGTTCGAGGTGAGGCTCAAATGGACGCGGCCCACGGAGGAATGACCGGCCCGTCGCACGTCTGCCGATTCTTTCGATTTCCGGCCAGCACCTCGTCGACGCGATCACGGCCGGCCTCCGAAGCCGGCCCGCAGCCGGCTCAGCTGGTACTCGGAGTGCGCGCGGGGCACGTCGTGGCCGCCGAACGGCGAAACCGCCAGTTCCTTCGGGGCCCGGATCTCGTGGTAGGCCGCGTAGACCGTCGACGGCGGGCAGACCTCGTCCATCAGGCCCACGCTGAGCAGGCACTGGGCGGTGATGCGCCGGGCCAGCAGCGCGCAGTCGACGTACCGCAGCGTGTCCAGCGCCGCGGGGACCAGGTCGACGTGCTGGGCGAGGAAGTCACTGATCTCCGTGTACGGCGGGCTGCCCGCCACCGTCACCGCCCGCTGGAAGTCGCACAGGAACGGGACGTCGGCGTGGCACACGCGGACCGCGTCGCCGCTCAGGGCGGCCGCCGCGAGGGCCAGGCCGCCGCCCTGGCTCGCCCCGCGCACCGCGATCCGGTCCGCGTCGACGCCCGGCAGGCGCGCGCCGACCTCCACCGCGCGGGCGGCGTCGGTGATCAGCCGGGTGCAGTAGTAGGTCAGGGGGTCGGCGATGCCGCGGGTCAGCACGCCGGGGAACTCCGGTCCGGCCCCGGTCCGCCCGGGGTCGCCGGTGGCGCCGACGGTCCACCGGCCGCCCTGGCCGCGGACGTCCATGACGAAGACCGCGAACCCCGCGGACGGCAGCGCCGTGTGGTCCACCGGCAGCCCGCGCCCGCCGCCGTAGCCGATGAAGGTGACCACGAGCGGCACGGGCTCGTCCGCCGAGCCGGGCGGGCGCAGGTACCAGCCGCGGATGCGGTCCCCGTTCGCCCCGGAGAACTCCACGTCCCACACCGGCAACGGGCCGTAGGTGTCCGGCCGGTACCGGACGAGCTCGGCCGGCTTCGCCACCGCGCGCGCGTCGTCGAGGCGGGCGGCCCACCAGCCGTCGAGGTCCTCGGGCTCGGCGGTCGTGATGCGGTACCGCTCGAGCTCGGCCGGGGAAAGGTCGAATTGCGGCATCTCAGTAGCCTCCCTGCCGGAGCTTCGCCAGGTCGACGGCGCTCGCCACGGCCTCGGTCCCCCGTCGTCCGGGTGCAGGTGATCGCCCGCGACGCCATGGTACGGCGCCGGCCGGCCGGCGGTGGTTCGCGTTGCCCGTGGTGGTCGCCGTGCCGGCGGTGGAGTCGCCGAACGCGAGCACGCTTCAGTCGCCGAACCGTCGTGAACTGCACGCTGAGGCACGACCGGCGCTCCACCCAGACCTCCCCCTGCACCCCGATACGCCTTGACGCGGCGCTACCGGCCGTAGTCACAATTCCGGCTTCGGGGTGGCGGGTCGGCGACGTCTCCGGGCACCCAGGAGTCCACATGTCGACAAGGCGACCCCGGCCTGAGCGTCACAGTTCCGGGGGCTCCTGGAGGTCGTGGGCCCGGAACAGGACGGCGTGCTCGACACCCATGACCTCGCCGCTCATCGCGGCGAACTGCGGGATGAACTCGGCGGGCGCCGGGTGGTCCGGGAGCGCGGCCAGGTACGCGGCGTGCGCCTCCAGCGAGGCGACGCCGCGGCGCAGCGGCTCACCCGTGACGTCGACGCCGTGGGTCGCGTCCGTCATGCCCGGGGTGAGGTACCAGCGCGCGGAGTGCGGTTCGAGCCCCTCGTCGGCGATCTGTTCCGGGAAGACCCACCGGTTGCCCGCGTCGCGGATCGCGTCCAGCGTCGCGAGGCCGGCCGCGCGGTGGTCGGCCTGGTCGAAGCCGTAGGGCGTCTCGACCTCGAAAGCGCTGCCGAAGACGACGTCGGGCTGGAAGCGGCGGATCTCCCGGCAGATGTCCCGGCGCAGGTCGAGGCCGTAGACGAGCACGCCGTCGGGGTGTTCGAGGACGGTCAGGTGCTCGACGCCGACCACGGCACAGGCGGCCCGCTGCTCGGCGACCCGCAGGCGTGCGGTCTCCTCGGGCGGGTTCGGCATCCCGGCCTCGCCGCGGGTGAGCAGCAGGTAGCCGACTTCGATGCCGCGCGCGGTCCAGCGCGCGACGGCGGCGGACGTGCCGTATTCCATGTCGTCGGGGTGCGCGACGACGCAGAGCACACGCCGGAAGGACTCCTCGGGAAGGGCAGGCAGTGTCATGTGGGCCATGCTTCCACGAAAGGACCGTGGCCGGGTGGTCCGCATTTTCTCCGGAGCCGATTCGCACATTAGTTCACGCGACGACCACCCGGGGAAAAGCAGCACGCAACCGGCCGGAGAGCTTATTCTCGACGGACGGATCCTCGTTCCGCTGACCCCCGGGGCGAGCATCCACTCTGGTGGACCGGCGGGGTGCGAACCCCTCAGCCGAGCCCGCAGCCGGGCGACGCGCCGTCCCGCCGGTCCACCAGGCCCGCCGTCACCCCGGCCAGTGGACGCCCAACGCGGCCCGCACGGCGCGTTCCGTTTCATCGCCGGCCGTTCCGGGGCCGGCCTCGCTGCCGGCCGCGACGACGACCGCGGCGACGTCACGGAGCTTGACGTTGCTCCGCTGGGAAACCACGACCAGCACGTCGAACGCCTCGGCGGCGCCGCAGCCGCGCAGCAGCATCACCATGCCCTTGGCCTGCTCGATCACCGGCTGGGACGACAACGCCTCGCGCAGCTGCTCGTTCTCGGCCACCGGATCGGCGCCCCCGGCGAACGCCCGGCCCCGGTCGTGCTCCACTCGTCCTGGCTTTCTCCAGCGAAAAGCCGCCGCGCGAAGGGAATTCGCGCGGCGGCTCGTCCCGGGTCGTCAGTTCCCCTGAGCGGTCCCGCCGTCGGAAAGGCCGCTCGAGGCGCAGTTGTACGGCGACTCGCCCTCGGCTTCGGCCGAACCCGGCGAAAGGATCGGCACGCCGATGCCGTTCAGCGAGTCGTGGACCGGCACCTGGACGCCGAGCACGTTGACGTCGTTGCCGCAGAAGCCGAGCGTGCCGTTGACGTTGTGCAGCGCGTCGGTGTTGTTCAGGTTCACCAGGCCGACCTGTCCGGTGTGGTCGTAGCCGTGGTGGTCGTCGTGCGGCGTGCCGGCCGCCGCGATTCCGCCGGCCGCGAAAGCGCCGGCCGCCATGACGGCCGTGACGAAACCGATTTTCTTCAACATGGGATTCTCCTCGATCGACAATTGTGCCGGCAATGCGCGCAATGCCTTTGGTGCGGAAAACGTACTGACGCCCCGGCGGCCATTCCAGCCGGTTCACCGATCGTGTGGGGTGCGCGAGGCGCTGACCGGGGTTCGGCTAACCCGAACGGGTGCGCTCGTCCGGGTCGCGCCGGAACCGCGCAGCCTCCGACGTCCTGAACGACTCGTTCAAGACGTCCGGCGACCTGAACGAGTCGTTCAAGACGTCCCGCGACCTGAACGAGTCGTTCAAGACATCCGACCCGATCGACGTGTCATTACGCAATGTGGCCGCGCGAGGTCGGGCATGTGTTGTCGTGCCACGCTTTCGAGTGGATTGGAGCCAGGGAAACACTGTCCCTGCGTGACGGACTTCGTTATTCCATCCTTCGAAAGTGACAACGCTTCCGCGTTCCTACGCTTTGCCGTGGCCGACCCGGGACGAGAGGAGTCGTCAGTGGTGGATTACGCGGTACTCGTGGCGTCCGCGGTGCTGTACGCGGTCGGGATCGTCGCGCAGAGCGTCGCCGCCCGGCGGGCCGGGAACCGGCCGGGCACCGGACTGGGGTTGCTGGCCCGGCTGGCCGCCGACCGGCTGTACCTGCTGGGCTTCGCCGGGCAGGCGGGCGGTTTCGCGCTCGCGTTCTTCGCGCGCGCGAAGCTGCCGCTCTACCTCGTGCAGGCCGCGTCGTCGTCGGCGATCGGCCTGGCCACCGTCTTCGGCGTCGCCGTCCTGGGGTGGCGCATCCGCGGCGCGGAGGCGGCGACGCTGGTGCTGCTCGCGGCCGGGCTGGTCGCGCTGGCCGGGTCGTCGTCGGCTTCGGTCGCGAGCGACCTTTCCCCGGCCGGGGTGGCCGTCTTGGCGGTGGTGGTGCTCGGGACGGGACTGGCCATGATCCCGGCCGGCCGGACCGGCGCGTTCCTGCCGTCCGCGGTGCTGTCGGGGGTCGCCTTCGCCGTCGTGGCGGTGGCCAGCCGGACGCTGGCGCACCGCGATCTCCTTGCCCTGCCGGGCATTCCGCTGACCTGGCTGATGCTGGCCGCCGCCGTGCTCGGGCAGGCCGCGATGGCCGGCGCCCTGCAGCGCGGCCCGGCGGCGGCGGTCGTGGCCACGGCCGACGCGACCACGATCGTGCTGGCGTCGGTCACCGGCATCGCCGTCCTGGGCGACCACGTCCTCGCCGGCCGCGAGCCGTGGGTCGCCGCCGGGCTAGCGGTGGTCGTGTCCGGCGTGCTGCTGCTCGGCCTGCAGTCGCGGGCGAGCGCGCTCGACGTCGTCCGGGAGCCCGCGTGACGTCCCGCCCGCTCGCGAGCGTCTCGGTCGACCTCGACAACCTCTGGGCCTACCTCAAGACCCACGGCGATCCCGGCTGGCGCGGCCACCCGAGCTACCTGCCGTCCGCGGTGCCGCGGCTGCTGGAGATCCTCGGCGAGCAGGGGCTCACGACGACGGTGTTCGTGGTGGGCGCCGACGTCGTCCGCGAAGACGGCGCCAAGGCGGTCGCCGAGATCGCCGCGGCGGGCCACGAGGTGGGCAACCACTCCTTCGGCCACGAACCCTGGCTGCACCGCTATTCCCGCGACCGGCTCGAGGACGAGCTGAGCCGCACCGAAGCCGCGATCGCCGCCGCGGGCGCGCCCCGGCCGGAGGGGTTCCGCGGGCCCGGCTACAGCGTCACGCGCGACCTCGTCGAGCTGCTCGCCGAACGCGGTTACGCCTACGACGCCAGCACCCTGCCGACGTGGATCGGCCCGCTGGCCCGCGCGTACCACAACCGCACGGCGAAAGGCACGGAAGAGGGCCTCGACGAGCTGTTCGGCGGCTTCTCCCGCGTGCTCGCGCCGGTGCACGCCTACCGCTGGCGGACGTCTCGCGGCGACGGGCCGGTGGAGCTGCCGGTGACGACGATGCCGCTGCTGCGCACCCCGATCCACGGCTCGTATCTGCAGCAGCTGCACGCAATCTCGCCGCGGCTGGCCCGCGGGTACTTCCGGACGGCGCTGCGGCTCTGCGTCGCCCGCGGGGTGTCCCCTTCGCTGCTGCTGCACCCCACCGACGTGCTCGGCGCCGCCGAGGCCCCCGGGATGGAGTTCTTCCCCGGCATGGCGGCACCGGGTGCGCGGAAGGTGGCCTGGCTCGGCTGGGTGCTTTCGGCGCTGCGCGAGCACTTCGACGTCGTGGGCACCGGCGAGTTCGTCCGCCGGACGGCCGTGCGGCGCACCCGCCCGGCGACGCGGCTGGACGCCGGGAGATGACAACTCTCGCGGTCGTCCGGCCCTCGCTGAGTCGTGAAGCGACAGTGCTGCGTGTCCTCGCGTGCGCGACGGTGGCGCTGGCTCCGGTCGAGGGCTACCTGACGGCCGTGCAGAGCCAGCTCGGCAAGGTCGCCCCCGCGATGCTGACGCTGACGTGGCTGGTGGCGCGGATCCGCCGCCGGCGGCTTCCGTGCCCGACGCCGCTGCACGCGGTGCTGGCGCTCCTCGCCGCGGTGCTGGCCGCGACGGCGGCCCTGCATTCGGCAGGCGAGTTCACCGCGGAGTACACGGTGCGCTGGCTGCCGTTCCTGGTGGTGACGGCGGTGCTCGCGGACGTCGCGAGCCGCGAGGTCCCGATCCGGTGGCTGCTGCTGGCCGCCGCCGCGGGCGCGACCGTCGCCGGGGCCGGGGCCCTGTTCAGCTTGGTCGTCGGCGGCGAAGCCCGCGCGAGCGGGCCGCAGCCGGATCCCAACGACCTGGCGTACTTCCTGGTGGCGGCGGTCCCCTTGCTGGCGGCGCTGAACCGCCCTGGCCGGGGGCTTCCCTCGACAGCCGCGCCGAACCGCCGGGGCCTCGCCCTGACAGCGGCGGCGGTCATCCTCGTCGCCGGTGCGACGGCGACGTTTTCCCGCGGCGGCGCGCTGGGTCTGGCCGCGGCGGTCGGCTGGCTGCTGGTGCGGCGGGTTCTCCCGTGGCGGGTGCTCGCCGCGGCGGCCGCGGCCGCCGTCGGGCTGGGCGTCGCCGCCCTGCTGTTCGCCGGTCCTCAGCTGGACCGGGCCCTGCAGGAGAAGAGCTTCATCGCCGCGTCCAATGTGGACACCCGGGAGCTGCGCTGGCAGGCGGCGGCCCGGATGCTCACCGCCCACCCCGTGCTCGGCGTCGGGCCCGGCGGGTTCCGCGAGCACTACGCCGCCGAGTCGCACGATGCCGAGGTCGACGAGCAGACCCCGGTGGCGCACAACATGTACCTCGAGGTCGCCGCCGAACTGGGCCTGCCGGGGTTCGCGCTGTTCGCCGGGGTGCTCGTCACCGCCGCGGTGACGAGCGAGCGGACCGTCCGGCGAGCCGGCCCCGGGCCCGCGCGCACGGAAGCGATCGCGATCCAGGCGTCGCTGCTCGCCGTCGTCGTCACCTCGACGTTCCTGTCCGAGCAGTACTACCTGCCGCTGTGGTCGCTGGCCGCGGTCGCCGTCGCGGCCGAAATTCGACAAGGAAAGGGAAGCGCCGATGCGGGTGCTGCACGTGATCAGTGAGATGGGGTCCGGCGGGGCGGAGACGCTCGTGGCCGGCATGGTGGCCCGCGGCGAGGAGTACGGCTGGGTGTCCGCCGTCGCCAGCGGCGGGGGCTTCCGCGCCGACGCGCTGGCCGCGGACGGCACGCCGACGTTCGCCGTCCCCCTCGCTCGCCGCAGCAAGGCCGGCGTGCTGAAGGCGGCCTGGGCCACCCGCCGCGCGATCACGCGGTTCCGGCCCGACGTCGTGCTGGCCCACAACGTCGGCGCGAGCCTGGTGGCCCGCCTGGCCCTCGCCGCGGGACGGCGGCGGCCGCTGCTGACCGTCTTCCACGGCGTCGCCGAGGACGACTACGCCGCTGCCGCGCGGATCCTGCGCCGCACCTCTGGCCAGGTCGTGGCCGTCTCGCCCGCCACCGCGGACCGGCTGGTCGCCGCGGGCCTCGACCGGCCGGTGGTGATCCGCAACGCCGTGTTCGCCCGCCCGCCGGTGTTCGGCCGCGCGGAGGTCCGCGCCTCCCTGGGCGTCCCGGAGGGGACGCCGGTCGCGCTCTGCCTGGCCCGGCTGGAGCCGCAGAAACGCCACGACGTGCTGCTGGACGCGTGGGCGGCGGTCGACGGCGACGCGGTGCTGTGGCTGGCCGGCGACGGCAGCCGGCGCGGCGAGCTCGAGCGCCGCAGCGAGGCGCTGGGCCGCCGGGTGGAGTTCCTCGGCACCCGCGCGGACGTCCCGGATCTGCTCGCGGCGGCCGACGTCACCGTGCTGACCAGCGACTGGGAGGGCCTGCCGCTGGCGGTCCTGGAGTCGATGGCGGCGGGACGTCCGGTGGTCGCGACCGGCGTCGGCGGCATCGGCGAGGTGCTGTCCGGCGGGGGCGGGCTCGTCGTGCCACCGGGGGACCCGGCGGCGACGGCTTCAGCGCTGAACACGTTGCTGTTCGACCGGGTGACGCGGGAAACCGTGGCGGCGGCAGGAATCCGGGCCGTCGAGCGCGACTACGACCCGCACACGCTCATGAAGTCCTACGACGAGCTGCTCCGAGGTGCCCGATGAAACGCACTGCTGTGGTGAGCACCGCCGTGGCGCTGCTGGCGGGGGCGCTGGTGCTGCTCGTCGGCCTGACGCGCGGGAACGAGTACCAGGGCCGGGTCAGCCTGCTCGCCACGCCCGCGGCGGTGGACGGTCCGTACGGCGAGGTCGTGTCGCTGGCGTTGCCCGCGCTGGTCGAGCTGGCGCGCAGCCCCTCGGTGCTGCGGGCGGCGGCGCCGGTGTCCGGGTACTCCCCCGACGAGCTGGCCGGGCACGTCTCGGTGGAGCTGGTCCCGGCGTCCGGCCTCGCGCGCCTGTCGGTGCGGGCGGCCTCGGCGGAGCAGGCCGGCGCGACGGCGACGGCGCTGGGCAAAGCGATGATCGACGCGGACCTGCTGGCCCCGGCCGCGAAGCTGCGGACGCTGGACCAGCGGCCGGAAGTCGTCGCGCTGGCGCCGGACGCCCCGCTGGTGCTCGGGCTGGCGCTGGTCGCCGCGGTCGCGGCCGGCCTGGCGACGGCGGCCCTGCGCCGGCTGACCCCGGGCGCGGGACCGGGCCCGGTACGCCGCGCGCTGGCCGCGGCGGGAGTGCATCGGCCGGTGGCGGTCGTCCGGGCGGACGACCCGGCGGCGACCGACCGGCTGGCGGTGCTGTGCCGAGCGGCCGGTCGGCCGGTCCGCGTGCTGCCGGTGACCCCGGAACTGGCCGAGACGGCGGCGAAACTGGCGGCAGGCCTGCCGCTCGAGCACGGCGAAGGCGCTTCGGTGGTGGCGGTCGCGACGGGCGGACGGCACCAGGCGGAGCTGACCGCGGCGACGGGCGTGCTGCCGGCGGACGCGGTGCTGGTGGCGGTGGTGCTGGCATGACCTCGAGACAGCGAGCTGTTCTCGCGCGGACCTCTCGTAGCGCGGCGGGCAAGCGCCCCCAATGTGGCGTTGGGTGCGTCCAACGCACCCAATGCGGCGTTCGGTGCATCCAACGCACCCAAAGTGGCATTCGGTGCATCCAACGCACCCAAAGTGGCGTTCGGTGTATCCAACGCACCCAATGTGGCGTTCGGTGTATCCAACGCACCCAATGTGGCGTTCGGTGCGCCCAACGCACCCAACGCGGCGTTCGGTGCACCCAACGCACCCAAAGTGGCATTCGGTGCACCCAACGCACCCAATGTGGCGTTCGGTGCGCCCAACGCACCCAACGCGGCGTTCGGCGCGTCCAACGCACCCAAAGTGGCGTTCGGCGCGTCCAACGCACCCAATGCGGCGTTCGGTGCACCCAACGCACCCAACGCGGCGTTCGGTGCACCCAACGCACCCAAAGTGGCATTCGGTGCACCCAACGCACCCAATGTGGCGTTCGGTGCGTCCAACGCACCCAACGCCACATTGGGGGCATCCCGGCCCCTCGCAACACCGCCGGCCGGCGAAACCGCCGCGGCCTCGCCGGAGCCCTGACCACGGCGGTGGCGCCGGAATGACCTCGACCCCACACGCCATCCCCACCCGCGCCACCGGCCTGACCCCGAAACAGCGGCTCGTCCTCCTCGGAGCGACCCTCGCCGGAACCCTGAGCGCCTGGCACGCCCTCGCACCCTCCTGGCAGGTCCCCCTCCCGACCCCGGCGAACCTCGCCGAGGAACGGCTGCAGGACTTCCGCGACGCCCTCTACTTCCCGATCCGCGAGTTCCTCACCGGCGGCAACCCCTACGACCCCGCGGCGATGTTCGCGCACTGGCCGGTCCGCCAGGACTTCAACCTGTACCAGCCTTACCACCTCCTGCTGCACGCACCGTTCGCCCTGCTCGGCTACCGCGCCGGCGCCGTCGCGTTCAGCGTCTTCTCACTGCTTCTGCTGGTGGCGCTCGCCGCCCTGACGGCCCACGCACTCCGCCGGTACGTCCCGTTCGCGGTTACGACAGCGGTCGTCTCGGCGCTGCTCGTCACCAGCCAGGTGGGCAAGGCCCAGCTCTACGTCGGCCAGATCAACCCGCTGATCGCCGTCGGCGCGGCCGGCGCCCTGCTCGCCAGGCGCGACCGGCCGGGCTGGGCGGCACTGGCCCTCGCCCTGGCCTGGCTCAAACCCCAGTACGGCTTCCCCCTGGCCGTCCTGCTGTTCGCCCGCGGCTCACGCCGGGTCGCCCTCACCGGCACGGCGATCGCCGCCGCGGCCAGCCTGCCGGTCGTCGTGCTTCTCATAGTCCGCAGCGGCGGGATCGGGCCCTTCCTCGACGTCGTCGTCGCGAACCTCACCCACGCCCGGGGCACCGACTACGGCGCCGTCGACTCCCTTACCGCGCAACGCATCGACATCGCCGCCGTGCTGTTCCGGGTCACCGGCTGGGTGCCCTCCGAACTGGTGGTGCTGGCCGGCGTCCTCGTCACCAGCGCGGTGCTCGCCGGAAAAGCGACCCCGCCCATCGCCGACCTGCTGACCGTCCTCGCCGTCGTGGCCTGCGTGGTGCACCAGCCCGGGGACGTCCTGATCGCCGTCCCCGCGATGGCCGTCGTGGCCATGCGCCACCGAACCGAGCCCGGGGGGACCGCGGCCGGGCTCGCGGTCCTCGCGCTCGCCGTCCCGTTCGCCCATCTGTACACAGTGGACTCCGCGGTGGTCTCGGCGTTCGGCGCGCGGACATCGGTCACTGTGGACGGTGTCGCCGTCGTCGTAGCGTGGAGCCTCGCAGTGTTCGCCGCCGTCCGGGCGCGGGCCGCGTGACGACCGCGCTCGGCACCCGCGCGGTCCGCGGCTCCCTGTGGCTCGGCGCGGTCAACCTCGTCAGCAAGAGCAGCCAGATGCTCGTCACGCTGGTGCTGGCCGCCCTGCTCACCGAAGGGCAGCTCGGCGCCGTCGCGCTCGCGGTGGCGCTGGTGAACCTCGGCCAGGTCGTCCAGTCGATCGGGGTCTACGACGTCATCGGCCGCACCGAACGCGATCCGCGCCGCACGGCCGGCACGGTGCTCACCCTGAGCGTCGGCGCCGGGCTGGTCCTGGCCACCGCGCTGGCGGCCGCCGCCGGACCGGTCACCGCGTCGCTCGGCACCCCGGACGCCGCCGGGCTCGTCCGGCTGGCCGCGCTCGGCCTGCCGTTCTCGGCCGCGGGCGGGGTCCAGATGGGCCTGATGCACCGGGAGCTGGACTTCCGGCGACGGCTGCTGCCCGACGGCGGCGGCGCGGTCCTGGGCGCCGCGCTGACGGTCGTCCTCGCGCTGTACGGCGCCGGGCCGCTCTCGCTGGTGCTCGGCCTGCTGGCCACGGCGGTGGCGCAACCGCTGCTCGGCGCGCTGGTCCGCGGCGGGGTACGGCCGTGCTGGGATGCCGCGGCGGCGCGGGAAGTGCTGCGCTGGGTCGCCGTCGTGGGGCCCGCCGCGGTCGTCGGCGCGCTGCTGGTCAACCTCGACTACCTGGCCGTGGGCCATGTCCTGGGCCCGGACGCCGTCGGCGTCTACTCGCTCGCGTACCGGCTCGCCTGGGTGCCGTACATCATGGTGGCGGTCGTCCTCGGCGCCGTCGCCTTCCCGGTGTTCACGCGGTTGCGGCGCGAAGGCGCGCCGCTCGGCGGGGCCGTCACCCGGTTCACCCGCGCGGTGCTCGTGGTGACCGGCGGGCTCTACCTGGCACTCGCGGTCCTGGCCGACCGCGTCGTGCTGCTCGGCACGCGCTGGGCGGGCGCGAGCAGCCCGCTCGTGCTGCTGTCCGGCTACGGCGTCGCGATCTGCCTGCTGCAGATCTGGTACCAGGCGGTGAAGGCGACCGGGCACGTGCGGCGGTACCTGGCCCTCGAAACGACGCACCTGGTCCTGCTGGCGGCCGGGCTGGTCCTGCTGACCCGCTTCGGGATCGGCGCCGTGGCCGCCGTGCAGCTCGCGGCCGCGTGGCTGGTGGTGCCGCTCGCCTGGCGGGTGCTGGCCGGGCTCGGCGTAGCACCATCAGTTACGGGCACGCTCGTCCGCGTCCTGCTCGCCTGCGCCGCCGGGGCGGTGCCCGCGATAGCCGTCGAGCGCGTGTTCGGCGGCTCCCTGCCGGGCGCGCTCGCCGAAGCCGCCGTCCTCGTCGCCGGGTACGCCGGGGCGACGCTGTTGCTGCAGCGCAAGGCGCTCGCCGAACTGCGCCGGGGAGGTCTCCGGTGAGGATCGTGCACGTCACCCAGCCCGTGACCGCCGGCGTCGCCGTGGTCGTGCTGGAACTCGCGGTGGCGCAACGGAACCGGGGCTGGCCGGTCACCGTCGTGTGTCCTCCCGGGTGGCTCGCCGACCGCGCCCGCGAACTCGGCATCGACGTCCGCGGCTGGGCGGCGAGCCGCTCCCCCGGTCCGCGCTCGCTCACCGAGGCCCTGCGGCTGCGCCGGCTCCTGACCGAGCTGGACCCGGACGTCGTGCACCTGCACAGCTCGAAAGCCGGGCTCGCCGGCCGGCTGGCCGTGCGCGGCGGCCGTCCGACGGTCTTCCAGCCGCACCTGTGGTCCTTCGAGACCGCCCGCGGGCCGCTGCGCCGCGCGTCCGCCGCGTGGGAACGGTTCGCCTCGCGGTGGACGGACCTCCTCGTGTGCGTCAGCGACGACGAGCTGGCCGCCGGCCGGGCGGCGGGCGTGACGGCCGAGGCGGAAGTCGTCTGCAACGGCGTCGACACCACCCGGTTCGTCCCCGGCGACCGGCTCGCGGCGCGGCGGCGGCTCGGCCTGCCCGCGCGGGCCCCGATCGCGGTGTGCGTCGGCCGCCTGGCCGAGCTCAAGGGCCAGGACCAGCTGCTGTCGGCGTGGCCGGAGATCCTGCGGCGGCTGCCGGACGCGATGCTCGTCCTGGCCGGCGACGGGCCCATGGGTCCCGTGTGGCGCGAACGGCATCCGATGGCGCGCCACGAATCCGTGCTGTGGCCGGGGCACACCGACGACCCCGCGGCCTGGTACACGGCCGCGGACGTCGTCGTCCTGCCCTCCCGGGCCGAAGGCATGGCCCTGGTGCCGCTGGAGGCGATGGCGTGCGAACGGCCGGTCGTCGCGTTCGACGTCGGCGGGACACACCAGAGCATCGCGGACGCCGGCGCGGTGCTGCCGCCCGGCGACGTCGCCCGCCTCGCCGACGCGGTGGCCGACCGCCTCGCCGACCCCGGACTCGCCCGGCGCGAAGGCGAGCGCGGCCGCCGCCGCGTGGCGCTGTCCTTCGACCGCGGCCGGATGACCGACCAGATCGCCGCCCTCGTCGACAAATTCACCCCGTCGGAGCGCATCTCATGACCCGTATCGCCTACCTGCTCACCCAGGACCGCGGCGGCCCGGTGGACGTCACCGTCCGCCTGGCCGCGACGCTCGCTAGTTGCGGCGTTGACGGCGCCGACGTCCGCGTCTTCGGCCCCGTCCCCGCCCGGGGCGCGTCCCTGCTCGAGGGCATCCACGAGGAACTGACGGTGGGCAACAAGGAAGACGTCGCGGCGGCGGGCCGGGCGCGCGCGGCGATCCGGGCGTGGCGGCCCGACGTCGTGCACGCGCAGGACCGGCGCGCCGGCCTGGTGATCGCGGGCCTGCGCTTCGGGCCGCGTCCCGTGCTGGTCCAGACGTACCACGGGGTGCCCGACGACGTCGCCGAGCCCTGGTTCCGCGGCTCGCGCGGCGGCGGGCCGTCGGCCTACACGCGGACGGTGCTCGCAGCGGACGCCGTCGTCGCCCGGCTGGTGGACCGCACCATCGTGCCGGCCGAGGCGATGGGCTCGTTCCTGCGCCGCCGCCTGCGGGTCCCCGCGGGACGGCTGGCGCACATCGACAACTGCGTCGACCCGGCCTCGCCGACCCCGCCGCGGGGGCCGGTGCGGCACCTCGTCTTCGCCGGGCTCCTGGTGGAGCGCAAGGGAATCCTCGACCTGCTGGCCGCGCTGGCTCTTCCCGGCGTACTGCCGCCCGAGGCGCGGCTGACCGTGGTCGGCGACGGCCCGCAACGCGCCGAAGCGGAACGAGCGGCGCAGCAGTCACCGCTCGCCGGGCGTGTGACGTTCCTCGGGTTCCGGCCGGACGTGCCCGCCCTGCTCGCCGAAGCGGACGCGCTCGTCCTGCCGTCCACAATGGAGCAGCAGCCGCTGGTGGTGGCCGAGGCGATGGCCGCCGGGAAACCCGTCCTGGCGACGGCCACCGGCGGCGTGCCCGCGATGCTCGACCTGCCGGGCAGCCCGTCGTTCCTGCCGCCGCCCGGTGACGTCCCCGCCCTCGCCGGGGCACTGCGTGCCCTGTTCGCGGAACGGGACCCGGGCCGGCTCGGCCGGCTCCTCGCCGAACGCGCCCAGGCCCGCTACCGCCCCGAGGCGTGCGCCCGCCGCCACCTGGCCCTCTACGACCAGCTGACCGGCTCGCCGCGGCCCGCCCGGCGCGCGTGACTCACCGGGCCCAGAGGTTGCCGATCCGGAACCCGTCCCGGGTGACGGTCCACCGCACGGCCCGGGCCGGCGGGTCGACCAGGATGACCGCGTCCGCGGCTTCGAGGGTGATGGGGGCGGGAGCCGCGCTCGAAGTGGCAGTGGGGCTGGGTGAGGTCGGCGTGGGCGTGGCAGTGGACGAACTCGGCGTGGACGAGGTGGGCGTGGGTGTGGGCGTGGGCCGCGGCGAGCCGGGCTTGACCAGGCCTTCGGGCGGGACCACCGTCCGGGTGGACCCCGTCGGGTTCACCGCGATCCAGCCGTGGGTGAACGTCCGGGTCCAGACGCCGTTCGGCAGGCGGCCGGCCGCGTCCACCGCCTCGCCCAGCCCGCTGTCCTGCAACGCCGACCATTCCGGGTTCCGGTAGTCGTCGGTGGTCGCCCGGGTCCAGCACGTCCTCGGCCCGGCGAGCAGCGCGGCGGACGCGTAGCCGGCCCGCTCCTCCCGCGCGTTGTGCGTCCGCGTGACCAGCAGCAGCAGGGACTCGCCGAGCGCGGCCTGGGCGCGCAGCTCCTGGAACTCGTTGCCGCGGAACGTCAGGAGCCCGCCGGTCCCGCCGTCCTCGCGGAACCCGAAGTTCTCCTCCATCGCGCCCCCGAAGCGGGAGTGCGCGGTCCACCGGCCCGGCACCAGGTGCGTCTCGGATACGTTGGGCACCAAGAGCTTGTCGGCGCCCGAGAAGGCATCGCCCGCCAGGGACAGGAACGCGTCGAGGCCGTCGCGCAGCTTGCGGTCGGTCTCCGCCGCGTTCTTGGTGCCGGCGAGCACCGCGGACGAGTAGAAGCTCAGCGTGTTGAAGTCGTTGTCCGCGAGGACGCCGTCCCAGCCCTCGTGCTTCACTTCGGCGAGGACGGCGTCGGTCCAGGCCTGCTGGTAGGCCGGGTTCCACACCGCCATCTGCCAGTGCCGCGGGTAGCCCTGCCACTCGATGCGCCGGCCCTTGACGTCGACGGCGAACCACTCGGGGTGGTTCTGCTGGGCGGCGACGTAGCCGACGCCGCTCGGCAGGAAGGCCGCGTCGTGGCCGCCGTCGACCGCGCCCGGGTAGTTGCGCGTACTGGAAAGATCCTTGTACACCAGCACTTTCATCCGCGGGTTGAGCTGGTGCAGCCGGCGCATCGCCGCGCTCTGGTCGGCGTTGAGCACGACGACGTCGTACCGCCGCGCCGCTTGCACGATCTCGTCCGCGGTGGGCGCCTTGCCGATCCCGTACCACCACCCGCAGGGCGCCAGCGGCTTCGGCGACGGCGAGGAGATCTCCTGCGCCGAGCTGGTGACGCACCCGGTCAGGCCGGCGGCCAGCAGGACGAGCACGGCCGTCAAGCGGGCCACCGGGTGTTCGCGGATCAGCGTTGCCTTCGGCACAGCAGCTCTCCCACCGTGAGGACGACGATCTTGAGGTCGAGCCAGAGGGACCAGTTCGCGATGTAGTAGTTGTCGTAGCGCGCCCGGTCCGCGATCGACGTGTCCCCGCGCAGGCCGTGCACCTGGGCCAGTCCGGTCAGCCCGGTCGGCACCCGGTGCCGGGCCCAGTACAGGTCGTGGACGGCGGAGAACTCGTGCACGAACACCGGCCGTTCCGGCCGCGGGCCGACCAGCGACATGTCCCCGCGCACGACGTTCCACAGCTGCGGCAGCTCGTCCAAAGAGGACCGGCGGAGGAACCGGCCGACCGGCCCGACCCGGCTGTCCCCGGCGACCGACCAGCGGGTCTGCGAATCGTCGACGGCGGCCTGCCGGACGCTGCGCAGCTTGTAGAGCACGAACGTGCCGCCGTCCATCCCGACCCGCACCTGCCGGAAGAAGACCGGGAAGCCGCTTTCCACCGCGACCGCCAAGGCGCAGCAGGCGATCACCGGCGCGAGGAGGAACAACGCGGCCGCGGCCAGCGTGGTCTCGACGGCGCGCTTGACCCACCAGCTGGGCCGCCGCGTCGGCGCCCCGCCCAGCCACACCAGCGGGTAGCTGCGCAGCCGGTCGACGCCCGGCCCGTCCGGGCAGAGCTCGAACAGGTGCGGCAGCACCAGGGTGACGCACCCCAGCCGGTGGGCGGTGATGGCGGCGTCGACGACGGCACTGTCGCCGTCGCCCGCCGGCGCGAGGATCACCGTGCCCGCACGCAGCCGCGTGATGGCGTCGGTGAGGTCGCCGCCGATCGGCTCGACCGGCAGGCCGTCGGACGCCGGGTCCGGCGCGGACGCCACGACGCCGACCGGGAGCAGGCCGAACTCCGGGTGTTCCAGCATGGTGCGGACCAGCTCGCCGCAGATCCGCCCGGAGCCCACCACGACGGCCCGGTCGCAGCGGCGCAGCCGGCGGCGGCCCCACCGGCCGAACGCGAAGACCGCGGGCCGGACGCCTTCGCTCACCACGGCGAAGAGCAGGACGACCTCCTGCATCCGCGCGGTGTCGTCCCCCTCCATCCCGGCCACGAGCGCCGTTCCGGTGACGAGCGCGAACGCCAGCGCGGTGGCGGTGACCGAGCGCGGGAGGTCCTGCAGCCAGGAGAGCCAGAGCCGGCGGCGGTGGACGCGGCCGCCGACCCGGGTCGCGGCGAGCGCCGCGGCCGTCACCACCGCGCACACCGGGCCGGGGCCGGTCCGCAGCACCGCGGTCAGCCAGGCGCCGCCGTCGACGGCGGCGAGCAGCACGGCCACGGCGTTGACGCGGGCCAGCAGCGGGCGGCCGCGGGCGGAATCGTCCCGGCGGTCGCGCGGCCGGGCGTCGCCCGGCCGGGGGTGCCGCTGCGCCGGCAGCGCTTCGGCGAGGACCGTGTCCTTCAGTTCAGTCACCGGTCTCGACCTCTTCTTGACATTGAGGATCCCATTCTCGCTTTCCGCACGACTCAGCCATTCGAGACAACACCGGCTCGATCGAGTGAACTTTCCCGCGAAGTCCCGGAAATACACCCGATAGGGGCGTCCAACAGACCCGATCCGGTGATTTTTGGAAACACCAAGTAGTTCTGATGACGCGCGTCCTTCCGGGGGATTTTCCGGGCCACTAAAGAAACCACACAACATAGCCGAATATCACTCGACAGCCGCACGAAACCCGACTCCGTCCGGGTGAGCAGCACTGCGGGCATCGACACAACCGAGCAGAGGGGAATCGTGGCACGCGAAGAGACCACCCTGGCCACACTGTCCGAACCGGACCCCACCGGACCGGATCCCACCGGGGGACGGACCGGCGGGCGGGCGCACGTCGTGCTGCCCGCGTTCAACGAAGAAGCGTCCCTGCCGCCGCTGCTGCGCCGGCTCGCCGACGTGGCCCGCACCGAGCAGGTCACCGTCTGGGTCGTCGACGACGGCTCGGCCGACGCCACGGTCGCCGTGGCGGAGGCGGGCTACGGCGGGCTCGACGTCCGCGTCGTCCGGCACCTGGTGAACCTCGGGCTCGGCCGCGCGGTGCAGTCCGGGCTCCGGGCGGCGCTGGAAGACGCGAGCCCGGACGACGTCGTCGTCGTGATGGACGCCGACGACACGCACGACCCGGCGCTGATCCGCGCGCTGCAGGCCGAGATCACCGCCGGCGCGGACGTCGCGATCTGCTCGCGGTTCGTCCCGGGCGGCGACGACCGGACCGCGCCGTTCGGGCGGCGGCTGCTCTCCCGCGGCGCCGCGCAGCTGTTCCACCGCGCCCTCGACGTCGACGGCGTCCGGGACTTCACCAGCGGCTACCGCGCCTACCGGGCGTCGCTGCTGGCGCGCGCGTCGGCCCACTGGGGCGAACGGCTCATCGAAGAACAGGGCTTCGCCTGCATGGTCGAGCTGCTGCTCAAGCTGCGCCACTGCCGCCCGGTGATCACCGAGGTTCCGCTCGCCCTGCGGTACGACCGCAAGCAGGGACCCAGCAAGCTGAAGCTGCGACGCACCGTCGTGCAGTACCTGAAACTGCTCGCCCGCGACCGGCTCAGCCCGGCGCCCTACCGGAAGCTGTGACCCGGTGACCCTCCCCGACTCCCCGCACGTCGCCGTGATCGGCGGCGGCATCTGCGGCCTCGCCGCCGCCCACCGCCTCGTCCGGCGCGGCGCCCGCGTGACCCTGCTCGAGAGCGGCGACCAGCTCGGCGGCCTCGGCACGTTCTTCGCCCACGGCGACCGGTGGGCCGAACGGTTCTACCACTGCGTCATGCCTTCGGACGCGAGTCTGCTGGCCCTGCTGGGCGAGCTGGGCCTGCGGGATTCGGTGCGGTGGCGGGAAACCACGATGGGCATGGTCGTCGACGGTCGCCACCACCCGTTCAACTCCGCGCTCGACCTGCTGCGGTTCTCCGCGCTGCGGCTGCCCGACCGCGTGCGCTTCGGCGTGGTTTCGCTGCTGCTGCGGCGGTTGGGCGAGGGCAAGGACCTCGACCGGCTGCGCACCGAGGACTGGCTGCGCGGGCTCTACGGCGACGTCGTCTGGGAACGGCTCTTCGCACCGATGTTCGGCTCGAAGTTCGGACCGTCCTTCGGGGACGTTCCCGCGCTGTACCTGTGGCAGCGGCTGGGCCGGGAGCGCAACGTGGCCACCCGCGGCTACCCGGCGGGCGGCTACAAGACGATCATCGACGCACTGCGGACGTCGATCGAGCGCACCGGCGGCACCGTGCGCACGGAAACCCCGGTGCGGCGGCTGCACAGCACCGGCGGCCGTGCGGTCCTCACCCTGGCCCACGGCGAGGTCCTCGACGCCGACCACGTCGTCTCCACCGTGCCGCTGCCCCTGCTGCGGCGCATCGCCGACGACGAGCTCGCCGCCCGGCTGCCCCGGACCGACCTGCCCTACCAGGGCGTGGTCACCGGCGTGTTCTTCCTCCGCCGCCCGGTGACCGAGCACTACTGGACGCCGGTGCTGCACTCGGGCACCGAGTTCGACGGGGTCGTCGCGATGTCCGAGCTGGCCGGCGCGGTCGGCGGCCACCACCTCGTCTACGTCATGCGGTACACCGATCGCGGCTCGCCGCTGTACCTCGACGACGACACGGCGATCGCCGCCCGCTGGTCGGCCCAGCTCCGGGGCCTGTACCCCGAGCTCGGCCCGGACGACCTCGCCGGGGTGCGGGTGTTCAAGGCGCCGTTCGTGGAACCGGTGTACCCGCTGGGTTACCTGGCCGAGCGGCCCGCCGTGCCGGTGGCGGGCACGAACCTGCTGCTGGCCACGACCGCCCACGTGTACCCGGACGTCACGAGCTGGAACTCGAGCGTCGCGCTCGCGAACGACGTCACGAGCCGGATCCCCGTCCCGGCCGGGAATCAGCCCGCGGCGGCCCGCTGAGCGAGCACGGAACCGAGCGCGGCCGCGATGCGGGCGGCGGCGGACCCGTCGCCGTACGGGGACGGGAGCGCCCGCAGCCGTTCGCGGTGGCCGGCGACGTCGTCGAGCCACCGGGCGACCTCCGTCCCGATCCCCGGCCCGGGCAGCACCCGCACGCCGAACGTCCCGGCGATCTCGGGACGCTCGGTGCTGCGCCGCACCACGACCACGGGTCGCTTGAGGACACTCACTTCCTCTTGGATGCCCCCGGAATCGGACACGACCACGGCGGCCTCCGCGGCCAGCGCGAGGAACGCCGGGTAGGCCTGGGGTTCCAGCCGGACGAGGGGTTCCAGCAGCCGCGTCAGGCCGAACTCCTCGACGCTCTTGGCCGTGCGCGGGTGCAGCGGGAACACGACCGGCAGCGGCAGCCGGCCCAGCTCCCGCAGGATCACCTCGAGCCGGCCCGGGTCGTCGACGTTCTCCGGGCGGTGGATGGTGGCCAGGACGAACCGGTCGCGCGCCAGGCCACGGGCCGCCAGGACGGCTTCCCGGTCGGCGGCGCCCGGGAGCGCGCTCTCCAGCGCTTCCACGACCGTGTTGCCGGTGACGGCGATCCGTTCGGCGGGCACGTTTTCCGCCAGCAGGTTGCGGCGGTTGAGGTCGGTCGGCGCGCAGCAGAGGTCGGCCAGGTGGTCGATCAGCACGCGGTTGTGCTCTTCCGGCATCGCGCGGTCGTGGCTGCGCAGCCCGGCTTCGACGTGCACCAGCGGAAGGTCGTGTGCGTTGGCCGCGAGCGCGCCGGCGAGCGCCGACGTCGTGTCACCCTGCACGACCACCACCCGGCCGGGTTCGGCGGCCAGGACTTCGTCGACCGCGCTGACCGTCCGCCCGAGCTGGCCGCCACGACGGCCGGCACCGACGCCGAGTTCGTGGAACCGGCCGGACGGCGGCAGGTCCGCGCGGATGCGCGAGTACAGCGCATGGTCGTAGTGCTGTCCGGTGTAGACGACCGCGCACCCGTCGCCGAAGAACCGCATCAACGGCGCCAGCTTGATCAGTTCCGGCCGCGTCCCGCAGACCAGCGTGATGCCCCCGGCCGGCCGCACTTCCGGGGCGCGGGCGGCTGATTCGCGGAAAGCTGTGGTGGTCGGCATGCGGTGCATTCCCTCCGGGGACGTCGGTTCGCCCGCACGCTACTCACCGCAGCCACCGAAACGGTGGCAGCTCAGTCGATTGTGTGACACGACGGCGTGCCGCGGCCCCCTAGAATGGCGCGGTCGGAAAGCCCGGACAGAACGGCGCAGCTCTTGCTCGAGAAACACGCGGTATTGGCGGCCGTGGTCCTTTCGGTCACCGCCCTGGTCACCGCCGCCACGCCAGGCCCGCGCGCCGACGAGGTGCCGGGTGTCCTCCTCCCCGATCTGCGCCAGGCGATCCCGGGGTGCGACGGCGGCGGTTCCGGCGACCTCGCGCAGTGCGACGCCTGGGACGTGTGCCCGGTGATCGACCCCGCGACGCCCAGCGGGCGGTGTGTCCCGGCCACCGTGGCGAAAGCCGTCCGGCTGCGGTTCACCAGCGCGGAGGAGAACGTCGGCGACGGGCCGTTGCTGCTCTACGGCCGTCGCGACAACACCGATCAGGACACCATGTCCGTGCGCCAGGCGCTGCGCAGCGCGTCGAACGGCTCGATCCCGGCCGGCTACGCTTCGGCGCAGCGAGCCACCCGGGCTTTCACGTACTACGAGCCGGCGGTCGCCCACCAGCACTGGCACCTGATGAACTTCGAGCACTTCGCGCTGGTTTCCCCGCAGGGCAAGACGATCGTCACCGACCGCAAGAACGGCTTCTGCCTCGGCGACCGGTTCGCGGTGGCGGACATCGGCGGTCTCGACCACGTCCCGGGCGACACGGGTCCCGACGCCGACCTCGCCGAGACACTCCGTTCGAACCAGTGCCGCCACCACGAACCGACGGCCCTCGACGTGCTCGAAGGGATTTCGGTCGGCGCGGGCGACGACTACAAGTACACGGTCGACTTCCAGTGGCTGGACATCACGCACGTCCCGGCGGGCACGTACGACCTGGTGAACACGGTGAACGCGGACCGGACGCTGCTGGAGTCGGACTACCGCAACAACGCCTCGGCCGTGGCGCTGTCGATCGAGTGGCCGCAGGGCATGCCGGGACCGGACACGATCCCGGCCGCCCCGGTCGTCAAGCTGCTGCGCGCCTGCCCCGGCCGGCCCCGCTGCGCCTGAGCGGCCCGCCCAAAGCGCCCCTGCCCAAAGCGCCTCAATGAGGTTTTCTCAGTAGCGTCGATGTCTGGTGTGGTGATGCGGGTTGCCTGCGCGGCTACCTGCACCCGGCGAGCTCCGGTGGCCAGCGACAGCCATGAATCCCGCGGGGCGGCGGGTGTCTTGAACGAGTCGTTCAAGACACCCCAGGTCCTGAACGACTCGTTCAAGACATGAGCGGGCCGCAGCCGGCCCAGTGGCCTGCCACGCCGACCCACGCAGCCCGCCGGTGAGAAAACCCCAATGTGGCATTGGGTGCGTTGGACGCACCCAATGTGGCGTTCGGTGCGTTGAGCGCAACCAACGCCACATTGGGGTGCTTGAGGCGGGTCTTCAGCTACTCGTCGCCGGGCGGCCCGCGATGAGGCGGACCGTGAAGCCCGTGTCGTCGCGGTGCAGCGTCACCTGGCTGCAGATCTGGTGCGCGATCCACAGCCCTCGGCCGCCCTCGGGACGGTCGGCCGGGAGCAGTCCGGCGAACGGGTCGGCGGGGCCCGCGCCGGCGTCGTGCACGGTGACGACCACGTGCTCGCGGTCGGTCCAGATCCGCAGCCGGACCGGCGGGTGACCGT
The DNA here is from genome assembly GCF_040640995.1 of Amycolatopsis sp. NPDC021455. Lineage (NCBI taxonomy): Bacteria > Bacillati > Actinomycetota > Actinomycetes > Pseudonocardiales > Pseudonocardiaceae > Amycolatopsis > Amycolatopsis sp. NPDC021455. Next base: position 93,413 of record NZ_JBFACT010000006.1, on the reverse strand, counting down.
GGCGCAGCGCGTTGTCGACGATCTCGCTGGTGGCCAGGACGAGGTCGTCGATCTCCGCGGCGGGCAGGTCGGCCTTGCCGGCCGCCACCACGGCCCGGCGCGCGGCCGGCGGCCGGGGATCGGTGAGCTCGACCAGCGGTGTCGTGTGTTCGATCGGGTCGGGCGTCATCGGCCGCGGGCCGGCCAGGAAGGACAGCGGGTCGACGAAGCCGGCGTTGGCCTCGTGGCCGCCGCCGGGCGTGGCCAGGAAGGGATGGGTGCGGGCGACGTCGTCGAGCACGTGCCGCGGCGTCGTGCGCGTGTCGTAGGCGCAGACGCTGCGCAGCGGAAACTCGTCGTAGGCGTGGTTGACCGCCGCTTCGTACCGGGCCCACCAGTCCCAGGACGTGTCGATCGCGGCGCGCGGCACTTCGCCGACGATGCGGATGCCCGCGGCGCCGTCGGCGACGAACCCGGACATCAGCTCGCGGTAGGACTTGATCGCGGCGGCGGGCCGCGCGTAGAGGTCGCCGGCCGGCAGGAAGTGCGTGCCCGGCGAGGGCGCGAGGGCCGCACGCACCAGCTCGGCCCGGTCCGGTTCCAGCGAGACGACGGTCTGTTCGCCCGCGGCCAGCCCGCCGGCGAGGAACGGCACGACGACGGCGAGCAGTTCCGCGTCGGAGGCGTAGTGCACGGCGGCGTGGTCGTAGCCCCGCCCGGCGCTCACCACCCGAGCTCCACGCGCACCCGGGTCAAGCCGAACAGTTCGCACAGGCGCGCCGGGGTGGACAGCCGCGTCCGCAGGACGACCGTGGTGCCGCGCCGCTCGGCGTAGTCGGCGACGTCGAACAGGCTGCGGTGGTCGATGAAGTCCAGGTCGCCGGCGTCGATCTCGATCGTCCCGGCCGTGGCGGGCAGGTCCGCGCGTTCCAGCGCCAGCGGCCACAGCCGGCGGACCGCCATGTCCAGCTCCCCGTCCAGCGCGGCGGCACTCCCGTCCCGCGCGTGCCCGTGCAGGTGGAACGACGTCGCGCCCGCGTGCGCGGCGGGGTGCAGGCACGCCAGCTGCGCGACGGTTTCGTCGCCCAGCTCGTCCAGGTCGTAGCCGCACATCGCCGACATCGGGTGGGCGGCCATGTAGCGGTCCGCGCGGTGCTCGTAGCGGGCGAACGCGTCCAGCTGGGCGGGGGTGCGCACCAGCGACGTCGCGTCGGCGGCGACCCGCAGGCCGGTGAACCCGGCGGCCAGTGCCTCCGAGGTCGCCGCGGCGTAGAACCCGACCTGGCCGGCGGGGTCGACGACGGCTCCCCGGTGGTAGGTCGACTCCACCGACGCGACCCGGACCGCGCCCCGGCGCACGCCCTCGTCGAACCACCCGGTCGTCCGCAGCTGCCCGGCGAGGACGGCCTCGTCACCCGGGGCGACGTAGAGGACCCGCGCGCCCTCCGCCAGCCCTTCGGCCAGGAACTCCCGCGCCCGGTCCAGGAACTCGCCCCGGCGCCGGTAGCCCCAGCAGACGTGGTCGCGGGCCATCGGGAACCCGCTGCTGTCCCGCTGTCTCGGCATTCGCACGGAGCGACCATACGCCGCGAGTCCGCGATCCCGCGGGGGTCTCACACGGCCGGACCAGGCACAGACCGTCACCTCCGCGCTGCGCTCGAACGGCTTTCACCCGATCGAGCGCGAGCCGGGCCGGCCACCACCGGTCTGTGGCGCCGGCCGGGCCGCCGTGCCCCAAGCGGGTCGTCGACAAAGGCGGTGTCAGTACTCGAAAGCGCCGAGGTCCGGCGCCTTGCCGTGGTAGGGCAAACCCACGTCGGTGCCCTTGTCGATCAGCGAGCTGTTCGCCGCGAGGCGGAGGTTGGGCAGCACGGGCAGGCTGCCGTCGGCCTGCCGCCGCGCGTTCCAACCGGACGTGGACACGCTCTGGAACTGCGCGTCCGACAGCGGCACGCTCAGGTTCCAGGAGTTGGACGACGCGTTCGTGCCGGACATGTTCGACGTCAACGTGCCCTGGTAGGCGATGTTGTTGCGCAGGGTGCCCAGGCCGACCGCCGCGCCGGCGGAGTTGATGCCGAGCATGTTGAAGTCGGGGTGGTTGTTGTAGCCGGTGTTGTCGAAGTAGTCGTTGGCCAGGGTGTGGTGGTTGGCGTAGAACCCCGAAGCGCGGTTGTCGAACGCCACCGAACCCCGGACGGTGTGCTTGACGCCGTTGCTGACGTACTTGCCGCCGTAGCCGCCCATCTTGAAGCCGTTGCCGTTGCCGGACGCCGTCGTCGTCTCCGGCAGGTAGCCGTTGCGCCAGGCCCACGAGTTCTCGATGGTCACCGGCGAGAAGGCGTTGATCAGGTCGAACCCGTCGTCGGAGTTCCACCACGCGCGGCAGCCGCGGAAGACGTTGCCGGGGTGGTTGGCGGAGATGTGCGCGCCGAACCCGTCGGCGCTTTCGCCGGCTCCGTTCGACGTGCGCGGGTCGTAATTGTCGTACGAATCCGAGTTGAGGACGAGATTGCCCCCGCCGTCCTGGATGAACAGGCCCGGTCCCATGTTGTTGTGCAGGTTGAGCAGCTCGAAGGTGTTGTTGCTCCCGGAGATCCAGATGCCCCAGGATTCGTGGTTGAGGTTGTTGTTCTGCGGGACGCCCTTGACTTCGAGCCCCTTCAGGTGGATGTAGTTCCCGGTGACGTCGAAGCCCTTGATCCGGCAGTCGTCGCTCACGCGGGAGAAGTCGAAGACCGGGGTTTCGCCCGGGTAGGCCCAGTAGCGGATCGGGTTGCCCGCACTGCCGCTCTTGTTCAGGGTGATCGCGTCCACCCGGTCGGTCTGGCTCGCGCACGCCTTGTTCGCGCGGGAATAGCTGTAAGTGCCACCCCGGAGATAAACCGTGTCACCCGCTTGGGCGATGGATTGGGCGTGCGCCACCGACGCCCAGGGCGCGGCCTGCGTCCCGGCGGCGCTGTCGCTGCCCGCCGGGGAGACGTAGTAGGTCTTTCCGGCGGCCGGGCTGCCCGCGGCCACCGGAGCAACGGCGATCGTCAACGAGAACACGAGGAAAGCAAAGATCTTCATGCGCAACTCCACGATTCTTCAGTCGCAACTGCCGGAACACGGGACGAACGGTGCCGTGGCGCCGGTCAGGGTGGTCGTGCCCGTCGTCAGGCCGCCGGAAGTCGCGGTCACCGTGACGGTGCCCGGACCCGTGGCCCGCACCAGGGCGTAGGCGACCCCCTGGTAGGCCTTCCGCACCGAGCCGCGGAAGCTCTCCTGCACCGGGCTGCCGCTGTCGACCGCCACCAGCACGCCCGGCCCGCTGACGCTGAACGTGACCGCGGCGGACGAGCCGGTCACCACCCGGCCGGACGAGTCGGCCACGGTCGCCTTCACGTACGAGACGTCGTCGACGTCCGTCGAGACGGTGCTGTGGTCGGGCGACAGCAGCACGCGGTTCGCCGTGGTGCCGGTGGGCGGTGGCGACGTCGTGGGCGCTCCCCAAGTGCGCTGCCAGGAGTACCCGATCGGCCGGACCGTGCCGACGCCGTCCATCAGGCCGAAGTCGCTCTCGCCCCGGGGCCACAGCCCGTCGGCCTCCCCGAGGTAGGCCGCGCCGGTCCAGAGGAACAGGCCGGTGACCATGGCGTTGTTCCGCACGGTCGGCCATGCGGAGGTGTCGGTGCCCATCTCGGTGAACAGCCCAGGCCGCGCCGGAGACGTCTTCGCGGCCTGGATGACCTCGTCCGGCCGGTAGTTGCCGCCGAAGACGTCCACGATGGTCCGGGTGGCCCCGGTGACGTCACCGCTGTCACCCGGCCGGAACAGCGCCTGGGTGACCGGCCGGCCGGGGTCCAGCGCGTGCGCGATCGAGACCATCCTGGTCAGCAGCGGCGTGCGCGTCGCGATCGGGTCGCGGATCTCGTTGCCGGTGCTCCACATGGCCACGCTGGGGTGGTTGCGGTCGCGCATCACCACGCTCGTGGCGTCCACCTGGTACCACGGCACCGAGCCGCTCGCGCCCGGCACCGCGGGCGTCCCCGTCGGCGCGGACGCCGTCCGGTTGAAGTACGTCGCGTAGTCGCCGACGTCGGAGTACTTGTGCTGGGTCCAGACGTCGAAGAACTCGTCGAGGACCAGGAACCCCATCCGGTCGGTGAGCTCGAGGAACGCCGGGCTCGGCGGGTCGTGCGCGGTCCGGATGGCGTTCACCCCGAGCGCCTTCAGCTGGGCGAGCCGCCGCTGCACCGCCCGCTGCGGCGCGGCCATCCCGAGCCCGTGGAAGTCCTGGTGCAGTGCGACACCCTGGAACTTGACGTTCTTGCCGTTGAGGCTCATGCCCGTGGACGCGTTGAAGGTCAGCGTGCGGATGCCCACGGACGTGATGTCGTCGTCCACGGCGGTGCCGCCGACGAGGACGTTCGTCGCCAGGGAGTACAGGTTCGGGCTGCTGAGGTCCCACAGCCGCGGGTTGCTCACCGGCACGTCGTAGGCGAACGTGGCCGACGCCCCGGCGGCGATGGTCTTGGCCGCCGTGGTGACCGCGGGCAGCGCGGCCCCGCCGGGGTCACTCAGCACGCCTTGGACACTGACGCTCGCCGCCGAGCCACTCTCGTTGACCACCGTCGTCTCCGCGTGCACCGTGTTGTTGTTCGGTGTCGTGACGCGGGTGGCCCACTGGCCGACGTGCACCGGCGCGGTCGTGATGAGCCGGACGTCCCGGTAGATCCCGGCGCCGGTGTAGTAGCGGGACGCCGGTTGTGACGTCGTGTCGGTCTTGACGGCGACCACGTTGTCGCCGCCAAGCTTCGCCGCCGCCGTGATGTCGTACCGGAAACTCGTGTACCCGTACGGGTGCGTTCCGATGAGCGTGCCGTTGACGTACACGCTCGCGTTCGCCATCACGCCGTCGAACTCGAGGGACACCTTGCGGCCGGAGGGCACCCCGGCCAGCGAGAAGTGCTTGCGGTACCAGCCGATGCCCGACGGCAGGTAGCCGCCGCGGCCGGTACTCGGCGCCGACTGCGAGAACGGGTTCGCCGGTGGGTTCCGGCCCTCGATGCTCCAGTCGTGCGGCACGCTGAGCTTGCGCCAGCCACCGTCGTCATAGGACGCACCGCCGGCACCACTGGCGTCACCATAGTTGAACAGCCAGCCGGCGTCGAAGTCCGTGACCGTCCGGTACTGGGTGGCGGCCGCGGCGGACACCGCGGTCAGCGGGACGAGCACGAGCGCCGGCACACCGGCGAAGACTTTCCGGAACGTGGGCAACGCCGTCACCTCGCCATCGCGAAACTCGGGTGGGGCGGCTGGTTGTAGGCGGTGTTCTGCCACGCGACGGCCTCCCGGTACTGGCGGTCCTGCATCAGCGAGACGTGCGAGATGCTCGTCGGGTCGGTGGTCGAGTAGATCCGCAGCGCCCGGTTGTCCGAGGTCGGCCAGACGACCTCCTCGCGCCAGTCGCCGAAGAGGTCGGCCTGCAGCGACGGCGTGTTCTTGGTGCCGTTGTTCGCGTGCACGCCCGACGCCGTGAGCAGCCGGGTGTCCCCGCCGGTTCCGTACTTGTCGATGTGGGTGCCGTCCAGCAGCTCGCGCTGGGCGTCACCGTCCCAGTAGATGACGAAGTTCGTCGACGACGGCTTGCGCCCGATGTTCTGCCCGCTGGTGTTCAGCAGCCCGGACACCGCGGACGACCACGACTCGGCGCCGGGGCTGCCGGCGTAGATGTCGTCCGAGACCCCGCGTCCGTTGTCGCAGTTGCAGGAGGCGTTCTGCCAGATGATCTGACCGGTTTTCGCGTCGGCCATCCAGGCGGCGGGCTTGGACTTGTCCTCGTCCACTTTGAACTCTTCCAAGCCGGGCCGGCCGGGGATCAGGTCGCCGACGTGCATGGCGTCGCCGTGGCCGTTGCTGGTGTTCCACAGTGGACTGCCGTTGTCGTCGATGGCCATGGCCCCGAAGACGATCTCGTCGCGGCCGTCGCCGTCGGCGTCCGCGATGGCCAGCTGGTGGTCGCCCTGGCCGGTGTACTGCGAGCCGGCCGAGTTCGAGTCGAACTTCCACCGCTCGGTCAGCGCGCCGCCGCGGAAGTCCCAGGCCGCGATCACGGTCCGGGCGTAGTAGCCGCGGCTCATGATCAGGCTCGGGTGGGAGCCATCGAGGTAGGCCGTCCCGGCCAGGAACCGGTCGACGCGGTTGCCGTAGCTGTCGCCCCACGAGGACACCGTGCCGCGCGGCGGGTCGTAGTTCACCGTGGACACGGCGGCGCCGGTCTGCCCGTTGAACATGGTCAGGAACTCCGGGCCGGACAGGACGTACCCGCTCGAGTTGCGGTAGTCGGCGCTCGCGCTGCCGATGACCTGGCCGGTGCCCGACCGCGTGCCGTCCGCGGTCTTCATGGCGACTTCGGCCTTGCCGTCGCCGTCGTAGTCGAAGACCTGGAACTGCGTGTAGTGCGCGCCGGCGCGGATGTTGCGGCCGAGGTCGATCCGCCAGAGGCGGGTGCCGTCCAGCTTGTAGGCGTCGACGAAGACGTTGCCGGTGTAGCCCGACTGCGAGTTGTCCTTCGAGTTGGTCGGGTCCCACTTGAGCACGATCTCGTACTGACCGTCCCCGTCGAGGTCCCCGGCGCTCGCGTCGTTGGCGGCGTAGGTGTAGCTCTCGCCGGACGGGGTGGTACCTCCGGCGGGCGGCTGGATCGGGATGTCCCGCGTGCTCGCGGCGACCTCGCCGGTCAAGGTCAACGACTCCTCCGCGGCGAAGGCCGACATCTGCTCGACGCCGCCGGCCACCGGGCGCACCGTGTATCCGGCCCCGGCGGGCGCGCCCGCGTCCACGAAGCTCGTCGGCCCGGTGACTGGGGTCGCGGTCACCCTGGTGCCGTCGCGGTAGATGTTGAACGCCACCCCGGGCGGGTCGTCGGCGAGCAGGCGCCAGCCGACGGTGTTGCCCTGGGCGGTGTGGACGCTGACCACCCCGCGGTTCAGCTTGTCGACCTGCGCCGCGGCCGGGCGCAGGTAGCCGGCGAGCGACAGGTTCAGCTCACGGATGCCCTGCACCACCAGGTTGGCCATCTGCGTCGCGCCGTACGCCGAGAAGTGCGTGTTGTCGGTGACGCCGTCGGCGGACTGGGTGAGGTAGATCTTCTGGGACTCCGACGGGCCGAGGGACTCCACCAGGGCCTTGCTCTTGGCCGTCAGGTCGAGCACCGGCACGTTCGCGCTCTGGCCCAGCGCCCTGATCACCGCGGGCAGGTCCACGCCCACGCCGTTGACGTGCAACGCCGTGGAGGTCAGCTTGGTGCCGCTGAACAACCGCCGCACCGGCGGGGTCACCAGCACGGGGACGCCGCCGCGTTCGCGCACGCCGGTGACCATCTTGGTGAGGTTGTCGCGGAACGCCGTGGCCGAGGTCTGTTTGTCGTTGTGCCCGAACTGGATGAGCACCAGGTCCTTGCTCTTGATCAACGGTTTCATCGTCGGGAACAGCTTGCTGTTCGACAGGAAGCTGCCCGAACTCTCGCCCGAGTCCGCGTAGTTGGCGATCACGGCACCGTTCCGGACGTTCGCGGGCAGCATCTGGCCCCAGCCCGTGTAGGGCGCGGCCGGCTGGTCGCAGACGGTCGAGTCGCCCGCCAGGTACGTCACCAGCGGGGACTGGGCCGGGGTCACGGTCAGCGAGCCGATCGCCGGCGCGCTGCCGCCGAACGTGATGTCCAGGCCCGCGGTCCCGGTGCCGCCCTGGCCGGTGGGCTGGCCCTCCGGGTTGCGCACGTTGACCGTGACCGTGGTGGGCACGACCTGGCCCGCACTGGTCGAGACGGCGTTCAGGACCTGCCTGCGCGCCTCCACCGACATCGACGTGTTAGCCGCCTTCGTGGTGCTGCCGAGCCCCACGGTGACGTCGTAGTTGCCCGGGGAAACCGCGAAGTGGCATTTGATCGGCGCCGTACCCGAACACTGCGCGGGAAGCGCTTTCTGGACGGCCGCGGCCACCGCCGGCGCGGGAACCAGGGTGACCGCGGCCAAGCCGGCGAGGATGACCGCGCGCAGCCTGAGGGACATGAGGACTCCTTTGTCCTAAGTGGATATTGCGTCAGCTCGTCGAGCAGCTGCTCCCGTTGAGCGTGAACGCGGTCGGGGCCGGGTTGGTACTGCTGTAGGTGCCGTTGAAGCCGATGCCGGCCGACGCGTTGGGAGCCAGCGTGCCGTTCCAGCTGAGGTTGGTGGCCGTGACCGCGCCGCCGGACTGGGCGAAGGTGGCGCCCCAGCCGGGGAGGGTCACCCGCTGGCCGCCGGCGAAGGTGAAGGCCAGCGTCCACCCGTTGACCGTGCTCGTGCCCGTGTTGACCACGGTGACGTTGGCGGTGAACCCGTTGCCGCCACCCCAGTTCGACGCGGAATAGGTGACCTTGCACGCCCCGGTGCCGCCGCCCGCACCCGTCGTCACGGACACGATCCCGGACGCCGCCGAGGTGTTGCCCGCCGCGTCCCTGGCCCGCACCTGGTACCGGTAGGTGCTCGACGCCGCCAAGCCGCTGTCGGTGAACGACGTCGTCGCGGCCGAACCGACCACGGCGAACGTGCCACCGCTCGCCCCCGGCGCGCGGAGGACGTCGTACCCGGCGACCCCGACGTTGTCCGTCGACGCCGTCCAGCTCAGCGTGGCCCCGCTGGCCGTCACCCCCGAGACGGCCGGGGTCCCGGGAACCGACGGCGCTTCGGTGTCCACCTGGCCGCCGCCGTAGATCGTGGCTTCCTTCGACGTCTGCTTGATCCCGTTGGCACCGTTGAGGAACCGCTCGCCCCACGCCGTCAGGCTCGCCGGGTCGAAGTTGTTCGTCATGTCGAGGTAGGCGACGTCACTGCTGTTGCCGCTCCAGGACCACCCGAGGTAGCCGAGGCCGCGGGCCTGCGCCTGGGCCATGATCGTGTCCTCGTCGGGGTTGCCGTCGGTGTGCATGCCCCCGAACTCGCCGACGACCAGCGGCAGCCCGGCGGTCCGGAAACTGTCGAAGTAGGCGTTGATCTCGGCCGCGGTGTCGTAGACGCCGTACATGTGGATGGAGAAGACCGTGTTGTGCTGCGGGTCCGCGTTGAACACCGTGGCGGCGTTGTCCCGCATGATGTTCTGCCAGTCCTGGCCCCACATCGGCCCGTCGGCCATCAGCAGGTGCTGCAGCCCGGCGGCCCGCAGCCGGCTGATCGCGCCGCTCGTCGCGCTCGCCCAGGTCGCGCTCACCTGCTGGTTGTTGCCGAACGGCTCGTTCCCCAGGTTGATCACGACGTAGTTCTCCTGGCCCTTGAGGGCACTGGCCACGCTGATCCAGTAACTCGCCGCCTGGTCCAGGGTCGCGGCCCCGCTCTGCTCGCCGTACCCGGTGGTGTCGTGCACCTCCAGCACGCAGATCAGCCGGTTCTGCTTGCACAGTCCGATGACGCTCGTGACCTCAGCGGCCGGCGTCGGCCCCCACCGCTGCCCGCTGCCGAGCACGACGCGGACGGTGTTGGCGCCGAAGGACTTGATGTCGGCGAAGGCCCGGTTCTGGCCCGGGTACCAGACATACGCGTGGTTCACCCCGCGCATCACGAAGTTCGCGCCGTTGCCCTCGAGGATCCGGGGGCCGTCGACGTGCAGGCCGGTCGCGGTGGGCGTGCCGGGGCCGAGCGCAGCCACCAGGGCGGGGTACCAGCGGCTCTCCATCTTCTGGATGCCGGTGGTGCTGTTCGGGTGCACGCCGTCAGTGGTGTCCGTCGCGGTGTCGAACCCGGTCCACTGGTCGACCACGGTGATCGGGGACGCGGCCGTGGAGTGCGCCTGCGCCCAGGCCGGGATGGCGTTGTTCAGCTCGACCACCCGCTGGCCGCAGGCGGCACAGTTGCTCGGGTTCATCGGGATGATCTTGGCGACGATCAGCTTGATGGCCGGGTTCGCCGCCCGCATCTGGCCCAGCAGTGTCGTGTAGGCGTCCAGGATCGTCGCCGCCGGGATGTTGTTCCAGACGTCGTTGGTACCCAGGTGCATCAGCACGATGTCCGGGTGCGTCGCCGACAGCCAGCCCGGCAGCTGGTTGTCCCGCACGATCCCGGTCGCCAGGAACCCGCCGTGGCCCTCGTTCTCACCGTCGTAGGGGAAACCGCAGCCCTGGGCGGGCAGGGTTCCGACGAAGTCGACGTCCGCGTGGCCGGTGTCCTGCAGGTGTTTCCACAGCAGCGCCCGCCAGCAGCCCGGCGAGCCGGTGATGGAGTCGCCCAGCGCCATCACCCGCGTCGGCGTGGCCGCCCCGGCCGCCGCGGGAGCCACGACGGCGCAGGCGGCCAGCAGCACGCCGGCCAGGAGCGTGCGGAGGAATCGCCCGTTCATTACCGACCTCCTGGAGAACCACTCAACAGGAAAGTTTCATGCTGGGAGCGCTCCCACGGTAACACGGCGGACACGGGTGGAACACCGGCGGCGAGAAGGAAAACGGCCGAACCGCTTAACGTTAAGCACGCGGGCGCCGATGCCGGAGAAAGCGTTTTCTCGCGCGCCGGGCCAGTCCTGTGTGTACTCACGGCCGTCTCGCCCGCCGCGGGCGGCGGCTCGACTCGCGGACCACCAGCTCCGGGGTGAACACGACGTGCCGGTGCTCGTGCTCGGCGGGCGACTCCGACTCGGCGATGACCAGGGCCGCGGCCCGGCGGCCGATCTCGTGCCGCGGCTGGCGGACCGACGTCAGCGGGACCGCGGCCGCGGCGGCGAAGTCGATGTCGTCGTAGCCCACGATCGCCAGGTCCTCCGGGACCCGCACCCCCGCGCGCACGGTGGCCTGGAGCAGCCCCAGGGCCAGCAGGTCGTTCGCGCAGAAGACGGCGTCGGGCAGCACCGCCCTGGCCAGCAGCTGCTCGCCGGCCCGCAGGCCGCACGCCACGTTCAGGGCCGGCACGGTGAGGACCTCGAGGACGTCCGGAGGACGGCCGGCCAGGCGGAGGGCGTCCCGGGCGCCGCGGTGGCGTTCGGCCGCCTGGTGGATGCCCGCCGGGCCGTTGACCATCACGATGCGCCCGCAGCCCTCGGCGAGCAGGTGGGTGACCGCGAGCTCGCCGCCGTGGCGGTCCTCGACCGCCACCGAGCACAGGCCCTCCTCGGCCGTCGGGTGGTCGAGCAGGACGACCGAGATCCCCCGGTCCTGCAGCTGCCGCAGCGGCATCGGGCCGGCCTGCACCGGGGTGATCAGCACGCCGTGCACCCGTTGCGAGGCCAGCAGCTCGACGTGCCCGCGTTCGCGGGTCACCGACTCGTCACTGTTGCAGAGGATCACCGCGTGCCCGGCCTCGCTCGCCGCCGCTTCGACGCCGCGGGCGACGTCGGTGAAGAACGGGTTGCCCACGTCCGGCACCACGAGCCCGATCGTGCGGGCGGTCCCGGAGCGCAGCTGCCGCGCCGGCTCGTTGCGGACGTACCCCAGGGCGTCGATCGCGGCGAGCACCCGCTCGCGGGTGGCGGCGGCGACCACGTCCGGGCGGTTCAGCACGTTGGACACCGTGCCGACCGACACCTCGGCGCGGATCGCGACGTCGCGGATGCTGATGGCCGGCTTCACCGCCGCTCCCGGGCGCGGACCGCGACGGCGGCCAGCACGAGCAGCCCCGGGGCGACGACGGCGAACGCCGGCGCCTGCCCGACGACGACGGCCACGACGACGATCGCCGCGACCAGCCCGGCGCTGCCACGCCAGTCCAGTACGGTCTCCCGACCGGCCGACGCCAGCACCTCCGGCCACCGACGACCCGGCCGCCAGCCCGCCGCCGCACGCAGCCCCGCCGCCAGGAGCGCGGCGAGCACCACCCCGAGGACGGCGCCGAAAGCCCGGCCGCCGGGGAGCCCGCCCAGCACCGCGACGACGTCGATGCCGCCGACGAGCACCAGTCCCGCCGGCGCCAGAACGGCGACCGGATGGGCGAGCGCCACCCGGAACTCCCGGAGGAACCGGCGCACGGTGGGTGTCCGGCCGCCCGCGACGACTCTGGTGAGCAGGACCGAACCGGCCGCCGCCGCGGCCAGCGCCGTCACGACGAAGACGGACGCCACACAGACCAGCACGCCCACGAACAGGACTTCGGCCAGCAGGCCCAGCGAGCGGGTGGACGTGCTCATCCCTTCAGCCCCGACGTCGCCACGCCTTCCACCAGGTACCGCTGGAAGGCGAAGAAGAACAGCCCGATCGGCAGCAGCGCGAGCACCGACATGGCGAACATCGGGCCGAACGCCGACTGGCTCGTCTGGTCGACGAAGATCTGCAGCGCCAGCGGCAGCGTGAACTTCTCCGGGTCGTTGAGGTAGATCAGCTGCGAGAAGAAGTCGTTCCAGGTCCAGATGAACGTGAAGATCGCGGTGGTGATCAGGGCCGGCCGCAGCAGCGGCGCGATCACGTACCGGAACGTCCGGACCGGGCCGCAGCCGTCGATCGTCGCGGCCTCGTCCAGCTCGCCGGGCAGGCTGCGGATGAACTGCACCATGAGGAACACGAAGAAGGCGTCGGTGGCCAGGAACTTCGGCAGGACGAGCGGCCAGAACGTGTTGACCAGCCCGAGCTTCTGGAAGATCACGTACTGCGGGATGAGCACGACGTGCTGCGGCAGCATGATGGTGGAGAGCATGAAGCCGAACATCGGCCCGCGGCCGCGGAAGTGCAGCCGCGCGAACGCGTAGGCCGTCACCGAGCAGGACAGGACGTTCCCGAGCACGGCGCCGGCCGAGATCACCAGCGAGTTGGCGAAGTAGTGCCACACGCTGTACCCGGCGACGCCGCCGAACACCTGCGTGTAGTTGTCGCCGGTGGGGTGGGACGGCAGCAGCGACAGCCCGGCCAGCACCTCTTCCGCGGGCTTGAACGACGCCGAGACCAGCCAGACGACCGGGTACAGCAGCACGAGCAGGACGAGCACCATCAGCACGTGCCAGGCCCACGACCGGCGGGTCATCGGCTCTCCCCCGCGTAGAAGACGAACCGGCGCGAACCGCGGAACAGCAGCGCGGTGAGCACGCCGATCACCACCAGCAGCACCCAGGCCATCGCCGAGGCGAAGCCCATCCGGAAGTCGGTGAACCCGCGCTGGTAGAGGTACAGCGTGTAGAGCAGGGTCGAGTCGCTCGGCCCGCCGCGTCCGCTGCTGACGACGAACGCGCCGGTGAACGACTGGAACGCGTGGATGGTCTCCAGCACGAGGTTGAACAGCAGGACCGGGGACAGCATCGGCAGGGTCACCGACCGGAAGCGGCGGACCGGGCCGGCGCCGTCGAGCTCCGCCGCCTCGTACAGCTCCTTCGGGATCTGCTTGAGCCCGGCGAGGAAGATGACCATCGGCGCGCCGAACTGCCAGACGGCCAGCGCGATCACGGTCAGCAGCGCGAACTGCGGCTGGTCGGCCCAGCCGCCGGTGTCCAGGCCGAACGCGGCGAGCACCCGGTCGGCCGTGCCGCCGGTGGAGAACATCGCGCGCCACACCAGGGCGAGGCTCACGCTGGCGCCGAGCAGCGAGGGCGCGTAGAACGCCGAGCGGTACAGCCCGGCGCCGGTTCGGGCGCGGTTGAGCAGCATCGCGACGGCCAGCGCCAGCCCGAGCTTGAGCGGCACCGACAGCCCGACGTACCGCGCGGTCACGCCCGCCGCGTGCCAGAACCGGTCGTCGCGGGTGAACATCGTGACGTAGTTGTCCAGGCCGACCCAGTGCGGCGCGTCGAACAGGTCGTAGTCGGTGAACGACAGGTACAGCGACGCGATCATCGGGCCGAGGGTCAGCACCAGCACCCCGATCAGCCAGGGCGACAGGAACAGGTACCCCACGCCCTGGCCGCTCCGGCGACGGCGGGGCACGGCCCGTTCCGGCGTCACCGGGCGGTCCAGTACGGCTTGCGTCATCGTGCGGCCCTCAGGATCCGAGGGACTGCTGCGCGGTCCGCACCAGGCGGGCGGCCCCGTCGGCGACGCTCGTCCGGCCGAAGATCACGTCGTCGTAGCCGCGCTGGAAGTCCCGCTTGATCGCCGCGGAACCGGTGGGCCACAGGCCGGTCGCCGGGCCGATCCGGTCGGCGACGGACTTCTCGTAGTCGCACACGGCCTTCGTGGCGGCCTGCGCCGCGCCGCAGACCTGTTCGCGGATCTTGGTGTTCGGCGGCAGGCCGCGCGCGACACCCAGCAGCTTGCCCGCTTCCGGGTCGTTGACCAGGAAGCTCAGCAACTTCGCGGCGGCCTCCTTGTGCGCCGAGCGCTGCGCGACGGCGAAGCTCACCGGCGGCATGGCGGCCATGCCGGACGCCGGGCCGTCGGTCGGCAGCGGCGCGGCCTTGATGCCCGGGCCGTAGCTGGACAGATAGGCACTCAGGCTGGAGTCGTAGTTGACCTCCGAACCGGCGTGCTTGGTGACCAGGCCGGAGTTCGGCATCGAGCCGTCCATCTTCGCGGTGACCTCAGGCGCGGTCACGGCCTTGCTCGCCCGCAGGTCACCGGTCAGCGTCCAGAACCGCGTCAGGTCGGCGGCGGTGAAGCCGAGCTTGCCGTCGTCGGTGTAGAGCTGCTGACCGTGCTGGTGCAGCCACACCTCGAACCAGTCGACGGCCCAGCCGAAGTCGGTCGTCCCGGCCACGCCGGTCGCGGCGACCTTGCGGAGGCCGTCGGCGAACTGCGCCCAGGTCCAGCTCCGGCCCGGCCCGGACGGCGGCTCGACCCCCGCCTTGGTGAAGACGCCCGCGTCGTAGGCGAGCATCTGCGTGGTCTGGCCGCCGGGCACGGCGTACTGCTTGCCGTCGATCTTCCCGCCCGCCAGCAGCTCGGGCGCGATCCCGGTGACGTCGATCGTCTTGCCCACGTAGGCGCCCAGGTCCTCGAGCACGTGGCGGTGCTGGTATTCGCCGAGCGTGGCGCGGTCCAGCTGGATCAGGTCCGGGGACGCGCCCCCGGCCACCTGGGTGGACAGCTTCTGGAAGTACGCGTCGTAGCCCGCGTACTCCGTCCGGACGGTGATGCCCGGATTGTCCTTCATGAACAGATCGACCGCGGCCTTCGTGACCTTGGCCCGGTCTTCGTTGCCCCACCACACGAAGCGGATCGTCGTCGGCCCCGACGCGTCGCCCCCGCCGCCGCACCCCGTGACCAGCCCCGCCAGCGTGACCGCCACAGCCGCCACCAGGCCGGCACGCACCCCGAACCGTCCGTTCATCGAATTTCCCTTCTGGAGACCACCACCGGGCGAGCTCACCGGAATTTCGGTCTTGAATCGGTTCAAGCACGGTAAGTCCGCGCGCGGGCGCCGTCAACCAGCAATGATTCCAACGAAAGCATCGATACTTTCGAATCGGTCGAACGGAGGCAACCGTTCATCCGATCACCGAGAAAGCGCTTACTCACGGACTGGACTGATCGGGTCGACCGGGTTGACAAGCCCGGAATGGTCTGGTTTGAATCGGTTCATCGCGGCAGCGACGAGCTGATCCGGAGGCCGACGATGTCCCCGCAGTTCCCCCTTTCCCGAAGAGTCTTCCTCGGCGGTGTGTCGGCCCTGGCCGCCACCGCCGTCACACCCCCGGCGGCCGCGGTGGCGGCCCCCTCCGCGGCGGCCGGCAACGGCGAGGTGCGCCTGCACTGGCTGGACGGCAGGCCCGCCGCCCCGGTGGGCTGCGCCTTCGGCGTCCCCTGGCCGCGGGGAACGCTGTCCAAGAACGCGCCGCTGGCCCTGCACGCCGGCGACGGCGGCGGAGTCCCGGTGCAGTCGTGGCCGCTCGCGTACTGGCCGGACGGCTCGGTCAAGTGGACCGGCCACGCCGTGACGTCGTCCGCGACGGCGGACGCCTTCGTGCTGGCGCCCGGCACGCCCGCGCCGCCACCGGTTCCGGTCACCGTGCGCCGGTCACCCCGCGAAATCGTCGTGGCCAACGGAACGGTCGAGCTGAAGCTCGCCACGACCGGGGCCGTCGCCGTGCCCTCGCTCTCGCGCGGCGACCGGGTCGTCGCCCGCGACGGCGAGCTGGTGCTGCGGCTGCAGGACCAGCCGGACGACGACGGCGACTCCCGCTCGCCGCGCCGCGAGGACTGGACGGGGATCGTCGAACGC
This sequence comes from Amycolatopsis sp. NPDC021455, assembly GCF_040640995.1. Lineage (NCBI taxonomy): Bacteria > Bacillati > Actinomycetota > Actinomycetes > Pseudonocardiales > Pseudonocardiaceae > Amycolatopsis > Amycolatopsis sp. NPDC021455. Next base: position 77,358 of record NZ_JBFACT010000006.1, on the reverse strand, counting down.
GCCGAGGTCGAGCAGTCCGGGCCGGTGCGCGCGGTGGTGAAGCTGACCGGCCGGTACCGGCGCGACCGCGGCCGCGGCACCCGCGCGATCCTGCCCTGGACGATGCGCGTCTACCTCGGCGCGGGTGACGACTCCCTGCGCGTGGTGCACAGTTTCCGCTGGGACGCCGACGAAAACCACGACTTCGTCCGCGGGCTCGGCCTGCGGTTCTCGGTCCCGCTGACCGACGAGCCGCACAACCGGCACGTCCGCTTCGGCACGGCCGCGGGCGGCGTCTGGGGCGAGCCCGTCCGGGTGCTCACCGGCCTGCGCCGCGACCCCGGCTCGGCGGTCCGGAAGGCCCAGGCCGACGGCACCGCCACCCCGCCGGTCTCGCAGTGGGGCCAGCAGGTGCGCGACGGCTACCAGAACTTGGCGCTGTGGAACGACTTCACGCTGTTCCAGGAGTCGGCCCGCCACTTCGCCGTGTGGAAACGCACCAGCGCGGCGGGCAGCTGGCTGAAGCACGCGGGCCGCGGCGACCGCGCGTCCGGCTTCGGTTACGTCGGCGGGGTCGGCGGCGGACTGGGCTTCGGCCTGCGCGACTTCTGGCAGCGCGCCCCGCGTTCGCTGGACATCCGCGGCGCGGCCGCGGACACGGCCTCGGTGACGCTCTGGTCGTACTCCCCCTTGGCCCCCGCGATGGACCTGCGCACCTACGACACCGTCGCGCACGGACTCGACCTGTCCTACGAGGACGTCCAAGAAGGCTTCGCGACACCGCAGGGCATGATGCGCTCGACGGAGATCCGGCTCTGGGCACTGGCGGCCACCCCGTCCCGGGACACGATCGCCGCGCTCTCGGCGACACTGACCACGCCGCCGCAGCTCGTCACGACTCCCGAGACGTACCACGCGGCCGGGGTGTTCGGCCGCTGGAGCCTGCCCGACCGCAGCACGTCCGCCCGGGCCGCCCTGGAAGACGGGATCGCCCGGGAGATCGGCTTCTACGCCGACCAGGTCGACGAGCGCGAGTGGTACGGGTTCTGGCACTACGGCGACGTCATGCACACCTACGATGCCGACCGCCACGAATGGCGCTACGACGTCGGCGGGTACGCCTGGGACAACGCCGAGCTCGGCACGGACGCCCTGCTCTGGTACGCCTTCCTGCGTTCGGGCGATCCCCGGACGTTCCGGCTCGCGCACGCCATGACCCAGCACGTGTCCGAAGTGGACACTCACCACAGCGGCCGGTTCGCCGGGCTCGGGTCACGCCACAACGTCGTGCACTGGGGTGACGGCGCCAAGGAGGCGCGCGTCGGCGAGTCGTTCACGAAACGGTTCTCCTACTACCTCACCGCCGACGAGCTGCTGGGTGACCTGATCCGGTCGTCGCTGCAGGCCGACGAGACGCTGCGCACGGTCGATCCCCTGCGCGAAGTCCTGCCACCGCAGACGAAAGCACCGGCCCGCGTCCGGATCGGACCGGACTGGTACGCGCTGGTCGGCAACTGGCTGACGGAATGGGAGCGCACCGGCGACGTCCGCTGGCGCGACCGGATCGTCACCGGCATGCAGGACATCGCCACCTTCCCCGCCGGGCTCTTCACCGGCGAGGCGGGTGGCGCGGTCGGCTTCGACCCGGCGACCGGCCACCTGGTCAACCTGGCGAAGGGCGACTTCGACGGCGGCTACAACCTCTCGATGGCCTTCCTTGGCGAGCAGATCCTCTGGGAGGCCCTCGACCTGGTCGACGTCCCGGAGTTCCGCCGGACCTACCTGGACTTCGCCCGGTACGCCCAGGCGCCGTCGGCGGAGAAGATCGCCCGGTACGGCCGTGACTTCAACCCCGGGCTGTTCAAGACGATCTACTCCCGTGTCACGGCCTGGGCGGGCGAGCAGCTCGGCGACGCGAGCCTGCGCAAACGCGGCTGGGACCAGTTCACCAGCGACCCCGCGGGGAAGCCGTGGCCGCCCGCGGAACGCGTCACCGGCACGGCCGTGACGAGCCCGGTGACGGAGATCCCCACCCGGACCACCACGAACCCGGCCGGCGACTTCGCCACGTTCGCGACCAACGACTTCGCCCAGCGCAACCTGGCCACCATCGCTCTGCTCGCCATCGCCCCGGAGGAAGCGCCGTGAAGATCCTCGCCATGGTCGCGCTCCTCGTGCTGGGCGCGGCCCCGGCGGACGCCTCCCCGCACTGGACCGTGTGCGACGGCTCGTGCTCGTTCGACGTGCCCGCGGGCGACTACGAAATCGAGGCGCTCCTCACCGGGCAGACGGGCCTCGACGTCGAAGCCCGCCGGATCGTGCTCGCCCCGGTGGCCACCCGGCCGGGCGAGTACGTCCACCGGTCGGTGACCGTCGAGGTGCGCACCCCGGAAGGCATGCCGAGCGGCGAGGACGGGCCGGGCACCCCCGGCCTGCAGGTCCGGCTGACCGGCCCGGCGCCGCGGCCGGCCCGGATCGCCGTCAAGCCGCGGCCGCGGGCGCCGCGGATCTTCGTCATCAGCGACTCCACCGCCGCCGACTGGACGAACCTGCCGAAGAACGGCTGGGCCCAGGCCCTGCCGGAGTTCTTCCGGGCCGGGCCGAGCGTGCGGAACTACGCCCAGTCCGGCGCGAGCACGGTCAGCTACCTCGCGGACCCGCGTTACTTCCCCCGCGTGCGCCCGATGATCCGCCCCGGCGACGAGGTGCTGATCCAGCTGGCGCACAACGACAAGCAGACGACCGAAGACGTCTACCGGGCCAACCTCGCGACGCTGATCGACGGCGTCCGGGCCCAGGGCGGATTCGCCGTGCTGGTCACGCCGCCGGTGCGGCACCGGTTCGGCCCGGACGGGAAGCTCACCCCGCTCGGCCTGGTGGTCAACAACCTCGGGGTGGACCTGCCCGCGGTGATGCGCGATGTCGCCCAGCAGTGGAATGCCCCGCTGCTCGACCTCACCGCGCGCAGCCAGGCGCTGCTGGAAAGCCTGGGCGAAGCCGCTTCCTGGCCGCTGTACCTGACGCTCGCGCACGACGGCGTCGACGACGCCACCCACCTCAGCCGGTACGGCGCCGAACAGTTCGCCGCCCTCGTCGCGCGCGCCGCGGGCCAGGCCCGGCTGCCGCTGTCGCGGTTCCTGCGTCCCGAAAGGCTTTGACGGATGAGACGTCGTCTTCTCGCCCTCGCGCTGGCCCTCGCCACGGCGGCCGGGGTGAGCAGCGCGCCGGTGGCCGAGGCGGTCCCGCACGCCCGGCACCAGGTCACGTTCGACAAGTACTCGCTGATGCTGGACGGGCGGCGGCAGTTCGTCTGGTCCGGCGAGTTCCACCCGTTCCGGCTGCCCAGCCCGGACCTGTGGCGTGATGTGCTGCAGAAGATGAAGGCCACCGGCTACAACGCCGTCTCGATCTACTTCGACTGGAACTACCATTCGCCCGCGCCCGGGGTGTACGACTTCACCGGCGTCCGCGACATGGACCGCGTGCTCGACCTCGCGGCCGAGGCCGGGCTGTACGTCATCGCGCGGCCCGGTCCGTACATCAACGCCGAGGTCACCGGCGGCGGCTTCCCCGGCTGGCTGACCACGCAGGCGGGCAAGGCCCGCAGCGACGCGCCCGACTACCTGGCGGCGGCCGACGAGTGGCTGTCTCAGATCGACCGGATCATCGCCCGGCACCAGTACACCGACGGCCGCGGCTCGGTGATCCTCTACCAGATCGAGAACGAGCTGGCCGCCACCGGCGTGTCCCAGCAGAACTACATCGCGCACCTCTACGACAAGGTGCGGGCCGACGGCATCGCCGTCCCGGTCTTCCACAACGACAAGGGCCGCAACGGGATCTGGGTCCCGCCGGACTCCGGCGTGCCCGGCACGGTGCCGGGCAAGGTCGACCTCTACGCGTGGGACACCTACCCGGCCGGCACCTGCCGTCCCGACGCCACTCCCGGCCCGCCGGCCAACGCGCCGGACTGGGGGCTCTACGGGCCGGGCGGGGCGAAGGGCGGTGCGAGCGCCTCGCCGAACACGCCCGGGTTCACCGCCGAGTTCGGCGGCGGCTGGTTCGACTACTGGGGCAGCAACGGGACCTACCCGTGCACGGCCGTCCGCCAGGGTCCCGGCTACGAGCGCGTGTTCTACGGCACCAACATCGCGAACGGACTGACCATCCAGAACTTCTACATGACCTTCGGCGGGACGTCGTGGGGCTGGCTGCCCGCCCCGGTCGTCTACTCGTCGTACGACTACGGCGCGGCCATCGACGAGGGCCGTCAGCTGCGGCCGAAGGCGCTGACGATGAAGGAGCTGGGTTATTTCCTGCAGGCGGTGCCGCCGCTCACCAAGCAGGACAAGGCAGACCCCGTCACGCCGTCTTCGACGGCTGTGAAGGTCTACCACAACGTCAACCCGGACACGAAGACGCACTTCTACCTGCCGGTGCACAACCCGTCGAAGGCCACCACGGACGACGCGTTCACTTTCGGAGTGTCCACACCGGACGGTTCCTACACGGTCCCGCAGTCCGGGACGCTCCGGCTGAACGGCCAGGACGCCAAGCACCTCGTGGCGAACTTCGACCTCGCGGGCCAGCACCTGGTGTACTCGACGTCGGAGATCATGACCTCAGTCGAGGGCACCGTGCTGCTGAACGGCCGTCCCGGCGAAGACGGAGAAACGACCCTGCGGTACGCGACCCAGCCCCGGGTGGACGTCCTTTCCGGTGCCGCCACGGCCACCTGGGACGCCGCACACGGCGACCTGCGGCTGAACTACGTCCACAATGGACTCATCCGGGTCCGGATCTCCGGCGGCGGCCGTCCTCCGGTCACCCTTCTGCTGGCCGACGACGCGACCGCCGACACGTTCTGGCGGCAGGACACCGCGGCCGGTCCGGTTCTGGTCCGCGGCCCGGCGTTGCTGCGCACCGCGCGGTCGTTCGGCCCCTTCCTGGCGCTGACCGGCGACACCGCCCGGGCCAGTGACCTCGAAGTGTGGGGTCCCGCGGCGATGGTCTCGTGGAACGGGCGGCCGGTGCCGGCCCGGCGGACGACGTCGTCCAGTCTGCTGGCGACGCGTCAACTTCCCGGTCCGGTGGCCGTCGAGCTTCCTCCGCTGACGAAGTGGAAGCAGGCTCCCGGCTCGCCCGAATCGGCGGCCGGCTACGACGACCGGGCGTGGCCGGCCGCGGACAAACCGGTTCTCACCGCGGACGACTACGGTTTCCACACCGGCGACGTCTGGTACCGGGGGCACACGAGCGGTCCGGTCCCGGCCGAGCTGAGCCTGACCTACGGCGGTGGCGGCGCCGGGATGCTGCAGGCGTGGCTCGACGGGCGTTACCTCGGCCAGCACGTGCTGCCGAGCGCGCTGGCGTCCCCGCCGACGACCGGCACGGCCACCTTCGCCGTCCCGGAGGAACTGCGTGGCGACGGCGAGCACGTCCTTTCGGTGATGGTGCGCAACAATGGCCACAACGAGGACGGCGGCGTGAACGACGCCCACAAGGAAGGCCGTGGGCTGATCTCGTCGTCGCTCACCGGGGTCGCGTGGAAGATCCGGGGCGGCGTCCCGGATCCGGTGCGGGGCCCGCTGAACAACGGCGGCCTCGACGGCGAGCGCGCGGGCTGGTCCCTGCCGGGCTACCCGGACGCCCGCTGGGCGCCGGGCGAGGTCCCCGCCGCGACGGCGGCGCCCGGGACCACCTGGTACCGCACGGACTTCGCCCTGAACGTCCCGAAGGGACAGGACGCCTCGCTGGGCCTGACCATCGGCGACCCGGCGACGCCGCGGTCGGGCGGCCACTACCGGGCACTGATCTTCGTGAACGGGTGGAACCTCGGGCAGTACATCGCCGACGTCGGTCCACAACACACGTTCGCGCTGCCGAACGGCATTCTGAATCCCCGCGGGCGCAACACCCTCGCCCTGGCGGTGACCAGCGACGGCGGTCCGGGGAACGGCCTCGAAACCGTGGCGCTGACCGACCTCGGCACGGTCCGGGGCGGGGTCGGCGTCCGCCTGGTCGACTCGCCGGGGTACCGGCACTGAGCGTCTCCCCGAAGGAGTGACACCCACGGCGGGCCCGTTTCCTGCGGGCCCGCCGTGGGTATTCCCGTGTCGCCGATACTGCCGACTGACCATGCGTGTGGGTGGCGCGAGGTGAGGTCATGGTGACGACGACGGGCGACGAGCCGCTGCCGATCCGGATCGAGACCACCGACGTCGAGGCCCTGGAAGCGGCCGTGGGTGTGCTGCGGGCGCTGGACTACCGGCAGGGCGGCGGGTTCTGCCGGGACGCCGTCCGGGTGGTCAAGACGGCGAGCCTGCTGCTGCATTGGGGAACGGTGCCGGACCCGTTGCGGGCGAGGCTGTTCACGGTGCTGGCCGACGTGCACAACCTCCTGGGCTGGACGGAGTTCGACATCGGCCACGACGTCCCGGCCCGGCGTCGTTTCGAGCGTGCGCTGGAGCTGGCGACCGAGGCGGGCAACGACAACCTCGTCGCGAACATCCGGTACCGGCTGGGCCGCCTGCACCTGCACCGCCACGACGTCGCGGGCGCGCTGACGGAGTTCGCGCACGGCCGGGCGGCGGCCCTGCGCTCGGATTCCCGCCGTGCCCTGGCGATCCTGGCGGCGAACGAAGCATGGGCCCTCGCCATGGGCGGCGCGTCCCGGGCGGCCCTCGTCCGGCTGGAGGAGGCCGAAGCGGCGTTCGCGGAGGCGGCGACCTGGCCCGAACCGCGGCCGTGGGAGGCGTTCTTCGGGACGGCGGACATGGCGGCGATGCGCGGAACGGTCCTGACCGAACTGGCCTCGGTCCCCGCCGACGCGATCACGCACCTCACGGAGGCGGCCGGCCGCTACGGCACGGACATGGCCCGCAGCCGCTCGCTGACGTTGATCATGCTGGCCCAGAACCACGCGGCCCAAGGCGACTTCGACGAAGCCACCCGCGTCGGCACGGAGGCCCTGGACCTGGCCCGCGACCTGGGCTCAGTCCGCCCCAAGGACCGCCTGGCCCCGTTGGAGCGCCTCCTCCGCGACTGCCCACCCGACCGCGCGGTCACCGCGTTGCTCGACCAGATCACCCGCTACCGCTCCGACCCGCTGCCCTGATCCGGGTTGATGGTGATCGTGCGCAGGGCGTGGTGAATGCGATCCGGGAGGGCTCCGCCGTGGTCGATCCAGTCGTCGAGGGAAATGCGGACCGCCGCCATCGCCAGGGCCGCCAGCAGGCGGGGGCGGGGGTCGTGCTCGGCGAGGCCGTCGAAACGGGGGGTCAGCAGCTCCGCGATCGCCTGCTCGTAGCGGTGGTAGGCCTGCGTGGTCCACGCGCCCAGGGTCGGTGACGAGCGGGTGAGCCGGGCCAGTTCGCGGATCTGGCCCGCGTGCGCCGGGAACTCGGCCGCGAGTTCGCCGAACGCCGCCACCAGCGCCTCCTTCGCCGGCAGGTCGTCCGGCTGACGGGCGATCGCTTCGGTCACCAGCGTGAGCCACGGCCCGGTGATGCCCTCGGCGACCGCGCTCTCCTTGGTGTCGTAGTAACGGAAGAACGTCGCGCGCGCGACGTCGGCGTCCGCCGCGATCTGGTCCACCGTCGTGCCGCCGACCCCGTGCAGACCGGCCAGCCGGGCCGCCGACGCCGCGATCCGCGCGTTCGTCGCCCGCCTCTTGCGCACGGCGAGGCTTTCCGGTTGGCTATGAGACATAGTCTCAAAATATACACAGTCTCATCGAGTGGCAAAGGGGCTCTCATGGGCGTGAACCAGCGCGAGCAGGTCGTGATGTCCGCCGAGGAGGTCACGGAGTTCTTGCGGCGGCAGCGGGTCGCGACGCTCGCCACGGTCGCGCCGTCGGGACAGCCCCACCTGGTCGCCATGTGGTACGCCGTGCTCGACGGCGCGCTGTGGTTCGAGACCAAGGCCAAGTCGCAGAAGGCGGCGAACCTGCGGCGCGACGGCCGGGTCACCGTCATGGTCGAGACCGGCGGCACCTACGACACGCTGCGCGGAGTCGCCCTGGAGGGGCGTGCCGAGATCGTCGACGACGCCGACGCGTTGTGGCGCGTCGGCGTCGACATCTGGGAGCGCTACACCGGCCCCTACACCGAAGAAGCCCGGCCGATGGTCGAGTTCATGCTCGCCAAGCGGGTCGCCGTCCGCCTCGACGTCGAGCGGACGCGGTCGTGGGACCACCGCAAGCTCGGCCTGCCCGCCCTCCCGCTCGGCGGCAGCACCGCCGCGTACCTGCGGGAGGCGTGATGGAGTTCAACCTGGCCGACCTCTTCGAAAACATCGCCGACGCGATCCCCGGCCGCGAAGCCCTGTACTCGGAGGGGCAAACGCTCACCTACCGGGAGCTGGACCAGCGCGCCAACCGGCTCGCGCACCACTTCGCCGCGGCCGGCGTCGGGGCGGGCGACCACGTCGGGTGCCACCTGATGAACGGCCCGGAGTACCTGGAAACCCTGCTCGGGCTGCTGAAGATCCGCGCGGTGCCGATCAACGTCAACTTCCGGTACGTCCGCGACGAGCTGCGGTACCTCTACGACAACGCCGATCTCGTCGGGCTGGTGTACGACACCGAGTTCGCCGACCGGGTCGCCGCGGTCCTGCCGGACGTGCCGAAGCTGCGGCACCTGCTGGCCGTCGGGCCCGGCGAACCCCTGCCCGGCACGCAGCGGTACGAGGACGCGCTGGCCGCCCAGCCGGACGACCGCGACGGGTTCCCGGCGCGGTCGGCCGACGACCGGATGATCATCTACACCGGTGGCACCACCGGCCTGCCGAAAGGCGTCGTGTGGCGGCACGAAGACCTGCTCTTCGGCGGCATGAGCGCCGGCGTCGTCGGCCTCACCAAGCCGGAGGACGCCGGCCCGCGCGCGGCGGCGGCCGACCCGCTCGTCATGTTCGCCGCGCCCCCGCTCATGCACGGCACGTCCGTGCTGGCCTCGTTCATCAGCTTCCTCGGCGGCAGCAAGGTCTGCCTGGTCCGCAAGTACTCCGGCGAGGCGGCGGTCCGCGTCATCGAGGAACTGGGCTGCCAGACGATGATGATCGTCGGCGACGCGATGGCCATGCCGATCGTCGAAGCCCTCGACGCGCACCCCCGGCCGCTGCCGACGTGGAAGATCGTCGCCAGCGCGGGCGCGCTGCTCACCCAGCCGGTCCGCGACCGCCTGCGCGCCCACGTGCCCGAGCTGTACATAGTGGACAGTTTCGGGTCGACCGAGACCGGGCACAGCGGCGTCGGCGTGGACGAGAACCGGCACTTCACCGTCAACGAGACCACCACCGTCCTCGGCGACGACCTCCAGCCCGTCAAGCCCGGCAGCGGCGTGGTGGGCCAGGTGGCCCGCCGCGGCCACATCGCGCTCGGCTACTACGGGGACCCCGAAAAGACCGCGCGCACCTTCGTCGAAGCCGGCGGGGTCCGCTGGGCCCTGACCGGCGACCACGCGACGGTGGCCGCCGACGGCACGGTCTCCTTCCTCGGCCGCGGCTCGATCTGCATCAACTCCGGCGGCGAGAAGATCCACCCCGAGGAGGTCGAAGCCGCCCTGAAGTCCCACCCGGCGGTCGCCGACGCCGTCGTCGCCGGCATCCCCGACCCGCGCTGGGGCCAGCGGGTCGCCGCCGTCCTCCAGCTCCACCCCACCGCCGGCGCCGTGACCCGGCAGGACCTCGAAGACCACCTCGCCCCGCTGATCGCGCGCTACAAGCTCCCCCGCCTCACCCACGTCGTCCCCCGCATCCAGCGCTCGCCTTCGGGCAAACCGGACTACCGGTGGGCCACCGAAACCCTGGTCCGCGCGGCGGGCGAGCACTGAGCCCATCGGGTCGTTCCCGGGTGTTTGCTCTTTGCCGTGCCGGGGTACCCCCGACCCGGTGAAGTCCGGACCGGCGAAGAAGGGATCCGACATGGCTCGGTCGTCGAAGCAAGTCGGGGGGAATCGTGACCGCTGACGGCAACCGGCTCCGGCCCCAGGACCTCCTGCGCGTGACCCCGCACCACTCCGGCGGCGCCGTCGTGCTGGCGGCGACGGGCGAGGTCGACCTGCTGAGCGCCCCCGTGCTGAGCGAAGCGATCACGAAGGCGCTCGAGGGCGCACCGGCGCTGCTGGTGGTCGACCTGACCGAGGTCTCCTTCCTGGCCTCCATCGGCATCACGGTCCTGCTCGAGGCCCGCCGCACGGGCGGCGACCGCACGCGGGTCCGCGTCGTCGCCCCGGAGCACGGCGTCGTCAGCCGCACCCTGCAGCTGACGGGCCTGCACGAAGCGCTGGCCGTGACGACTACGCGGGACGACGCGCTGGCCGGCTGAACCGGGCCGCGATGGCGTGGAAGACCTCCTTCGGCTCCCACGCCAGGCCGCCGGGCAGCACCTTCACCGCGCCGTAACTGGCCATGTCCAGGTCCCGGCGCGGCTCGGGGTCGAAGGGGCACTCGTAGCCGGCGAAGGTGAACCAGAACGCGCCGTGCACGCCCTCGGCTTCGAAGACGTCCATCAGCTCGGTGAAGTACGCCGCCTGACCCGCCTCGTCGCGGACGTAGTCGCCGTTCAGCACACGCGGCTCGCTCTCGAAGTCGACGATCGTCCAGCCCGTGCCGCCCGCGTCGGCCGCGCCCCGGTAGGTGCAGCAGCCGAACTCGGTGATGACCAACGGCTTGCCGTGACCCAGGTGGCTGCGCACGCGCTCGGCGAAGCCGTCGGCGTTGTCGGCCGAGCGGTACAGGTCGACGGCGGCGTAGTCGAACCCCGACCAGTCGACGTCTTCCCAGTCCCCTGAGGCGTAAGTGATCTTGCCGCCGAAGTGCTGCCGCGCGTCCGCGGCGATGTCGCGCAGGACTTCGGCGAAGTCCCACTCGGGTGAGAACGTCGCCCACGCTTCGGGGTTCCCCGCGTTCCGGAGGCGTTCCAGCAGGTACGCGCCGGGCACGAACCCGGTGGAGAACAACGACATCTCACAGCCGAGCACGAGCACGGTCTCCGGGTCACGGGCCCGGATTTCCTCCGCCCGGCGGGCGCAGTCCGCGAGGTAAGGCCGCAGCTCCGGCGGCGTCAGGTCCATCGGGAAGGGCGCGAACCACACCCGCAGCCCGGCGTCGACCGCGGCGTGCGCGGCCAGGACGAGGCGGGCCGGGTCGTCCCCGCTGATCCGGACCGCGTCGCAGTGCAGGTCCCGCGCGATGATCTCCAGTTCCCGCCGCACCACCGCGGGATCGAACGCGACGCGCGACCGGTCGCCGACCGCGCCGCCGAACCCCGTGTCGTAGTTGATGCCCCTGAGCTCCATCCGCCCCTCCCGAATGTACGTCGTACACGCGACTGTACGTTGTACACTCCGGCCATGCCACCCCCGCTGATCTGGCACCACCCGGAGCCGCCGGGCCGGAAGAACGCGCTCACCCGCGCGGCGGTCGTGCGCACCGCGATCGAGGTCGCCGACGCCGGCGGGGTCGCCGCCCTGACGATGCGCGCGGTGGCCGACGCGCTCGGCGTGTCGACGCCGATGTCGCTGTACCGCTACGTGCTCAACAAGGACGGCCTGGTCGACCTGATGCTGGACGAGGTGTCGGCCGAGGTCGCCGTGCCGTCCGCGCCGAGCGGCGACTGGCGCGGCGACCTGCGCGGGCTCGCGACGAGCCTCTGGGCGATGATCGGCAGGCACCGCTGGTACGCCGAGCTGGTGGACAGCCGCCCGCCGTTCGGCCCCCGCACCATGCGGCGGGCCGCGTTCCTGATGACCGTGCTCGACGGCGCGGGGCTCGCGCCCGCCGTCGCCTACGCCTCGCTGCTGGACAACTACGTCACCGGGACCGCGATGAGCGTCAGCCGGGAACTCGAGATGCTCGGCCGGTTCGGCATCGGCTCGACCGCGGACCTGCCGTCGTACGCCGCCGAGATGGCCGACGACTCGCTCGAACCGTGGCTGCACGACATGCCGGACTTCACCGCGGACTCGCGGTTCGAGCTCGGCCTCGACTGCCTGCTCGACGGGTTCGCCCGCCGCCGTCGCTGAAAGCCCGCCCGGCTCAGGCGAGGGCCGCGGCGCCGAAGGCGACCAGACCGGCCACCTTGAGCACCTCGAGTCCGATGTAGACGAAGTGGGCGTGACTGCGCGGCCCGTCTTCCCCGGCCAGCACGCGATCCGACCGCCGCGTCAGCACCGGCCGGACGGCGACCAGCTGGACGAGCAGCACGACGGCCACCGCGGCGCCGAGCACGACGGCGGGCCCGCTCCGCGGCCCGGCGGCCAGGCACCCGCCGATGCCGACGGCGAGCACGGCTTCGACGAGGTTGAGCGCACGGAACACGATCCGGCCGATGCCGAGCCCGAGCGGCAGGGTGACCCCGGGCGCCCGGAACTTCAGCGGCGCTTCGAGGAACGAGATCGCCAGGACCATCCCCAGCCAGGTGAACGCGATCGCGGCGGCAACAGGCACAACGCCTCCTCGACGAACTCCACTCCGGGACGCCTTCGACCCTAGTCCCGCACCGACCGGTTCAGCCGGGTGCTCCAGCCTCGCCCCAAACGCCCCAATGTGGCATTGGGTGCGCTCAACGCACCGAACGCCACATTGGGTGCGTCCAACGCACCCAACGCCACATTGGGGCGCTGGCCCGGCACGGGGATCACGCGGCGTGGCAGCCCGCCGCCAGCTCGGCCAGCACCGCCCGGATCGCCGGGCTGGTGTCGGCGCTTCGCCGCCACACCGCGTGGACCTCCCGCTTCGGCGGCCGGCGCAACGGCCGCGCGAGCAGGCCCTCGCCCAGCGGCGGCCGGGCGAGGCGCGGGATCAGCGCGATCACCTCGCCGGCGGCGACCAGCGCGAGCTGCGTGGCGAAGTCGTCGACCAGGTGGCGTACGTCCGGCTCGTCCGCGAACAGCCGGCGGAACCATTGGTGGCACACCGTTCCCGGCGGGCTGGTCACCCACGCGTGCCCGGCGAGGTCGGCGCCGCCGAGCGGCGGCTCGAGCCGCGCCAGCGGGTGCTCGCGGCTCATGACCAGGTCGCCGACGTCGGTGTGCACCCGGCGCCGTACCAGCGACGGCGGCAGCGGCGCGGGCAGCAGCCCGTCGGCGTCGTGGACGAGCGCGAGATCCGCCGTCCCGGTGCCGACGCCGTGCCACGCCTCGTCCGGGTCCTGCTCGGTGATCCGCACCCGCAAGTCCGGGCACCGGGAAGCCAGCCGGGGCAGCAAGGGCGCGAGCAGGCCGCGGATGGCGGTCGAGAAGGCCACCACCCGGAGCGTGCCGCGCGGCGCGCCGTCCGAGACCGACTGGGCCGCTTCCGCGCAGCGCTCCAGCGCCTGGAACACGTCGGGTGCCGAGTCGACGATGGCCTGCCCGGCCGGCGTCAGCACCACCCCGCGGCCCGCCGGCGCGAGCACCGGCACGCCGACCTGGCGTTCCAGCCGCTTGATCTGCTGCGACACCGCCGACGCCGTGAACCCGAGCTCCTCGGCCGCCCGCGCCAGCGTCCCGAGCGCGGCCACCGAGCGCAACGCCCGCAGCGCACCGACCTCGATCATGAAGCCAGGCTACGCAATATCGGCAAAAAAGCATCGCTGGACCACAGTAGTCGCGCCGGGCAGGGTCGGGACATGACCGATTTCGGCACCAACCTCGTCGCGATGGTGACCCCGATGCGGCCCGGCGGCGCACTCAGCGAGCCCGGCCTCACCCGGCTCGTCGACCACCTCCTGGCCACCGGCTGCGACGGCCTCGTCGTCGGCGGGACCACCGGCGAGTCCCCCACCCTGACCGAGACGGAATCCGCGCGGCTGGTCCGGGCCGTGGTGGCCCAGACCGGAAGCCGCGCACGCGTGATCGCCGGCGTGGGCACCTACGACACGGCCGCCAGCATCCGCCGCGCCCGCGAAGCCGAGGCGGCCGGTGCGGACGCGCTGCTGCTCGTCTGCCCCTACTACTCCCGGCCGACGCAGGCCGGCGTGATCGCGCACTGCGTGGCGGTCGCCGACGCCACCGCGCTGCCGGTGATGCTCTACGACGTCCCCGCGCGCGCCGGCGTCGCGATGGCGCCGGCCACCCTGGCCGAGCTGGCCGGCCACCCGCGGATCCGGGCGGTCAAGGACGCCAAGGGCGACCTGTTCGAGGCCATGACGGTCATGTCCCGCACGTCGCTGGCGTACTACTGCGGCATCGACGAACTCAACCTGCCGTACCTCGCGTGCGGTGCCGCGGGCCTGGTCAGCGTGGTGGCCAACGTGGCAGCCGACCGCACCGCGGACCTCATCCGCGCCGTCCGCGAGGGCGACCTCACCAAGGCGAGGGCGGTCAACGACGACCTGATCCCGTTGACCGAGCGCCTCATGCGCTCGGGCCCGGGCACGGTGGCGGCGAAGGCGGCGCTGGCCGAGCTGGGCGTCATCCCGCACGCGACGGTCCGGCTCCCGCTCGTCGAAGCGACGACGTCCTGAACGACTCGTTCAGGACGTCCGACGACAGGAACGAGTCGTTCAAGACAGCCGCGCCCGGCCCCCGTCGGCCGGCTCGGCGTCCCAAAGCAGGTCCGGAGCCGCAGACTTGCCCGAATTCGGGCAGGAATTTGGGGTTCGGCGAACGAAGAGGCATGATGTCCGGCGTGGAGGACACCGACATCGTCGAGCGGGTGGCCGCGTCCACCGGGCTGCCGCCGGGGATCGCCGCCCGCGTCGTCGACGACGTCCTGGCCTTCTACCGCGTACCCACCGAGGACTACGTGCGCCGCCGGCACGCCGAGCTGCAGGCCCAGGGCCGGAAGAACCCCGAGATCTTCCCCCTGATCGCCGCCGAGCTCCGCGGGCGGCTGGTGGCCGCGCCCGTCCTCTCCGAGCGGCAGTTGCGCCGCATCGTCTACGGCTAGGAAGAGGTCTCCCATGTGCGGGATCGTCGGCTACATCGGCGGCCAGAACGCCGCCCCCATCCTCCTGGAAGGCCTCACGCGGCTGGAGTACCGCGGCTACGACTCGGCGGGCATCGCCGTCCTCGGCGCCAAGAACACCGCCCAGGTCCACCGCGTCGTCGGCCGGGTGCGCAACCTCGCCGCCGCGCTGCCCAAGCGGCTCACCGGCAAGGTCGGCATCGGGCACACCCGCTGGGCCACCCACGGGCCCGCGTCGGAGGCCAACGCCCACCCGCACACGTCCGAGGACGGCCGGATCTGCGTCGTCCACAACGGCATCATCGACAACGCCGACACCCTGCGCGCCCAGCTCGCCGACGCCGGTGTCACCCTCGCCTCCGAGACCGACACCGAGGTCCTCGCCCACCTGATCGCCCGCTCGGCCGCCGAAACCCTCGAAGACGCCGTCGTCGAGGCCGTCTCGCGGATCACCGGCACCTACGCGATCGCCGTGACCGACACCGCCCACCCGGACCGCCTGGTCATCGCGCGCAACGGCTCGCCGCTGATCATCGGCGTCGGCGAGCGGGAGATGTTCGTCGCCAGCGACCTCGCCGCGCTCGTCCGGCACACCTCGCAGGTCGCGCACCTCGACGACGGCGAGTTCGCGACGGTCTTCGCCACCGGCTACCGCACCTTCACCGTCGACGAGAGCGACACCACCAAGCCCGCCACCGAGATCGACATCGACGCCGAAGACCTCGACCTCGGCGGCTACCCGCACTACATGGCCAAGGAGATCCAGGAGCAGCCCGAATCCGTCGAGCGGATGATCCGCGGCCGGCTGGACGACCGGTTCGGCGTCGCCCGCCTGGACGGGCTCAACCTGACGCCCCGGGAGCTGCGCGGGTTCGCCCGCGTGAAGATCCTCGGCTGCGGGTCCGCCTACTACGTCGGCCAGATCGGCGCGACGATGATCGAGGAGCTGGCCCGGATCCCGGCCGACGCCGAAGCCGCGTCGGAGTTCCGCTACCGCAACCCGATCATCGAAGCCGACACGCTCTACATCGCGGTCAGCCAGTCCGGCGAAACGATCGACACCGCCTTCGCCGTCGAGGAGATCAAGCGCAAGGGCGGCCGGGTCGTCGGCCTGGTCAACGTCGTCGGCTCGACCATCGCCCGCGCCTGCGAAGGGGGCGTCTACCTGCACGCCGGCCCGGAGATCGCGGTCGCGTCGACCAAGGCGCTCACCAACATGGCGGTCGGCTTCGCGCTGATCGCGCTGTCCCTCGGCCGCGTGCGCGATCTGTCCAATGCGGACGGTCAGCGCATCATCGACGCCGTCCGCGCGCTGCCCGGGCAGATCAAGTCCATTTTGGACTTCGAGCCCGAGATCGCCGAGCACGCGAAGGCCGTCGCCGCCGCGAAGAGCCTGTTCTTCGTCGGGCGCGTCCGCGGCTACCCGGTGGCCCGCGAAGGGGCGCAGAAGTTCAAGGAGATCTCCTACCGGCACGCCGAGGCGTACCAGACGTCCGAGCTCAAGCACGGCCCGCTCGCCCTGATCGACGAGGAGCTCCCGACGGTCGCCGTCGTGCCGTCGGACGAGCTGACCGAGCGCAACCTGGCCGCCGTCCAGCAGATCAAGGCCCGCGGCGGCGCGGTCCTGGCGGTGACCCACGAGGATGTCGACTTCGGCGAGCTCGGCGTCCCGCGGATCGTGGTGCCCAGGACCGAGCCGGAGCTCGACCCGATCCTGCTGACCATCCCGCTGCAGCTGCTGGCCTACCACGCCGCGCTGACGCTGGGCTACGACATCGACAAGCCGCGCAACCTGGCCAAGTCCGTCACGGTCGAGTGAGCCTCAGCCCAGGCGGAAGTCGGCCACGCGGATCGGCGAGGGCGTCGTCCCGCTCGAGGTCTGCTGGTACAGCACGGAAATGACGCCGTCGGTGGCCAGCCTCGAGTCGTCGACGTCGACCTCGCCGAACGCGTTCAGGGCCGGGGTGTACACGGTCGTCCAGTCGGTCCAGCCGCTCGCCTTGGTGGCGGCGACGATCCGGCCGTACGGCATCACGAGGTAGGCGTTGTCGCCGCGGTCGAAGACCAGCTTCGTGCGCTGGGTGGACCCGGGCGCGACCGGCACCTCGCGCTTGGTCCAGCCGCCGTCGGCCGCCCGGCTGAGGAAGAAGGTGCGGCCGTACTGCTCGCGCTGCGCGGAGTAGTTCGTGACGCACTGGGTGAACCGGCCGGGCACGTAGCTGATCACGACGTGCGGCTGCCCCGCGGAGTCGACGGCCTGGCTCTCCTGGTTCATCAGCGCGTGGTCGACGCCGAGCGGGTCGACGACCGTGCCGGGCGAGGACACGGCCACCGGCGTGCCGCCCGTCGTCGCGACGACCGCGCCGGCATTGTTCCGCCAGGTCCGGCCGCGGTCGTCGCTGTAGACGTAGCCCGTGTCGTGGTTGGCCAGCCCGCCGGAATGGCACAGCACCCCGGAGTTGCCTTCGCGCCAGGTGAACGCGGCGTGCAGCCGCCCGCCCGGCCCGTAGGTGATGCCGTGCAGGTACATGTTGCGCGTGGTGCTGGTGACGCCGTTGCCGGACGTCCACGAGCCGGTCGCCGACGACCACTTCCCCAGCTTGCGCCAAGCGCCTCCGCTGTACTCCGCGAGCTCGTTGGTGCCGTTGCCGGACGCGCCGGTCCGGTAGCTGAGCTGCAGCTTGCGCTCCGGCGTGACGACGAACTGCGGGTAGGTGATCGACCCGAGATCGACGCCGTTCAGCGTGCGCTGCACCGCCCCGAACGCCGACGACGTCCAGGCGTGCGAAGCGGGCGCGGACAGCAGCCCGGCCACCGACTCGACGTAGTAGACCTGGTTGCCGTGGGTGTCCATGGCCACGTGCAGCCGGCCGTCATCCGGCGAGACGCCCATCGAGATGACGTTGTGCGAGTCGTCCACGGTCAGCTTGTGCGGCAGCGCGACGGTCTGCCACGCCCCGGCGCCCACGGCTCGCCGGGCGACCACGGCACTGCGGTCCGCGGTGTACCAGGCCGCGTACTGGTAGCCGGCATAGCTGAAGATGCCACTCTGCTGGAAGGAGTCGTTGTTCACCAGCCCGTCGTAGGAGACGAAGTACAACGCCTCCGCGTCGAGCTGGGTGTCGGCGAGCTTGACCACGGACACGGCCGCCTCGGCCGGGGCAGCGGGCAGCAGCGGCAGCGCCGCGGCCACCAGCACGCCGAGGATCCGGGAAAGCGCTCTCTTCGTGGCCATGGCCTGCCCTTCCGCCGCTGTTAACGCGAACAAGGATCGGCCCCGGAGAGACCGCCGTCAACCGACGGACGGCGGGTTTACACCCTCCCCGCGAGGACTGAACCGGCGATGTCCTGGCGGCGCAGCCGGGCCTGCTTGGGCATGTTCCAGCCGAGCACCCCGGTGACCTCGCCGCCCCGGCGGTACTGCGCGACGAACCGGCCTTCGCGCGGCTCTCCCTCCACAATGGACACCTCCGCGTCCGCGGACAGCGTTCCGTGCACGTGGATGCGGGCGTCGAACTGATTGGTCCAGAAGTACGGCACCGGCGTGTACGGGCGGTCTTCGCCGAGGATGTTCCCCGCGACGGCGACCGCCTGTTCGGTGGCGTTGGTCCGGTTTTCCAGCCGCAGCAGCGCGTCGAAGCCCTCGTGGTGCCAGCGGGCGACGTCGCCCGCCGCGTAGATCCCCTCGGCCGCCCGGCACCGGGAGTCGCACACCACGCCGTTGTCGCACAGCACCCCGCTGCCCGCCAGCCATTCGGTCGCCGGCGCGGCGCCGAAGGCGACCACGACGACGTCGGCGGACAGCACTTCGCCCGACTCCAGCCGTACCCCGGCGATCCGGCCGTCTCCGGCGGCCAGGCCGGTGACCGCGGCACCGAGCCGCAGTTCGACACCGCGAGCGGCGTGCAGCTCCGCGAGCAGGCCCGCGGCGAGGGGACCGAACTGGTAGGCCAGCGGCGCGGGCTGCGGGCCGGCCAGGGTGACCGGAACGCCCATCCCGCACACGGTCGCCGCGATTTCGGCGCCGAGCACGCCGTCCCCGACGACCACCACCCGCTTGCCCGGCGTGAGGTCCGCGCGCAGGGCCAGCGCGTCGTCGAGGGTGCGCAGCACGTGGACGCCGGCGAGGCCGTCCTGCCCGGGCAGAGTCCGCGGCCGCAGCCCGGTGGCGAGGACGACCGCCTCCGCCGCCAGGGTGCGCCCGGCCGCCGTGTGGACCGTCCGCGTGCGGGCGTCCAGCCGGACCGCCGGGTCACCGAGCACGAACTCGGCGTCCAGCGCGGACAGCGCTTCCGGCGGGCGCAACCGTGCCTGCTCGGGCACCCAGTCGCCGCCGAGGATCTGCTTGGACAGCGGCGGCCGGTCGTAGGGCAGGTGCGCCTCGGCGCCCAGCACGGTCACGCGGCCCGCGTACCCCTTGCGGCGCAAGGCTTCCACGGTCGCGAGCCCGGCGGCCGAGGCGCCCACGACCAGCACGCCGTCCGGTGGGGTCACGCGTCCTCGCTCACCGAGATCGCGACGCCCGGGCACACGCTCGCCGCTTCCCGGACGACCCCGTGCAGCTCCGCGCCGGGGTGCTCGTCGAGCAGGATGACGATGCCGTCGTCGTCGCGCTGGTCGAACACGTCCGGCGCGAGCATGACGCAGGTGCCGGCGCCGCAGCACTTGCCTTCGTCCACCGTGACCTTCATGGCTGTTCCTTTCGTTGGTTACTTCGTGACGGGCGCGAGCCACATCCCGACCAGTACGTCGGTGAGGCCCGTGGCGGTGCCGCGCCAGCCGGCGGTGCCCGCGCCTTCGGCGATGGCGCGTTCCCGCTCGGCCATCGTGTGCATCAGCAGCAGGCGGGTGATGTCGTCGCGTTCGGCGCGGACTTCGGCGGGCAGCCCGGGCAGGCACCGGTAAAGCCCGTCGAGGGTCCGCGCCAGCGACGGGGACGTCAGCGTCTCCTCGGCGATGACCGCGCGCAGGGACGGCTCGGTCATCACCTGGGCGGCGAACCGGGCGAACCAGGTGGGCCTGCCCAGCCCGGCCAGGTGCTCGCTGGTCGGGTGAACCAGGCAGCCCACCCAGTCCCGCAGCGGCGCGTCGCCGCCGACGCCGTCCAGCCGGCGGCGGCGCAGCCGTTCGATCGGCCCGGCGTGCTCGCGGACGATCGCCCGCACCAGGTCGGTCCGGGTGCCGAAGTGGTAGCCGACGGCGTTGTTGTTGCCCTGCCCGGCCGCTTCGCCGATCTGCCGGTTCGAGACGGCGAGCACGCCGTGTTCGGCGTAGAGCCGCTCCGCCACCGCGAGGATCCGCTCCCGGGTCGCCTGCGCACGATCGGTCACCAGCGGACGGGCAGTTCCCGCAGGCCGCCGACGGCGAGACCTTCGACGCGGCGGAGCTCGTCCGCCGGAACGGCGAGCTCGAGCGCCGGCAGCTTGCGCAGCAGCACCTCCAGGACCACCTGCAGCTCGGTGCGGGCCAGCGGCTGCCCGAGGCAGGCGTGCGCGCCGGAGCCGAAGGCCAGGTGCGGGTTCGGGCTGCGGGTCAGGTCCATCGCGGCGGCGTTCTCGAAGGCGCTCTCGTCGCGGTTGGCCGCGGCCATGCTGCACATCGCGGTGGTCCCGGCCGGCAGCACGGTGCCGCCGACCTCGAAGTCCTCGGTGATGTAGCGCTGCATGCCCACGCCCGCGTTGGCGTCGACCCGCAAGGCTTCCTCGACCGCCGTGCGCACCAGCGACGGGTCGGCGAGCAGCCGCTCCCACCGGCTGCGGTCCGCCAGCAGCATCGCCGTCATCTTGGCGATCATGTTGGCCGTGGTCTCGTGCCCGGCGATGAGCAGGCCGATGCCGGTGGCGACGAGCGTCGCGTCGGACCAGTCGACGCCCTCGGCGATCAGCGCGCTGAGGATGTCGTCACCGGGCTCGGCGCGCTTGGCCGCGATGTGCGCGCCCATGTACCGGCCGAACTCCGCCTGCGCCGCGTCGAACTCGGCCTGGGTGTAGCGGGTCATGCTGAGCATGACGTCGGACCAGTGGGCGAACCGGTCCCGGTCGGCGTCCGGCACACCGAGCATGTCGCAGATGACCCACACCGGCAGCGGGAAGGCGAGGCCGGCCTTGAGGTCGCCGGGCGCGCCCTTGGCGACCATCTCGTCGATGAGCTGCTCGGCCATCGCCGCCATGCCCGGTCGCAGCGCGTTCATCCGCTTGGCGGTGAACCACTTGCCGATCGTGCGGCGCCAGGTGAGGTGGGCCTCGCCGTGCTGCGGGAGCACGGTCGCCATCTCGCTGTTGAACACCCCGCCCGACTCGGTGTCCGCGACGCGCGCGGCGTTGTCCGCCGGGGTCGGCCGGGTGAACCGCGGGTCGGAGAGGACCGTCTTGACGTCGTCGTAGCGGGTGATCAGCGCCGCTTCGTCGCCGCTGGCCAGCGCGACGCGCGCGACCGGGCACTTCTCCCGGAACTCCGCCCACTCGGCAGGCGGCTCCAGCGCGGTGTCGGCCTCGAACGGAAACCGCGGCAGCTCTTCGGTGTGGCTCGGCGTCATCTCGGGCTCCTCGTTGGTGAATGTCCGCTGTCCCCGAGCATGGCCACGAAGCAAGATTAAGTCAAGCAGTTGACTTAATCTTGGCTCAAGCCGATGCCATGAACGACTCGTTCAGGACATCTGACGTCCTGAACGAGTCGTTCAGGACGCCCGGGCTACTCGCGTTCCACCTTGCGCAGACCGTCCGATGGCGTCCACCACTCGACGACCAGCAGCGTCGCCGCGGCGTTCAGGTGGGTGTGCACGACCTCGGCGACGTCCACCCGGAACCGCTCGCCGTCTTCGCTCAGCGCCCGGCCCGCGATCTTCGCCTCCCCCGGCCACTGCGCCTCCGCGCCTTCGACCGGGTCGACCGTCGCGCTGTGCAGCGCGCACCGCGGGTCGCGCCGCAGGTCGGCGCCCTTGCGGGCGTTCGGCATCGACCCGAAGGCCAGCTCGCCGTCCTCGAAGACCGTCTCGATGCCGGAGATCCGCGGCGACCCGTCGGCCCGCAGGGTCGCGATGGTCTTGTGCTTGTGCGCGTCGAACAACGCCCGGACCCGCCGCGCGAACTCCGGTTCCGCCGCTTCGAACTCCCGCCACGCCGTCATTCCCCCATGGTCTCGCACTTCAGCCCCGAGACGAGGAGGCGCACCATCCGGCGGGCGTCGTACTGCGGATCGCTGTCGGCGCCGACGCAGAGGTTGCCGATGCCCCGCATCAGTTCGAGCGGCCGCACCTCGGCCCGGATCTCGCCGGCCGCGGCGGCGGCGTCGAGCAGCGCGGCGCACGCCGGAACGAGCCTGTCCACGAAGTACGCGTGCAGCGCGTGGGCGCCGGCGTTGTCGGACTGCAGGACACCGGCGAGCCCGTGCTTGGTCACCATGAAGTCGACGTAGCGGTCGACCCACTGTTCCAGCGCCGCGAACGGCGATTCGTTCGACGCCAGCAGGGCCGGTCCCGCTTCCGCGCAGGCCTCCACCTGGTGCCGGAAGACGGCGATGATCAGGTCCGCCCGGGTCGGGAAGTGCCGGTAGATCGTGCCCACGCCGACGCCGGCCTTCGCCGCGATGTCGCGCACCGGCGCGTCCACCCCGGACGCGACGAAGACCGCGGCGGCCGCGTCCAGCAACGTCTTTTCGTTGCGCCGGGCATCCGCCCGCTTGGGCTTGCGCTCGTTCACGGACCCCTCCCTTGCTAAGCGGAACAATGTTCCGTATCGTTACCGGAGCAACGTTCCGTTTGCTCATCTTGCCACGGAGGCACTCCCCATGCAGTACCGCACCTTGGGCCGCACCGGCGTCCAAGTCAGCACCCTCGCGCTCGGCGCGATGAACTTCGGCGCCATCGGGACCACGACGCAGGACGAGGCCACCGCCATCGTCGACGCCGCGCTCGAAGGCGGGATCAACCTGATCGACACCGCCGACAGGTACAGCGAGGGCGAGTCGGAGGTGATCGTCGGCAAGGCGATCGCCGGCCGCCGCGACGACATCGTGCTGGCCACGAAGGCGAGCTTGCCCATGGGCGAAGAGCGCAACCACCGCGGCAACTCGCGCCGCTGGCTGGTCCGCGCGCTCGAGGACAGCCTGCGGCGCCTCGACGTCGACCACGTCGACCTCTACCAGATCCACCGCTGGGACCCCACGACGAGCGACGAGGAAGCGCTTTCCGCGCTGACCGACCTGCGGCGCGCGGGCAAGATCCGCTACTTCGGATCCTCGACGTTCCCCGCGTACCGCATCGTCCAGGCGCAGTGGGCCGCCCGCGAGCACCACCTCGGCCGGTACGTCACCGAACAGCCGAGCTATTCGATCCTGCAGCGCGGCATCGAAACCCACGTGCTGCCGGTGACCGAGGAGTACGGCATGGGCGTGCTGGCCTGGAGCCCGCTGGCTTCGGGCTGGCTGTCGGGCGCGGTCCGCGCGGGCCGGGAGATCACCACCAACCGCGCGACGGTCGTGCCGCAGCGCTTCGACCTCGACGTCCCCGCCAACCGCGCCCGGCTCGACGCCGTCGAGAAGCTGGCCAAGATCGCCGACGGCGCCGGCCTCACCCTGATCCAGCTCGCCCTCGGCTTCGTCACCGCCCACCCCGGCGTGACGAGCGCGCTCATCGGCCCGCGCACCCTGGACCACCTGCGCTCACAGCTCGAAGCCGCCGACACCGTGCTGCCCGCCGACGTGCTCGACGAGATCGACGCCGTCGTCGCCCCCGGCACCGACCTGGCCCCGGACGAGAAGTTCGACACCCCGCCCGCCCTGCTCGACCCGTCCCTCCGGAGGCGTTGATGACCCCCAGTTTCGGTATCCTGACCGCCCCCATGCAGGTCGGCTACGACGAGCTCCTGCGCGTCTGGCGGGAAGCCGACACGGTGCCGGAGATCGAGCACGCATGGCTGTTCGACCACCTGATGCCGATCGGCGGCGACCCGGACGGCCCGATCTTCGAGGGCTGGACGCTGCTTTCGGCGCTGGCGGCGCAGACGTCGAGGATGCGCATCGGCCTTTTGGTCACCAGCAACCGCTTCCGGCCACCGGCGGTGCTGGCGAAGATCGCCACGACGGTCGACATCGTCTCCGGCGGACGGCTCGACTTCGGCATCGGCGCCGGTTCCCGCCCGAGCCACCCCTTGGCGCGGCGGGAGTACGACGCCCACGGCCTGCCGTACCACGGCCAGGCCGACGCGGTGGCGGCGCTGGCCGAAGCGTGCACGGTCATCCGTCGCTTGTGGACAGCCGAGGCCCCGTTCGACTTCGAGGGTGAACACGTGCGTTTGCAGGGGGCGTTCGGCAACCCGAAGCCGGTACAGCGCCCGCACCCGCCGATCATGATCGGCGGCCGGGCGAGCGCGACCCTGCGGGTGGTGGCGGAGCACGCGGACCTGTGGAACATCCCGGGCGGCGGCGACATCGAGGATTTGGCCGGCCGGAGCAGGCTGCTGGACAAGTACTGCGAGGAGATCGGCCGCGACCCGGCGGAGATCACCCGGTCGATCTTCCTGCCGGTGGAGTACGAGCGCCCGGAGGCGACGCGGGGCAAGATCGCCGAGGCGGCCGACGCGGGGTTCGGGCACATCGTGCTCGGGCTGGCGAACCCGTACCCCGACGGGGTGGCGCGGTGGGTGGCGGAGGAACTGATCCGCCGCGCCTAGTTCCGTGCGGCGCAACTTGTCCGGCGTCCGGGACGAGCGCCCCCAATGTGGCGTTGGGTGCGTCTGACGCACCCAATGTGGCGTTCGGTGCGTCCAACGCACCCAACGCCACATTGGGGCGCATCTGGACCACCGTCAGTCCGCACCCGCCAAGTGAGCCAGGGCCGACCGCAGCAGCCGCCGCGTCTCCGGCGTGAGGCCGGCGAGCTTGCGGTCCTCCACCTCGCGGATCTCGTCCCGGACCGCCGCGTGCCGCCGGGCGCCCTCGGGCGTCAGCCGTACGACGCGCGCGCGGCGGTCGCCCGGGTCGGCTTCGCGGCCCACCAGTCCCGCCGCTTCCAGGCCGTCGAGCAGGGCGATCAGGCGGGTCTTGTCGTAGTGGATCTGCTGGGCCAGCACCAGCTGGCTGGGCGCCGCCCCGCGGGCCAGCGCCGACAGCACGACGTACTGCCACATCGAGAGGCCGTGGCGGTCCAGCACCGGCCGTTCGGCCTCGGCCAGGCTGCGCCCCGCCCCGGCGCAGAGGGCCCCGAGATCGTCGTCCTCGTTCACCGGCGGGATTTTACGCTTGGACTTATCGTACGCATGTGCGTATCGTTCCTCTCATGACATCATTCCAGCCCGGCCGTGCCGAGACGCGCACCCTTTCCGTCGCCGCCCCGCCGGAGCGGGTCGTCGAATACCTGGCGGATGCCCGGCACCTGCCCGAATGGGCGCCGGGTTTCGCCACCTCCGTGGACCACGAACGCGACGACATCTGGCGCGTCGGCACCGGCGACGGGCCACGGCGGGTCGCCGTCCGGGTCGCGGCGGCGCACGGCGTGGTCGACTTCGTCAGCGCCGACGCCCCGAACCTGGGCCTGTTCACCCGCGCGGTACCGAACCTGACGGGCGCCGAGCTGATCTTCAGCCTGTTCTTCCCCGAGGGCACCGAACCCGCGGCGGTGGACGCACAGATGGCGGTGGTCGGCGAGGAGCTGCGGGCCGTGCGCGAGCACGTCGAGAGCGGCCGGTGAACCGGGAAGTCCGGTCCGTCGACGACCTGCTCTGCCTGCTGGACGGCCTGTTCGACGACCGCCCGGCCCCGGACCGCTGGGACCGCTTCTACGCCGACCGCGACCGGCCCGTCCCGTTCTTCACCGACCTCCCCGACGAAAACCTCGACGGCTGGCTCCGCGACGGCCCCCTCCGCGGCGGCCGCGCCCTGGAGCTGGGCTGCGGCCCGGGCCGCAACGCCCTCCGGCTCGTGGCCGCGGGCTACGAAGTCGACGCCGTCGACCTCTCGCCGGCCGCCATCGCCTGGGCGCGGGAACGCGCGGGCGACACCCCCGGCGTCCGCTTCCACCGCGCGGACATCTTCGCCGCGGACCTGCCGCACGAAACCTACGACCTCGTCTACGACTCCGGCTGCCTGCACCACCTCGCCCCGCACCGGCGGATCAGCTACCTGGCCCTCCTCGACCGCCGGCTCGCCCCCGGCGGCCATTTCGGCCTCACCTGCTTCGCCGCGGGCACCGGCGACCCCAACTCGGGCGTCGAAGTCCCCGACGCGCAGCTCTACCGGGACGGCAGCCTCCACGGCGGCCTCGCCTACGAACCCGGCGACCTGCGCCGCCTGTTCGGCGGCTACACCGAGGTCGAACTCCGCGCCATGAACGGCACCCCGGCCGACGGCCTCTTCGGTGTCCCCTTCCTCCTCACCGGCCTCTTCCGCCGATGAAGCCGTTGAGACCGGTGAGGAGGAAGGCGGCGAACGTCAGCCGGCCGAGCAGACGACGCCGTTGAGGCTGAACGCCGTCGGCAGGATGTTCGGCCCGCCGTAGTCGGCGGTGAACCCGACGTCCACGCCGGACGCGAGTGCGGCCGGCGACGACACCGTCACCGTCGTCCCGTTCTGGGCCCAGGTGCCGTTCCAGCCGCCGGTGAGCTTCTGCCGCGCGGTCGGCCAGGTGAACGTCAGCGTCCAGTCCCCCACGACACCCGTGGCGGTGACGTGGATGCCGCCGACGAAACCGCTCGCCCAGTCGGTCACGTCGGTCATCCGGACCGTGCAGCTGCTCGACGCCGGCGCGCCGGTGGTGAACGTCAGCGGCGGCGATGCCCACGACACGTTCCCGGCGGTGTCCCGCGCCAGCACGTTGACCGTGTACCGGCTGCCCGGGACGAGGTTGCCGACGTCGAGTGACGTGCCGGGGGTCTCGCCCCACTGTTCACTCACCGCGCCCACCTGCCGGTACACCTCGTACTTCGCGATCGGGTGCGCGCCGGGCGCGGCCGGCGCCCAGGTGATCGTCGCGGTCCGGTCGGTCGCCGTCGCGCTGGGCTGCCCGGGCGTCCCGGGTCCGGCGGACGCGGCGGAAGCCGGGTGCAGCACCAGGGTCGTCAGCGAGTACGGCGGCAGGGTCTGGGACGTGCTCGTCCCGGTCGTGGCGCTGCCGATCGACGTCGCGCCGTTGGTGAAGGTGAACACCTGCGGCGCGGCCGCCGACGGCGTGTAGCCCGCGAAGTCCAGAGTCACCGCCCGGGGCTGGTCCGGGTCCTTGTTGAGCAGCAGCACGGCGAGGTCGCCGTTCGCCCGGCGGACGGCGTGCGCGCCGACGAGCGGGTCGTCCGCGCCGGCGCGGACGAACTGGTCTCCGGGCCGCGCGAACGTGCTCAGCATCTTCAGGCCGTAGTACGGCGCGAACGGCGTGTTGAGCGCGGGCTCGCAGACGCCGCCGTCCAGGCACGTGGCACTCGAAAGAAGACCGGAGTCGCCGTAGTCCGGATAACCGGCCACAGTGGACAGTTTCGTCCCGCCGTTGTGCGTGTCCCACCAGTCGATGGTGAACACGCCGTTCTCCAGCAGCGAGCTGTAGGTGTCGGCGGCGAACAGGGCGCCGGGCTGGGTGTCCATGCCGATCGGCGTGTTCGTTTCGGTCATCGCGACGCCGATCCGGCCGGAGTTCGCGCCCGCGTACCGGGTGATCTGCTCGCGTGCCGCGAACATGATGTCGTTGATCTGCTCCGGTTTGGTGAGTGCCTCCGCCGCCGTCGAGCCGCTCGGGTACCAGTGCAGGATGACGAAGTCGATGTGCGGGCCCGCGATCGACAGCACGGTCTGGTTCCACGTCGCCGTGTCGCCGGAGCCGACGATGCCGTCCGGCCAGTTCCCCGGGGTCGTCAGCACGGCGCCGATCTTGGCGCCCGGATCGACCGCCTTCATCGCGTCGGCGTAGGCGACGACGCCGTTGGCGTAGGCCGTCGGGCTCTTGTCCGCGTGGTTGTCGGCTTCCCAGTTCGCGCCGTAGTGCCCGTTCCCGTAGAGCTCGTTGCCGATTTCCCAGTACTTGACGCCGTAGCCCTTGGTCACGTTGGCGTACCGCACCCAGTCCGCGGCTTCCTCCGGCGTGCCGGTGCCGTAGTTGGCGATGATGATCGGCTGGGCGCCGGCTCTGCGCACCCCGCCCATGAAAGTGTCGAAATCGGTGTTCGGCGCCACGTACCCGCCGGGCGCGGTGTTGTCCTTCCAGTGGTAGATGTCGCCGTAGGAACCGCCGGGGTACCGCATGGTGCGGACACCGGCCGCGCCGAACAGGTCGGCCACCTGGTCGGTGCCCAGCTGGCTGTCCCACACCGCGTGGTTGATGCCGATCCCGGTGTCCGGCATGGTGGCCAGCCCCGCTTTGGCGTTGACGGTGACCGTCGCCGTGGGCGCGGTCGCCGCCCCGGCGGTACCTGCTGCCGGTACCGCCGCGGCGAGCACGGCGATCACCGGCCACGCTGCCCAGCGCAGACGTCGAGCTGTCATGAAAAGTCCATCCTCACTCGTCGGGCACGAACGGATGACTGGGAGCGCTCTCAGCGAGAGAACCACCGAGGCGGTCCGAAGTCAACGGAAGTCGCGCGAAGGCCCCGTCCGCACCGTGAGATCGAGGTTTTCGATGCGGTCGGCGACGAGTGTGACGACGCCTTCGGCCGCCTGGACCTGCCCGCGGACGAGCAGGGCGGCGCTGGTGCGGGCGACGAGCCGCTGCCGCTGCCAGAGCCCCGGCGAGACGAGGACGTTGGCCATGCCGGTCTCGTCCTCGAGGTTGAGGAAGGTGATCCCGCCGGCGGTCGCGGGCCGCTGCCGGTGGGTGACCGCGCCGCCGACCCACACCCGCGTCCCGTCCGGCACCCGCGCGAGTTCGGCGGTGGTGATCGCGCCGCGTTCTTCGAGGATTTCGCGCAGGTACTCCACCGGGTGGCTGTCCGGCGAGACACCGGTGGCCCACAGGTCCGCGGCGGTGACCTCCAGCCGGGTCATCCCGGGCAGCGCGGGCGCGTCGAGCCCCGGCGCCAGGCCCGGCAGGTGCCCGGGCCGGGTGGCCGCCGCGGCTCCGGCGGCCCAGAGGTCCTGGCGCCGATCGCCACCGAACCCGCCGAACGCGCCGGCCGTCGCGAGGGCCTCGACGGCGTTCTTCTTCAGCCGCACCCGGCGGGTGAGGTCGCCGATGCTCGTGTACGGGCCGTTCGCGTCGCGTTCGGCGACGATCTCCTTGGCGATGTCTTCACCGAGGTGGCGAACCGCGGCGAGACCCAGCCTGAGCGCGACGCCGCCGGTGCTTTCCGGGTCGGGTTCGAGCGTGGCGTCGGCGAGGCTGGTGTTGATGCCGGGCTCGAGGACGTGGACGCCGTGCCGGCGGGCGTCGGCGACCAGGGACTGCGGACTGTAGAAGCCCATCGGCTGGGCGCGCAGCAACCCGGCGCAGAACGCCGCCGGGTAGTAGCGCTTGAACCACGCCGACGCGTAGACCAGCAGCGCGAAGGACATCGAGTGCGCTTCCGGGAAGCCGTAACCGGAAAAGGCGTGGATCTGCTCGAAGATCCGGGTGGCGAGTTCGCGGCCGATCCCGTTCGCCTCGCAGCCGGCGAAGAACCGCGCCATCAGCGCCTTCATCTTCGCGCTCGAGCGTTTCGCGCCCATGGCCCGGCGCAGCCGGTCGGCCTCGGCCGGGGTGAAGCTCGCGACGTCGACGGCCATCTGCATCACCTGCTCCTGGAACAACGGCACCCCGAGCGTCCGGTCCAGACTGGCCGCCAGCAGCGGATGCGCGTGTTCCCAGTTCTCGTCACCGCGGCGGCGCCGGATGTAGGGGTGCACCGAGCCGCCCTGGATCGGGCCGGGCCGGATCAGCGCCACTTCGACGACGAGGTCGTAGAACTCCCGCGGCCGCAGTCTCGGGAGCGTGGCCAGCTGGGCGCGGGACTCCACCTGGAACACGCCCACCGCGTCGGCTTCGCAGAGCATGTCGTAGACCGCCGGGTCGGCGAGGTCCAGCCTCCCGATGTCCACAGTGGACCCGTGGTGTTCGGCGACGAGGTCGATCATGTGGTGCAGCGCCGAAAGCATGCCGAGGCCGAGCAGGTCGAACTTGACCAGGCCGACGGTGGCGCAGTCGTCCTTGTCCCACTGCAGCACGCTGCGGCCGGCCATGGTGGCCCATTCCACCGGGACCACTTCGGACACCGGCTGCTTCGAGATCACCATGCCGCCGGAGTGGATGCCGAGGTGGCGCGGGAAGTCCTCGATCCGCGCCGCCAGCTCGAGGACGTCGTCCGGGATCGCCCCGGCGGCCTGCTGTTTCGTGGCGGCGACCCCGCCCCACCGGTCGACGAGCTTGCCGTAGGCGTCCTGCTGCCCGGGGCTGTGGCCGAGCGCCTTGGCGGCGTCGCGGATGGCCGAGGGTGCCCGGTAGGTGATGACATTGGCGACCTGGGCGGCGTGGAACCGGCCGTGTTTTTCGTAGACGTACTGGATGGCTTCCTCGCGCCGGCCGGACTCGATGTCGATGTCGATGTCCGGCGGCCCGTCCCGCTCCGGCGCGAGGAACCGCTCGAACAGCAGGTTCCACTTCACCGGGTCGGCGTGGCAGATCTCCAGGGCGTAGCAGACCGCCGAGTTCGCCGCGGATCCCCGGCCCTGGCAGAGGATGTCCGCCTCCTTGCAGAACCGGACGATGTCCCACACCACCAGGAAGTAACCCGGGAAATCGAGCTTCTCGATCACTTTCAGCTCGTGCTCCAGCTGCGCGTACGCCTTCGGGTCGTCTTCACGCGTCCCATAGCGCTTCGCCGCGCCGCGCCAGGTCAGCTCGGTCAGGAACGACATCTCGTCGTGCCCGGCGGGAACGGGGAACGGCGGCAGGTCGGGGGCGACGAGCCGCAGGTCGAACGCCACCTCGACGCCGAGCACGGCGGCGCGGCCGACCGCGCCCGGGTAGCGGCGCTCGAACCGGCGCCGCTGTTCCATCCCGGACCGCAGGAACGCCTGCCCCGACGGCGGCCGCCACCCTTCGAGGTCCTCGGCCGACCGCCGCGCCCGGACGGCGGCGACCATGTCCGCCACGACGGCGTCCTCCGGGCGCGCGTAGTGCACGTTGCCGGACACGACCGTCGGCACCCGCAGTTCCTTGGCCAGCTCGGAGAGCAGGTCGTTGACGGCATCGTCCCGTGGCTGCCGGTGGTCGATCAGTTCCACGGCGACGTGCGACCGCCCGAACCGGTCGACGAGCCGGCCCAGCTCGGCGCGCGCGGCGGCGGGCCCGCGTTCGGCGAGCGCCCGACGGACGGCGCCCTTGCGGCAGCCGGTCAGCACGACGACGTGCCCGGCCAGCTCGCCGGCCAGCTCCTCGACGTCGTAGACCGGACGGCCCTTCTCGCCGCCGGCGAGCTGGGCGCGCGAGATGACGCGGCACAGCCGGTGGTACCCGGTCTGCTGCCGGGCGATGACCAGCAGGTGCGTCCCTTCCGGGTCCGGTTCGCCGGCCTGCGGGGCGGGTAGGCCGAGGGAGAGCTCGGCCCCGAACCCGACGCGCACCCCGAGTTCGCGCGCGGCGTCGTTGAACCGCACGGCGCCGTACAGGCCGTCGTGGTCGGTGAGGACGAGCGCGTCGAGCTCCAGCCGCGCGGCCTCCTCGACCAGGGCTTCGGGATGGCTGGCGCCGTCGAGGAAGCTGAAGTTGGAGTGGACGTGCAGCTCGGCGTAGGGAGCACGGATCCGGTCCCCGCCGTCGTCCCGCCGCCGCCGGTTCCGCAGATCGAGCGGTGCCCCGGCATAGCCTTCGCGCTTGCGCGACCAGGCCGGGGCGTCGTTGCCGTCGCCGGGAACGGGTGGACGGCCGGAGGCGATCCGCTCCACTTCGGACCACGGCACACTCGGATTGTTGAACGCCACCACCAGCTCCCACCGATTCGCTGTGGGGAAGCCAGCGACTACTGTTCGAACACACGGACGATTGCCGTGTCCGATCTTGGGCGCGGCGATGCGTTGTGTCAACTGTGGACCCGGAGGCAGGTGATCCAGTAGTCGCCGTCCGCGTCCCTGGTGACACCGTGCGTTTCGCTCGGGAATCCCGGGAAGCGGCGGTCGAAGTCCTCGAGGGCCCGCAAGTAGCGCAGCGTGGGCTCGTCGTGACCGCCGGCGTTCTCCCCCGGCATCAGGACCGGGATGCCCGGCGGGGTGGTGACGACCTGCGTGGCGACCGTCCGGTGGGCCAGCTCGGCGAGCCGGACCGGTTCGGTGCCGCCGCGCAGCAGCCGCTGGTAGGTCTGGGCCGGGGTGAGCTCGGGGCGCGGTGGGTGGGTGAACGCCGCGTCGAGCAGCGGGATGAGGTCGCTCTCGCGCAGGTGGGCGTGCATCCGGCCGCACAGGTCCCGCAGGGTGAGGCCGCCGTAGCGCCCCGGGTGCGCCTCGACCAGGGCGGGCAGGACGTCGGCGAGCCGCGCGCCGGTGTCGAAGAGGGACTTGAAGTCGAGGAGCCCGTCGACGAGCGTGCCCCACTTCCCCTTGGTGATGCCCATCGAGAAGAGGATCAAGCAGGTGTAGGCGTCGGTCTTCTCGACGACGATGCGCCGGGTCTCCAGGTAGGCGGTGAGGATCCTGGCCGGGATCCCGAGGTCCGCCGCGGTGCCGCGGGCGTCGGTGCCCGGGCAGGTGACGCTGACCTTGACCGGGTCGAGCAGGCAGTAGCCCCGTTCGAGCCCGGGGAAGCCGTGCCAGGCCGCGCCGGGCTCGAGGCTCCAGCAGGCGGGTTCGGAGCGCAGCAGGTCCAGCGGGGCGTCCGCGAACGGGTAGCGCTGCCCGGTGCGCGGGTCCTCGACTTCGTCCGGCTGCCAGGTGCCGAAGAACCACGCGGGCCGGTCACCGGCGGCGCCGATGCGGCGGCCGATGCGGGCGACCGCCTGCCGGAACCGGATGGCCTCGGTGACGGCCTCGTCGACCAGCCACCGGCCGCCGGGCCCGTCCATCATGCCGGCGGCGACGTCGAGCCCGGCGATCATCGGGTACAGCGGTGAAGTGGTGGCGTGCATCATGAAGGTCTCGTTGAACTGCCGGTGCTCGACCGGCGACCGGGGCGAGTTCTTCACGTGCAGCATGGCGCTCTGCGACATCGCGGCGAGCAGCTTGTGGGTGGACTGGGTGCTGAACACGGTCGGCCGGACGGCGTCGGGTACCGCGTCGCCGTCGACGGCCATGCCGTACCGGCGGGCGTAGAGGGGATGGAACCGGGCGTAGGCGAACCATGCCTCGTCCAGGTGCAGCCGCGGGACGCTGGCCCCCAGCAGCTCGGCGACGCGGACGGCGTCGTAGCACAGGCCGTCGCAGGTCGAGTTGGTGATGACCGCGTACACCGGTTCGGGCCCGGCGGCCAAGGCCGCGAGCGGGTTGCCCGGGACGAGGCCGGCGACCGCGTCCCGGCTCAGGGCGGCGGGCGGGATCGGGCCCATCAGGCCGTAGCCGTTGCGGGTGGGCACGAGGTAGACCGGGCGGCCGCCGGTGAGCGTCAAGCCGTGGTGGATCGCCTTGTGGCAGTTGCGATCGACGAGCACGAGCTCGTCGGTGGCGACGCTGGCGTGCAGGGCGATCCGGTCGCCGGTGGAGTCGCCGTGCAGCACGAAGTACGTCAGGTCGGCACCGAAGATCCGGGCGGCGTTGCGTTCGGCGTCGCCGATCGGCCCGGTGTGCTCGACCAGGGACCCCAGCTCCGGCACGGAAATCGAGAGGTCGGTGCGGAACAGCCGTTCGCCGTAGTAGTCGAACAGCGCCCGCCCGACCGGCGACTTCAGGAACGCCACGCCGCCGGCGTGGGCCGGGGTGTGCCAGGAGTATTCGTGGGTGTCGTCGAACCGCCGGAGCTCCCGGAAGAACGGCGGAAGTATTTCGTCCCGGTAGCGCCGGGCGGCGACACCGATCCGCCCGGCGATGAACCCCGGCGTGTCCTCCAGCAGCCACACGTGTCCGCAGACGAATTCGGAAACCCACAGCGGCAGGTCGTCGACGGAGGCCGAGGGGGTCACCAGGAAAACGGGCAGCCGGGTGAACCGCTCCCCGATCGCTTTCAGCACGGCTTCGGGTTGCCGTTCGCCGTCGAGGTTTCGCAGGTCCCAGCTCACGAGCGCGGCGGTGAGATCGGCCCGGCTCTGCACGAGCGCGAGCGCATCGTCCTCGGTGCCGGCCCGGACGACATCGTGCCCGTCCGCGGCGAGGTGTTCGCAGATCCGCCCGAGTCGCACATCGACCACCGACCCGGGCGCGATGTCGTCGTCCAAGGCCAGCAGGACCGTCGAACCACCCACGGCGACTTCCTTTCCGGACGGCGAATTCCAGGTATAGACGGTGGCCGGGGGTCTCGTCGAGCGGTGGCGATGCGGATTTCCCGGCCGGAGCCGGATCGCGTGTTCGGTCATAACTCGATGATCACCGACAATCGAACACGTGTCATCACACGATCAGGTGGCAGCAAAGGAAGACTAATCGTAAAAACCCTCGACAGTCCATTGTGGATTTTCACCGACGACAGCGTTGAGCAACAACGCGACATCCCCTTCCAGGACAACCTGAATCCGCACCAGACCCCGGCGCGCAGGCAGGCCGGGACGCACGATCCACGGACCGGCCGAGCCGAGAACACGCCGTGGCGAACCACCGTCGACGGCGACGGTCGCAGGCGGGTAGGAGAGTTCACCGCGCTCGGTGCAGCGGACGACGTCGCCGACTGCGTCGAGCACGACCGCCGGCCGTCGCGAGACGACAGCCGGCGACGGCGCGGGCAACCGTCCGGGCCACGGCCGGTCCGCGGTGACGGGACGGCGTGGCTCGCCCCACGGGATGAGCCGGACGCGTTCGGCCGGGCCGCGGCCGCCGTCCAGCAGCGGGGTGACGACGGCGTCCGGGCCCAGCAGGCCCTGGATCCGCACCAGGGCACGGCCGGCGCGCTCGGCGGCGTCGGCGTCGCGGCCCAGCGACCCGAGCTGCAGCTGCAGTGCCTGCCCGCCGACGACTTCTCCGGGGTCGAGGCGCAGCCGGACGATCCCGGCGGTGGGCCGGTCGCGGGCGGTGAGCCAGCCTTCGCACTGCCAGCGGACGCGGTCGGCCGTCGAGCGGGCGGTGAGCGGTTCGGCGCAGCGCCAGACGCGTACGCGTTCTTCGCCCGCTTCGGTGACGGCGACGATGGCCAGGCGGGTGCAGGCGAGACCGTGGTTCGCGAGGCCGGCGAAGAAGCGTTCGCCGAGCGTCTTCGCGACGAACGCGGCTTCGTCGACGCGGCGCAGCGGGTGGTCGAACTCCTCGGTGACCGCCAGGTCCGGCGGGAGGGCGCGGCGCAGCGGCGGGCGTTCGGACAGGCCGCGGGCGAGCCGGTGGGCGGCGATGGCGTCTTTCGGGAAGCGGCCGGCGACGTCACGTTCGGCCAGCGCGGCGAACGCGCCGAGGGTGCGCAGGCCGAGCCGGCCGAGCAGGCCGACGAGTTCACCGCGGTCATCGCCGGGCTGGTTCAGCTCGGCGATCGAGAGCGGCGCGAGGAAGGCCTTCGCCCGGCCTTGCGGGACGAGGGCCGACCGGCGGGCGGCGAGGGTGGCGGCGAAGAGCCCGTCGGCGACCCCGACCTGGCATTCGACTCCGGCCCGCGTGGCGACTTCGTCGATGAGCAGCTCGGCCAGGGCGGCCTCCCCGCCGAAGTAGGCGGCAGCACCGTCGACGGGCACGGCGACCAGCCCGGGCCGGACGACTTCGACCCCGACGGCCTGGGCTTCGACGGCGGCGGCCACGGGTTCGAACAGCCGGGCATCGCGATCGGGATCATGCTGGTGCACAACGAGTCCCGGACACCGGGCCTGGGCATCCCGGCGCCGCATCCCCCGCCCGACACCATCGCGCCGCGCGGAAGCCGAGCAGGCCACGACGCGGTTGGCGGAGAAAACGGCGGCGGGCGCGGCGGGCGGAGTCCCCGCGGCGGCTCCGGCGGCGACGACGGGCCAGTCCGGACACCACAGCACGAGCAACCGTGGCGCACCGGTCATCCGGCGATGCCGCGCTCATCGGACGCTCCCGTCCCAAGCGCCCCAATGTGGCGTTCGGTGCGTTGGACGCACCCAATGCCACATTGGGGCGCTTGCCGAGCCGCTGCCGACGAACCTCGGACGCGCGACACCAGCGTGACTGGCGGGGCATCACGCGTGACGGGGCCGGCGCCGCGCCTCACCCGGCCACCTCGACCAGCCGCCGCTCCGGCGCACCGCCTCCGGCGACCGCTCCTTCCGGGCCCGGCAGCTGCAACGCCACCGACAACGGCCGCGCCGCCGCGCCGCGGCCGCGGCTTGTCGCCACCACGTCGCGGGCTCGCAAATGGCCGTGGCCGTCCTGGGTGAGACCGTGCCAGCGGTGGCCCGAGACCGTCAGCTCCAGGTCCGCTCCCGGCCACGGTCCCGCCGTCAGCAGGACCGTCCCCCGGTTGCGGACCCGGCCCGCCAGGCGGCGCGCCGTCTGCGGCTGTACCGGCAGCGGGCCGAGGACCACCAGGTCGAACCCGTCGACCAGCGCCGACACCACCGCCACCAGCTCCGCGCCCGGGTCCGGGACCAGCGCGATGCGCTCCAGGTCGACGCCGAGTTCCGCCGCCGCCGCCAAGCCCAGCTCCGGCAGGCCCGTCACCGCCGCCCAGGAACCGTCGCGGGTCGCCGCCGCCAGGAGTGCCAGTAGCAGCGAGGTCGCTCCCCGGACCGCGATCGTGCTCCCGCGCCGCAACCCGCCGCCGGGGAAGAGGCCGGCCAGCTCGGGCAGCACCGTCAGCGAGTCCCCCGGCTCACCCAGCTGCGCGGCCGTGCGAACTCCCGGGATGGCCGTGAGCGCCTCCGGCACCGCCACCGCCGCCCACCTCCAGCACCACGTACTCGCACCGGAGACACCCGCGTGAGGAAGCCACAGGCGAACCCAGAACAATCATCGAACACTTGTTCGCATAGTGCGAGACGGCAGGCCACGCTGTCAAGCCGAGAGTCACCCCACTGGGTGGGCCCGCGACTGTGACGCGCATCGCGGTCACACCCGCGTCCGCCGCCTCGTCCAGGGGGTGAAGCGAGAAAAGAGGACGAGATGCGCCAGATCCTGATCGTCGGCGGTGGTTACGCAGGCTTCTACGCCGCCTGGAAGCTCGAGAAGAAGCTGCGTCGCGGCGAGGCCGAAGTCACCCTCGTCGACCCGCGGCCCTACCTGACCTACCAGCCGTTCCTGCCCGAGGTCGTGGCCGGTTCGGTCGAGGCGCGGCACGCCGCCGTGTCGTTGCGGCGGCACCTGCGCCGCACCCGGATCGTCGCCGGGAAGGTGACCGCCATCGATCACGCCCACCGCGTCGTCACCGTGCGGCCGAGCGACGGTGACACCCGAGAACTGACCTACGACCTGATCGTCGTCACCGCCGGGGCGGTCACGCGGACGCTGCCCGTGCCGGGCATCGCCGACCAGGCCATCGGTCTCAAGCACGTCGAGGAGGCCGTCGCGATCCGGGACCGGCTGCTCACCGCGTTCGACCGCGCCGCCGTGCTGCCCGACGGCCCGCAACGGCGGAAGCTGCTCACCGTCACCTTCGTCGGCGGCGGCTTCTCGGGCGTCGAGGGCTTCGGCGAGCTGCTGTCGCTGGCGACGGCGCTGGTCAAGCGCTACCCCGAACTGCACCGCGACGAACTGCGGTTCCACCTCGTCGAGGCGTCGGACCGCATCCTGCCCGAGGTCACCGACCGGCCGGGCCGCTGGGTCGTGCGGGAACTGGAACGCCGCGGCGCGCACGTCCACCTGAACACGCTGGTGACGTCGGCGAAGGAGGGCCACGTGACGCTCTCGACCGGCGAGGAGTTCGACGCCGAGCTGATCGTCTGGACCGCGGGCAACGGTGCCAACCCGGTCATCGGCCGGCACACCGACCTCCCCGTCGACGAGCGCGGTTACCTCGTCGTGCGGCCGGATCTGCGGATCGAGGGCGTGGCCGACGCCTGGGCCGCCGGGGACGACGCCGCGGTGCCCGACCTCGCCTCGCCGGCTCCGGGCGCGCGCACGGTGCCCAACGCCCAGCACGCCTACCGGCAGGGAAAGCTGCTGGCCCGCAACATCATCGCGACGCTGCGCGGCCGGGAACCGAAGCCGTACGTGCACCACAGCCTGGGCGCGATCGCGACGCTCGGCCTGGGCCGCGGGATCTTCCAGTACAAGCGCCTGGTCGTCAAGGGACTCCCGGCGTGGCTCATGCACCGCGGCTACCACGTGCTCGCCGTGCCCACCTGGGAGCGCAAGGTCCGCGTCCTCGCGGTGTGGCTGACGCAGGCGCTGTTCGGCCGGGACATCCTCAGCCTGGCGTCGGTGCAGCACCCGCGGGACGCCTTCGTGGCGGCGGGCCGCACCGCTGCCGGTGCGGCCCGCCGCGAGGAAGATCAGCCCGCGAACGGGCTGGCGTCGATCCCGCAGGTCTGGCCCGCGGCCGGGAAGGTGCCCGAGATCAGGTAGTCCCGCTTGACCTTCTCGGTGCACGTGCTCGGCACGTACATCGACGAGTGCCCGTAGCCCTCGGTCACGAACACGCGCGCCCGCGCCAGTTCCGCGGCGCCGTCGCGGGCGCCGTGCAGCGGGGTGGACGGGTCGTAGCGGTTGTTCAGCACGAGGATCTCCGCCGACGTCGGGCGGTTCCACGGGCCCGTGTAGCGGTCGGTGTCCTTCGCCTTCCAGTACGCGCAGCTCATCATGTCCAGCACCGCGATCCGCCCGAAGTACGGCACGCGCTGGTCTTCCGACTCCGCGTAGCGGCTGTAGATCGCCGGGTCGGTGGGCACGTCGCTGTCGCTGCACTGGATGGCGTTGAACGCCTCGGTACGGTTCGAGGTGTACTGCTCACCCTTGACCGCGGCCGAACGCAGCGCGGGCGTGGCCGGAGCGTCGTAGAGCCGCTGCAGCAACGCGGCGATGTCCGGCCAGCCCCGCGAGTCGGACAGGTCGGCCGCCGCGTTGATGATGCCCGAGTACGTCCACGTCTCGCCGTCGCTGACGATCGGGGCCTGCTTGGCCCGCGCCGTCAGCGCCGCCCACTTCGCCTTCGGGTCACCGGACGAGAACGCGCACTTCGGGCCCGCTTCCGTGCACAGCCTCAGGAACTGCTCGAAGGTCTGCGCGATGCCGGTCGCGACGTCCTGGCGGGTGTCCAGCGGGACGCTCTTGCCGTTGCCGTTCTGACCGGTCGAGTTGCCGGCGAAGTCCATGGTGCCGTCGAACACCATGGCCCGGATCCGGTTCGGGAACAGGTTCGCGTACGTCGCCCCGAGCTGGGTTCCGTAGGAAATGCCGTGGTAGTTCAGCTTCGGGTCGCCGACCGCGCGGCGCAGCATCTCCAGGTCACGCGCGGTGTTGGCGGTCGAGACGTGCTCGAGGACCGGGCCCGCCTTCGCCGAGCAGCGGTCGGCGAGCTCCTTCGACTTGGCGTAGAAGGCCGCGTTGCCGCTCGGGTCGCCCGGCATCTCCGGGAACGAGCCGAAGAAGGCCTGCTGCTCGGCCAGGGTGTCGAAGCACCGGACCGGGGCGCTGTTGGCGATCCCGCGCGGGTCCCACGAGACCAGGTCGAACCGCGCGCGCAGCTCGTCGGAGAACAGCCACGGCCACTTGCCGCGTTCTCGCAGCCGCTGCAGGCCGGACGCGCCGGGGCCGCCGAAGTTGACGAACAGCGAGCCGATCTTGTGCGCGGGATCGGTCGCGGGCAGCTTGATGACCGCGAGGTCGATCTTCGCACCGGACGGCTGGTCGTAGTCCAGCGGCACCGAAGCGGTGGAGCACTGGAAGCCGTCTTGGCAGTCGGTCCAGCTCAGGTGCGGTGCCGGCACCTTGTCGATCGACACCGGCGCGGCGGACGCCACCGCCGGTCCCGCCGAGACGGCCATCGAGACACCGAGTGCGACGACCACGCCGCGCACGATGCCTCCCCCAGAAATTCGACGCACGAAAAGTCCTCTCGAGAAGGGAAACGATCATCCCCACAGACGGCCGAGAGGCGCCGAGGTTGGCTCACGCGGCCAAAAAGATCACTGGCCTTCGTCAGCGCTATATGGCTATAGTACTAGTCACCTAGTTAAATGGAGTTGCCGATGATCGAGTTCCACCTGGACACCAGGTCCGGCTTGTCGCCGTACCAGCAGCTGGTCCAGCAGGTGCGGCACGCGCTGCGCCTCGGCCTGCTGTCCGAGGGAGACCAGCTCCCGAAGGTCAAGGACGTGGTCGCGAGCCTCGCGATCAACCCGAACACCGTGCTGAAGGCCTACCGCGAACTGGAGCACGACGGCCTGGTCTCGGCCCGGCCCGGCGTCGGCACGTTCGTGACGGCGACGTTGAACGGCGCCTCGTTCGCCGTGATGGGGCCGTTGCGGCAGGACCTCCGCCGCTGGTTGAGCAAGGCCCGCAAGGCGGGCCTCGACGAGGAGAGCATCGAAGCCTTGTTGATGTCCACGTTTCGCGACTCCGCCAGAGAGGACATAGCGTGACTGTCCTGAAAGCCCAGGGACTGGGCAAGAAGTACGGGCGCAAGCAAGCGCTTGCCGGCTGCACGCTGGAGATCGAGGCCGGCCACGTCACCGGGCTCGTCGGCCCGAACGGGGCAGGCAAGTCGACGCTGCTGAACATCGCGGCCGGCATGCTGGAGCCGACGACCGGCACGATCGAGGTGTGCGGCGGGGTGCCGGGCAGCGGCCCGGACCAGCTGGCCAAGGTGGGGTACGTCGCCCAGAACACGCCGGTCTACAGTGGACTGTCCATCCAGGATCACTTGCGGCTCGGCGCCCACCTCAACCCCCGCTGGGACGCCTCGCTGGCCGAGAAGCGCATCGAACGGCTCGGGCTGGACCCGAAGCAGCGCGCGGGCAAGCTGTCGGGCGGCCAGCGCGCCCAGCTGGCACTGACCATCGGCATCGCCAAGCGGCCCGATCTGCTGCTGCTCGACGAGCCGGTCGCGGCGCTCGATCCGCTGGCCCGCCGCGAGTTCCTGCAGGACCTCATGGAAGCCGTCGCCGAGCACGGGCTGTCCGTCGTGATGTCCTCGCACCTGGTCAACGACCTCGAGCGGGTCTGCGACCACCTCGTCGTGCTGGTGGCTTCGCAGGTCCGGGTGATCGGCGAGGTGGAGACGCTGCTCGCCACGCACCACCGGCTCTCCGGGCCGCGCCGCGACGTCGAGACGCTGCCGGCGGACCAGCACGTCGTCTCGGCGACGCACACCGACCGCCAGACGACCGTCCTCGTCCGCACCGAGGCGCCGATCCTCGATCCCGGGTGGACGGTCGGGCAGATCGGCCTCGAGGACCTCGTCCTCGAGTACATGAGCAACCCTGCCGCCGCCCGCCCTGCCCTGGAGGTCCTCCGATGACCTGGCTCGCCTGGCGCCAGCTCCGCATCCCCGCGCTGTCCGTGTTCGCCGGGCTGATCGCGATCGCCGTCGTGCTCGCGATCACCGGACCGGACCTGGTCGGCCGCACGGACTTCTCCGACGAAGACGTCATGTTCGGCGGGACCATCCTGGTGCTGTACCTGCTGCCCGCGGTGATCGGCGTGTTCTGGGGCGTCCCGATGATCACGCGCGAACTGGAGAGCGGCACGCACAGCCTGGTGTGGAACCAGACCGTCACGCGCAAGCGGTGGCTCACCACCAAGCTCGGCTTCGGCCTGCTCGCCGCGATGGTGGCGGCCGGGCTGCTCGGCTGGGCGGTGTCGTGGTGGGCGAGCCCGATCGACGCGCATGCGGCCCTGCAGACCGAGGGCGGGATGCTCTCGCGCATGGCACCGGTGGTGTTCGGCGCACGCGGCATCGTCCCGATCGGCTACGCGGCCTTCGCTCTCACACTCGGCGTCGCGGTCGGGATGCTGCTGAAGCGGACCGTGGCCGCCATGGCCGTCACGCTCGTCGCGCTCGCCGCCGTGCTGCTCCTGGTGCCGAACTTCGTGCGGCCACACCTGCTGCCGGCGCAGACCGAGACGGTCCCGATCGTCGCACGCGACATCACGAACATCACCGGCAACGACAAGCAGGGGATCATCGAGATCGGCGTGCGGAGCCCCGCCGGCGCGTGGGTGCTGGCGAACGAAACCGTGGATCCGGCCGGGAACCTGGCCGCCCCGCTGCCGTCCTTCGTGCAGGACTGCGCCCCGAGGCCGGGCCAGGCCCCGCCGGATCGCGGCTCGCTGGACGAGTGCATGGCCCAGCTGGGCATCCACGGCTACCAGCAGCGGCTGACCTTCCAGCCGGGGTCCCGATTCTGGCCGCTGCAGTGGCTCGAACTGGCGCTCTACCTCGCGATGACCGCCCTGCTCACCTGGTTCTGCTTCCGCCGCCTCCGCCACCTGTCCTGACGAATCCGACTGGGGGATTCATGCGCACTCTCGCGGTAGCCACCGCCCTCACTGTCGCTCTGTCGACGCCCGCTTCGGCGGCCACGACGCCGTACCTGCCCCGCCCGACCGGTCACTCGCCCGTCGGCGTCACCACACTGTCCCTTGTGGACAACTCCCGGCCCGATCCGTGGGTGCCCACGGTGCCCTACCGGGAGCTGATGGTCTCCGTCTTCTACCCGGCGGCCTCGGCGAACGGGCCGAAGAAGCAGTACATGACCCCGCTCGAATCGAAACTCAACCTCGAGCGGCAGAACATCCCGGGCCTCCCGCTGGACGTCCTCAGCACGGTCCGGACGAACGCCGTCGTCGACGCGAAGCCGGCCGGGCGGTGGCACAGCCTGCCGCTGGTCGTGCTGTCCCCGGGCTGGACCCAGCCCCGGGCGACGCTCACCGCGCTGGCCGAGGACCTCGCCAGCCGTGGGTACGCCGTCGCGGCGATGGACCACACCTACGAAAACCGCGCGACGACCTTCCCCGACGGCCACGTCACCGGCTGCGCCGCCTGCGAGGTCGACGACCAGCCCGGGTTCTGGGAGAAGTTCGCGCAGGTCCGGTCGAAGGACACGTCGTTCGTGCTCGACTCCCTGCTGTCTTCGAAGTGGGGTGCGCTGATCGACCCGCAGCGCATCGGCATGACCGGCCACTCCGCGGGCGGCGCGATCACCACCCAGGCGATGCTGGCCGACCCGCGCATCCGCGCCGGCGCCGACCTCGACGGCAGCGTCCACGTCCCGATCCCGGCGTCCGGGCTGTCGCGGCCGTTCATGTTCGTGGGCAGCATGGACAACTACACCCCGGGCGCGCCGGGGCCGTACGACGACTGGGAAACCGACTGGACGCACCTCACCGGCTGGAAACGCTGGATCATGGTGACCGGAACGGTGCACAGCTCGTTCGCCGACCTCGGCGTGCTCGCCGGGCAACTGGGTGTCGACATCGGTGACGCGATCGACCCGTACCGCGCGCTGACCATCACACGGAACTACGTAAGCGCTTTCTTCGACCAGCACCTGCGCTGCCGTCCGCAGCCGCTGCTGGCCGCGCCCTCGCCCGCTTACCCGGAAGTGACCTTCATCGGATGAGAATCAAGAGCATCATGGTCGTCACCGCCCTCACCCTCGCGTTGGCGTCGCCCGCCGCGTCGGCGGACCCGGCGCTCACGCTGGCGAAACCGACCGGCGACCGGCCGGTCGGCACGACTTCGCTGTACCTCAAGGACACTTCGCGCGTCGACCCGTGGGTGCCGTCGGTCCCCTACCGCGAGCTGATGGTCTCCCTCTTCTACCCGGCCGTTCCTTCGCCGGGGCCGAAGAAGCAGTTCATGTCCGAAGCCGAAGCGAAGGCCGTCTTCGACGAAGCCGGTATCAAGGGCATCCCGCCGTCGGTGATGACCACGGTCCGTACCGACGCCGTCGCCGACGCGCGCCCGGCCGGGCACGCGCTGCCGGCCGTCGTCCTGTCGCCCGGTTTCAAACGGCCCCGGGCCGAGCTGACTTCGCTGTCCGAGGACCTGGCGAGCCGCGGCTACCTCGTCGTCCTGGTCGACCACACCTACGAGAACGTGGCCACCACATTCCCGGACGGCCGGGTCACCGGCTGCGCGGCCTGCGGCAGCTACACCGTCGAGTTCTGGCAGAAGCTGGAACGCGGCCGGGCGAAGGACGTGTCGTTCGTGCTGGACTCGCTGACGCGCTCGAAGTGGGCGCCGCTGCTCGACACCTCCCGGATCGGCATGGCCGGGCACTCCGTCGGCGGCGCGAGCGCGATCGGCACCATGGTGGCCGATCCGCGGATCAAGGCCGGGATCGACATCGACGGGACCACGGACGACCCGCTGCTCGCGCCGGGGCTGGACCGGCCGTTCCTGTTCCTGGGCCGGGCGAACACGTACACACCGGGTACCGGCGACGAAGCGGCGAGCTGGGAGCGGGACTGGGCACAGCTCAAGGGCTGGAAGCGCTGGCTCACGGTGGCCGGGATGCAGCACCCGT
Source organism: Amycolatopsis sp. NPDC021455 (assembly GCF_040640995.1). Lineage (NCBI taxonomy): Bacteria > Bacillati > Actinomycetota > Actinomycetes > Pseudonocardiales > Pseudonocardiaceae > Amycolatopsis > Amycolatopsis sp. NPDC021455. The sequence continues at coordinate 33,121 of NZ_JBFACT010000006.1, read as the reverse complement.
CGTTCACCGACATCGGCCTGGTGGGCGAGCAGCTGGGCCTCGACTTCGGCGCGACCACCCCGGCCGTGCGCGGGCAGGCGATCACCGCGGCGTACGTCCGGGCCTTCTTCGACCAGCACCTGCGCGGCCGGCCGCAGCCGTTGCCGGACCAGCCGTCCCCGCGGTACCCGGAGGTTGCCTTGGCCCGGACGTCGACGCCGTACCTGCCCGCCCCGACCGGCGACCGGCCGGTGGGCAGCACGGCGGTGTACCTGAAGGACACTTCGCGTCCCGACCCGTGGGTCCCGGCGGTCCCCTACCGGGAGCTGATGGTCTCCCTCTTCTACCCGGCCGCCTCGGCAAAGGGACCGAAGTCGCAGTACCTGACGGCAGAGGAGTCCGCGGCACTGCTGAAGGACAGCGGCCTGCCCGTGGCACCGGACTTGCTCACCGGGATGGTGACCAACTCCGTCGCCGACGCGCGGCCGGCGGGCCGTGGGCTGCCACTGATCGTGCTGTCGCCCGGGTACACCAAGCCCCGCGCCACACTGAGCGCGCTAGCCGAGGACCTGGCGAGCCACGGGTACGCCGTCGCGCTGATCGGCCACACCTACGAGAACGCCGGCCAGAGCTTCCCGGACGGGCACTTCGCCGGGTGTGCCTCCTGCGAAGTCCCGCACGATGACACGTTCTGGGAGAAGCTGGAACTGGGCCGGGCCGCCGACGTGTCGTTCGTGCTGAACTCGCTGACGCACTCGAAGTGGGCGAGCCTGATCGACCCGGAGCGGATCGGCATGGCCGGGCACTCCATCGGCGGTGCGAGCACCCTCCCGGCCATGGTCGCCGACCAGCGGATCAAGGCCGGGATGGACATCGACGGCACGACCCAGGTCCCGCTGACCCCGCCGGGGCTGTCCCGGCCGTTCATGTTCCTGGGTCACCAGCTGGGGGAAACCGCCTGCGCGCAGGCGGACACGACGTGGGAACGGGACTGGGCGCAGCTGACCGGCTGGCGGCGCTGGGCCGAAGTGAAGGGCGCCCAGCACGCGTCGTTCACCGACGTGGGCCTGGTCGGCGACGAGTTCGGCGTCGACTACGGCGCGACGACGTCCGCGCCGCGGACCCAGGAGATCACGCGGACGTACGTCAACGCGTTCTTCGACCAGCACCTGCGGGGTGAGCCACGGCCGGTGCTCGACCGGCCGGGGTACCCGGAAGTCTCGTTCTGCCACTGAAAGAACGCGGCGGAAGCGGCGCACTGGGGGTGCGCCGCTTCCGCCGTCTTCAGTGATCGAGGCCGAGGAACGAAATCGCGTACGCCAGCTGGCCGGTCATCGGCAGCTGGTGCCCGACGCCGGCGATGCTGACGCCCTCCACCGTGGCCTGCGTGCTCGTGTTGCCGTACCGGGTCCGCGTCCACGACGACTGCGGGTGGTCGGTGAACGCCGGGGTCTGGCTCAACCCGTTCAGGTTGGTCCACTGCTTGATCTCTTCCCCGAAGTTCGGGTACGACAACGTCGTGTCGGTGGTGCCGTGCCACAGCTGCATCCGCGGGTAGCGGCCGGTGTAGCCCGGGTACATCGCCCGGGCCGTGTCGCCCCACTGCTGCGCCGTTTTGATCGACTGCCCGCCGGAGCAGGTGCTGTTCCACAGCGAGCCGTTCGTGGTGGCGAAGCACCCGGCGGGCACGCCGGAGAACGCCGAACCCGCCGCGAACACGTCGGGGTATTCGGCGGCCAGCACGTTCGTCATCATCGCCCCGGACGAGAACCCGCTGACGACCACCCGCGCCGGGTCGACGTTGTAGCGGGACTTGGCGTAGGCGACCATCGACATGATCCCGGTCGAGTCACCGCCGCCGTTGCGCTTCAGCGCCTTCGGCGTCGAGACGTCGAAGCACTTCTCGCTGCGGGTCGCCTCCGGCAGCACCATGATGTAGCCGTAGCGGTCGGCCGCGGTGACGTAGTCCTTGCCGTTCCAGCCGAAGACCGAGCTCGCCGAGCCGCCGCAGTAGTGCACCAGGACCAGCAGCGCCGGCTTGGCCGCCACCCGGTCCGGGACGTAGATGTACATGTTCAGGTTCGTCGGGTTGTTGCCGAAGTTCGTCACCCTGGTCAACGCCGCCGCGTGGGCGGGCGAGACGACGCCGAGGGCCGTGACCACCAGCGCCAGCAGGACACCGAGCATGCGTTTCATCGCGTATCTCCCTTACGCCGCACCGAAGGCCTGAAGCACGGCGGTGTAGGCCTGCTTCTTGTTGTAGTTGCCGTCGAACAGCAGCGGGGTGCTCCCGCTGCGCCAGGAGTACTTGTCGGTGACGCCCCACGTGGTGATGCTCGTGCAGCGCGAAACCGCCAGGCAGGCCCGGACGACCTGGCCGTAGGTGTTCGCCTGGGCGCTGCCGGAGCCGCCGACGTCGAGCTCGGTGATGTTCACGTCGACGCCGAGGGCGGCGAACCGCTGGAGGTTGGCCTGCAGCGTCGAGAGGTTCTGCCCGGCCGACAGGTGGGCCTGGAAGCCGACGCAGTCGATGGGCACGCCGCGGGCCTTGAAGTCGCGAACCATGTTGTAGATGCCGTTGCTCTTGGCGTTCTGGTTGTCGGTGTTGTAGTCGTTGTAGCAGAGCTTCGCCGAGCCGTCGGCCGCGCGGGCGGCGCGGAACGCCTCCTCGATGTAGCTGTTGCCGATGCGCTGCTGGAACACCGACGCGCGCCGGGTGCCGTCCTCGTTGAACGCCTCGTTGACGACGTCCCAGTAGGCGATCTTCCCGCGGTAGTGCCCGGCCACGCCGTTGATGTGGTTGCGCATCGCCGCGAGCAGGTCCGAGCCCGAGCCGATGCCGCTCACCCACCCCGGCAGCTGGCTGTGCCACACCAGTGTGTGGCCGCGGACCTTCTGGCCGTGGCTCTGCGCGTGGCTCACGATGGCGTCGCCGCCGCCGAAGCGGAACGAACCGCGTGACGGCTCGGTCGCGTCCCACTTCATCTCGTTCTCCGGCGTGACGCCGGTGAATTCGCGGTCCAGCGTGGTGGTGTACGCCGATTCGCCGAGGTGGCCGTTGGCGACGGCGGCGGCGAACGTCTTGCCCTTGGCCGCGGCCGCCGAACCCAGGGTCGCCGCGGCGAGCGTCTCCACTGCTGCCGGGCGTGGGTTGCCGATGCTGCCGGGGACCGACCGCAGGGCGTTGTACCAGACGGCCGCCATCTTGTCGTAGCCGGTGGCGTTCGGGTGGACGCCGTCGGGGAGTTCGGAGGTGGCCACCGCGTTGTGCAGGTTCACCAGGTGCACGTGCTTGCCGGCGTTCACCTTGCTCTGCACGATCCCGGGCACCGCGTTGTTGAACGTCCGCACGGCGGCGTCCCCGCTCGCCCACCCGAGCGGGATGAGCTGCGCGACGAAGACGTCGGCGTTGGGCGCGGCGGCGGTGATGTGGTCGATCAGCGTGGACAGCCGGCCCGGCGCGCCCGCGACGTTGTAGTTCTGCAGGATGTCGTTGGTGCCGATGTGCAGCAGCACCGAGCGCGGGTTGTAGGTCCGCATCCAGCCGGTGACGTTCGCGTCGATCTGGTCGATGCGCCAGCCGGGGTGGCCTTCGTGGTCGTGGTCCCACAGGCTGCTGGGACCGTTGAACTGCGAGCCGACGAAGTCGTTGGTGTAGCGGCCCGCGGCCAGGCGCTGCCACAGGCCGATCCGGTAGCCGCCGGGATCGCCCGTGCCGTAGGTGATCGAGTCGCCCAGCGGCATGATCCGCACGCCGCCGTTCGACTCCGCGTCGGCGACACCGATCAGGCCGGCGAACGCCACGACCGCGGCCGCCGTGGCGGCCAGGAACCTCTTCATCGAAGTCCTCCTCAGCAGGTCGAGTTGGTTTGGGTGAGCAGGCCGAGCCGCCAGGGCAGGCTGTTGTAGTCGCCACCCGCGTTCGGGTTCTTGCCCTGGTAGAGGTACTGCAGGCGGCACGGGTTGATCGGCAGCGTCTGGTCGTTGCCGGAGCGGATCATTTCGCCGTGGCTGATGTCGTTCGTCCACTTGCCGGCGGGGAAGGTGACGTTGGCCGCCCCGGCGAAGGGATTGCTTTCACTGGCGGCCAGGGGGCTCCAGGTGCCGGTGAGGCTCGACGACGTCCAGGAGCGGAAGTAGCGGCGCCCGCCGGTGCCGATCGCCTCCACCAGCAGCAGGTACTGGTTCTGGCCGGCGATCTTGTAGACGTTGCTGGCCTCGAACAGGTTGTTCTTGTTGGAGTCCCGCATCGCGATCACCGTGTTGCCGAAGCCGTTGGGGAAGTTGGCCACGGTGGTCTGCGACCGGTACAGGTGCCCGTTGTCGTCGGAGGAGAACAGGTAGCAGTTGGCGGAGTCGCAGATGACCCACATGTCGACCCAGTAGCCGTTGCCGATGTTCTGCTTGATGATGTCCGGCATCGCGCCGTAGAAGTTCTTCGGCGCGCTCCAGCCGTTCGGGTTCGAAATGTCACTGTTGGTGGAGTAGGCGGCGTTGCCGTTCTGGTAGACGAGGTACCACTTTCCCTGCGGCGCGAAGTAGAAGACCTGCGGCGCCGCCCGGTAGCCCGACCCGATCGCGGTCCGGTCCAGGTAGTACTGCGGCGCCGAAGCGGCTTGCGACCAATCGGAGAAATTGAGGTACACCAGGTTGTAGCCCGCCGCGTTCGCGGTGCTGGCGAACACGTGGTACTTGCCGCCCGAGTAGACGACCGTCGGGTCCTTGATGCCGGCGATGTTGTGCGTGGCGTCGGACTTCGGGCTGATCAGCACTCCGCTGGAGCTCCACCGGAAGCTGCCCGGCAGCGCGGCGGCGTCCGCGGCGGGCGCGCTCAGCAAAGCGGTCAGCAGCACCACGGCGACGGCCGTGAGGAGACGGATCCGGGATTTCACATGACCTCCTGGGGACAGGGAGAAGTGCGCCGGTGGCGGCCGAAACTTTCGCCACCGGTTCCGAAATTCGACGAATCCTCGAAACTTTCGTTATCCTGTTAGCGATAACATTCGTTTGTTGGCGACAGCTTAAACCCGTACGCCGCTCGATGACAACGGTCGGCCACTCAGCGCTATCCCGGCCAGGGGCACGATCAGTCGTCGTCCGAGTCGTAGACCGGCTTCTCGTAGCCGCCGCGTTCCAGCGCTTCCCAGTCCTTCGTCGTCGGGTCGCGGTAGGTGCGCCGGTGGATGTCCTCGAGTTCTTCCTCGTACGTCCGGTGGTCCGGGAACCTCCCGGTGCGCGCGGCTTCGCGCGCCGCGTGGAGTTCCCGCGCGTCGTGCGTGCTCAGCGGCGGGGTCGTTTCGTTGACGCCCTTGCCCGTCGCGTACGTGACGCCCTTGCCCACCGCCTTGTCGACCATGTGGTGGAAGGAGTTGTCCGCGATGTCGCCCCCGACCGTGCCCGTCGTGGTGTGGAAGTGCTGCTGGTGGGCGTAGTCGAGCTGGTTGAGCTGCAGCGCCGTGTTGGGGTCGCCCGCTTCCAGCGCGGTGCGCTGCGAGTCGCGGTAGGACTGGGCGGTGAACCCGGACGGCGCCGTCCGGGTGCTCGTGCCGGTGCCGATGTGCTCCCGGTGCGACCGCAGTTCCTCCTGGTACGCCGGCGCGTGGTTCTCCAGCATCTTCTGCTGTTCCCCCGCGCCACGCTTGGCGTCGCTGCCGCGGCCGAGCACCTCGTAGCCGATCGGGTGCTCCGACTGGTGGGTGTCGCCGCTGACCTTGCCCTTCGCCGGACCGCCCGGTGCCTTCAGCCGGTTGTCGAACAGCTCCGTGAGCCGCTTCTGCTCCCGGCCCTTCGCGCCGTGGGTGCCGTCGTCGTAGCTGGTCTTGGCCCGCTTCGCCCGCTGGGGGCCCGACGAACCGGGCAGCCCCGGATTGCTGCCGGGTGGCCGTTTGCCGCCGCTCCCGCCCGCCGCGCACGGCGTGACACCGGCGAGCCCGAGCGGGTCGATCCGATGGGTCGGATTGGGCACGTACGCCAGCGAATCCGGCGCCGGGCCGAGGCCGAGCGGGTCGTGGCTGAGGTAGCGGCCGGTTTCCGGGTCGTAGTAACGGTGGAAGTTGTAGTGCAGCCCGGTTTCCCGGTCGTGGTACTGGCCGGGGAACCGCAACGGCGTCCAGGCCCGCGCCGGCTCGTCGGCGACCTGGCCCCACAGCGTGGCGCGCCGGTGCCAGGCGACGTCGCCCGCCTCGTCGACAAGCTCGGCCGGCATGCCGACCAGGTCGGTGACGATCGTGTGGAACCGCTCGCCGGTGCGCAGGCGCTCGGTCTGGGCGACCGGCCGTCCGGCACCCGGTTCGCGGTCCCACCCGACGGTCATCCCGGCGTGGCTTTCCTCGGCGAGCTCGGTGCCGTCCCAGGTGAAGCCGATCCGCTCGGCGAGCCGGCCGCGGCCGTCGAACCGCAGCTTCGCGATCCGCCGCCCCAGCGCGTCGTAGTGGTACACCCACCGGTCGCCGTCCGGGGTGCCGACGGTGGTGAGCCGGTCGTCGGAGTTCCAGTGGTAGTGCCAGGTCCGGCCGTGCCGCTGCCGCTCGACCGTGCGGCCGAGGGCGTCGTGCCGGTAGACCGTGTCCCCGGCGGCGGTCAGCAGCGTGCCCTCGTACCGGCGCGGCCCGGACGGCCCGGACGTGATGGCGCCGGACGCGCTGTACGCGTATTCCTCCAGCCACGCGGGCCCGGTCACCGAGCACACCCGCCCGGCCGCGTCGACGGCCAGCGTGCGCGGGCCGGACAACGCGTCCGAGACCGCGGCGAGGTGCCCGTCCGGCAGGTAGGCGTACTCGCGCCGCTGGGCGGTCCGTTCGCCGGCGACCACCGCCTGCCCGATCAGCCGGTCCTGGGGATCCCACCACTGCCGCAGTTCCGTGTACCCGAGCCGCCGCGACACTTCCCGGCCGCCGCGGTCGTAGCCGAAGCGCAGCTCCCGGGAGCCGGTGCGCAGCGAGACCGGCCGTCCCACCGGGTCGTAGGTGTAGACGGCGTGGCCGCCCGCGGGCGTCCGCCGGACGGTCCGGCGGCCGAGGGCGTCGTACTCCGACCGCACCACGCGGCCGTTGACGGACTCCGCCACCACCCGGCCGAGCGGGTCGTGGCTGAAGAGCACCTCGGCGACGTCGTTGCGCGCGGAGATCATCCGGTCCGCGCCGTCGTAGGCGAAGACGGCGACGTCGGGACCCGCGCGGCGGGTGACGATCCGGCCGAGGACGTCCCGTTCGAGCAGGACGGTCCCGCCGTCGGCCCGGTCGACCCGGACGAGCCGCCCCGCGGCGTCGTAGCCGTAGCGCGTGGTGCGGCCGTTGAAGTCGGTCTCCTCGACCGGGTTCCCGGCGGCGTCGTGGTGTAGCGCCAGACGAGTCCTTGCTCGTTGGTCACCGCGACGAGCCGCAGTTCGGTGTCGTAGGCGAACTCGAGCCGGTGCCCGTCCGGTCCCGTCTCGGCGACCGGCAGGTCGAACGGGCCGAACTCGGTCCGGCTGACCAGGCCCCGCGCGTCGACGGCTTCCTCGGCGGTGCCCGAAGCGGCGTCGGACCAGCGCCAGGTCGCGCCGTCCGGGTCGACGCGCTCCCGCAGGTCCCCGCCGGGCGCCCAGCGCAGCCGGGTCACGGCGCCGAGCGGGCTGACGACGGTGGTGACGCGGCCGAAGGCGTCGTATTCGTAGCGGGTGACGGCGCCGAGCGCGTCGGTGACCGCGACCGGCAGTCCCGCGGCGTTGTTCTCGAACCGGGTGACCCCGCCGAGCGCGTCGGTGACGGCGGCGATGTTGCCCGCTTCGTCGTACCCGTACTGCGTTACCGCGCCCAGCGGGTCGATGGCGCGCACGAGCTTGCCGCGCGGGTCGTACTCCCACCGCCAGACCGCGCCGTCGGGGCCCACCCGCAGCACCGGACGGCCGCGCTCGTCGTACTCGGAGACGGCGACGCCGCCGTCCGGCCGGGTCACGCGCACGACGTTGCCGGCGTCGTCGAGTTCGTAGGTCGTGGTGCGGCCGAGCGGATCGGTGCGGCCCCGGACCCGCCCGTGCTCGTCGAGGTCCACTGTGGACGTGTGGCCGAGCGGATCGGTTTCGGCGATCACGCGCAGGCGTTCGTCGAGCCGGTAGGTCGTGGTCGCGCCGAGGGAGTTCGTGAGCCGGGTGACGTGGTTTCCGTATTCGAGGGTGCAGTCGAGGTGGCCGCCGTCGCTCTCGGTGCGGACGCACCGGCCTCCGGCGTCGAAGCCGTAGCGGTACCACCGGCCCGCGCAGTCTTCCCAGCGCACGATCCGGCCGTCGGCGTCGTAGGTGAAGGTCGTCGGGATGCCGCGATCGTCGACGACTTCGGTGAGGCGCCGTCGGGCGTCGTAGGCGTAGCGGGCCAGCGGGGTGTCGGCGCCGGGGAGGCGGAGGGCGGTCACGAGGCCGTCCGCGGTCTCGACGAGCAGCCGGTACCCGCCGGAGTGCCGCAGCTCGGCGGGCAGGCCGGCGTCGTCGTAGCCGATCACGACGTGGTTGCCGTCCCCGTCGCCGAGGGCGCGCAGCCGGCCGTCCGCTTCGAAGAACAGCAGCCGTTCGGTGTCCGGATCGCCGACGGCGTAACCGTTTTCGTCCCGCCACAGCCGCAGGCGCGGGCCGCTGTCGGGGACCACCGGGGCATCGGCCGGGACGGGAAAGGTCAGCACGGTGCCGTCGGCGAGGGCGAGGTGCAGCCCCCCGGGCCCGGCTTCGAGGCGCTGGTCGAGCGTCGAGGCCCAGGACGGCCCGAAGAGGCGGCCGTACCGGTAGGAGGAGATGTGGGTGCGCGACAGCACGAGCGGCAGGGCGCCGGCGAAGCGGGCGTCGTCCTGGGCCAGGACGACCCAGCCGGTGGCGACGTCGACGGGGTCGGCACAGAGGGTGCGGTCCTTGACCGGGACGTCGTGTTCGGCGGGGTTCCCGCGGTCGCTCAACGGCCTTGCCGCGGACGGCTTCGTGGCGGCCGGTCCGGTGGCCGGAGTGTCCGAAGTGGACGGTTTCGGCGGTGTGGCGGCGCTGGGGTTCGCAGGCGAGTCGTGGCCGGTGTGGGCCGGGGCGCCATCCGGGTGCGACGGCAGGCTTCCGCCCGCGTGGGACGGCGTGGTCGGGCCACCGTTCGCCGGCACGCTTCCGCTCGCGTGCGCCGGGGCGGTCGAACCCGCGCCCGAGCCCGGCGGCACCTCGCGGCCGGTGTGGGCCGGCGCGGTCGCACCGCCGCCCGGACCTGCCGGCAGATCCCCGCCCGCGTGCGCCGGCGCAGTCGAACCCCCACCCGGCCCCGGCGGCAGGTCACCGCCCACGTGGGATGGCGTGACCGATCCGCCGTCGCCCGGGAGCTTCGCCACCGGGCCCGGCCGCGTCGGCAGGTCGCCCACCGCGTGCGCCGGGGTGGCCGAGCCCGCGTCGACGTGGCGCAGGGCCCTGGAAGCGTCGCCGAAGACGTCGCCCGCCCGCTTCAGCAGGGGGACCAGCTTGCCCAGCGCGTCGACCACCCGGCCGGTGACGCTCGCGATCTTCGCGCCGGTCGAGGCGACCGCGCGGACCACCTGCGGCACCACCCACGTCAGCCCGATGCCCAGCGTGGCGAGGGCCTGCAGCGCCCAGCTGACCAGGCGGCCGACCAGCTCGGCGATGATGTCGCGGACCAGTCCCCGGACCGCAGCCACCAGCTCGCCGGCGGCGCGCACCCCGCCCGCGGCCCCCTCGGCGGCGTTCTGCGATGCCAGGAGCAGCTTCGCGGTGTCCGCCGTGCGCTCGCGGTAGGCGTCGGCGGCCGGGCCGGTCCAGCTCGGCGTGTCCGCGGCGGCCATCGCCGTCAGGTCGGTGCCGATCTCCGCCAGCTGGGCGCCGACGGCCTGCCACGTCTCGGCGTGCGCGGAGATCTCGCCCGGGTCGCCGGCGAGCGCGTCCAGAGCCTCCTTCAGCGGGCCCACGTGCTCCAGCAGCCAGCCGACGCCGTGGGACAGGATCGTGCCGAACGGGTCCATCACCGCGCCCAGCGCGTCGAGGCCGGCGCTGGTGGCGGCGAGGGCGCCGGCGGCCCAGTCGCCGCTGTCGATGGCGGACTTCAGGTCGCTCGCGGATTCCAGCAGCGAGGCGCCGGTGAACGCGGGGTCGGTCACGTCGGGATCACCACGGCTCGTCGTCTTGGGCGGCGTCTTCGTCGCCGCTTTCGGGCTCCGGCGGTTCGGCGCCGGGATCGGGGAACCGGCCGCGCAGGTCGGCCAGCATCAGCTCGCGGGTCTGAGGGTCGTCGTCGCCGAGCTCGTCGGCCAGCACCTCGCCGACCCGCCCGGCGATCCCGGCCTGCGCCCGGCGCATCGTGTCGAGGATCAGCGTGGCCAGCTCGGGCATCGGGACGGTGCGTGCCTTGGGCCCGAACTCGAGGCCGGTGACGCTGCCGTCGGCCCGGACGGTCACCGTCACCAAGTCCGACACGCTGGTCGCGCTCAGGCGCAGGTCCCCGGTCCGCCGGGCCACCGACTCGTACTTCTCGGCCTTCGCGGTGAGGCCGGCCGCCCACTGGTCGAGGTGTGCCCGCGCTTCGTCGGGGCTCCCGCTCATGGCCATGACGCCGGTCATTTTCGTTCCTCTCAGGCGAGGTAGTCGTGGAAGGGCTGGGCGGAGGCGTCTTCGCGCTGCCGGTAGTTCCCGGCCGCGGTGCGCAGGTTGGCCGCCGTGGTGCGCACGGCCTCGGCCGTGGCCGCCAGGGCGTCCTTTCCCTTGTCCTCCACCGGGTTCACGACCGGCGGGAGGAACGCGCAGAGCAGGCCGTAGGCGCTGCCCGGCATCGAGGAGGCCGCGACCGTGGCGGCCACCACCGCGATCCGCGAGTCGAGGGCATCGAGGTGTCCGGCGTGCACGGTGAGCTCATCCGCGGCGACTCCGAATCCCGTCACGGCTTCTTCCTCCAGTTCTTGTTCTTCTTCCAGTCACCGAGGGTGGGCGGCACCACCGGCTGCTCGGCGGCGAAGAGCTCCGGATCGGCTTCGAGGTAGTCGGCGACGCGGTGTTCCGCGTCCTCGGCGGGCTTGCCGCCCGCCCGCGGGACGCCGCCCAGCGCGCCCGCCGTGCCCGGCGCGCCTTGCTGACCGGCCGGGGGCCGCGGCCCATCGGGGCCGGCCGGGCCCGGCGACCGTGCGTCCTCACGCCGCGAACCACCCGGCACGGACACACCGGAGGCCTCACCGGGCAGCCGGCCATCCTCACGCCGCAGAGCACCGGATCCCGGCACTCCGGCGGCCTCCCCCGGAGCCGCATCGGGCAGCTCGGGGACGCGAGGGCCGCCGGGCCGCACGGTGTCCTCACGGCGCCGGCCACCCCGGATGCCCGGCTGGAACGCCGGGCCGCCCGGCGGCACTGGCCCCGTGGTCCCGCTCGCCACCCCCGGATCCGGCGGCAAGAGCGGGGGAACCCCACCCGCGCCGACCGGATCCGGCGACGGGAACGGCGGAACCCAGCGAGCCCCGCTCGCGACCGTCGAATCCGGCGGCGGCAACGGTGGCACCCCACCCACCACCGGCCGGGTCCCTGCCGGCACCGTCGAATCCGGCTGCGGGAAGGGCGGCACCCCGCCCGCCACGGGCGAATCCGACCGCGCTCCACCCGCGACCGGCGAATCCGGCCGCGGCACCGGCGGAACTCCCCCGGCCGCGGGCAAATCCGGCCGAACCCCACCCGCCGCGGGGGAACCCGGCTGCGGCAGGGGCGGAACATCGCCTGCGGCCTCCGAGCCCGGCTGCGGCACCGGCACCCCACCGGCCACCGGCGAACCCGGCCGAACCCCGCCCACCGCCGGGAAAGCCGGGGTCCTGCCCTCGGCCTCCCCCGTTGAACCCGGCGACACCCCACCGGCCACCGGCGAACCCGGCGGGACTCCGCCCACCGCCGGGAAAGCCGGGGTCCTGCTCTCGACCTCCCCCGTTGAACCCGGCGACACCCCACCGGCCACCGGCGAACCCGGCCGGACCCCACCCGCCACCGGGAAAGCCGGAACGCCGCCCGCGCCCTCCGAATCCGCCGCCGGGAACGCCGCGACCCCACCGGCCACCGGCGAGCCGGGCTGCGCAGCCCCGGCCGCCACCACCTGCTCCGGCGAGCGCGCGGGCGGCACCCCACCGGCACCCGTCCCCGCCCCGGGCCGGCCCGGTGCCGTCTGTCCACTTGAGACAGCCGAGGCCCCGGGCAGCTCCGGCGGCGCGGCGAAGAACGGCGTCGCCACGGTCTGGGCGAGCGTCCGGTCGTACTCCGTCATGATCCGCACCGCCTCGGCGTGCGCGGCTTCCCGGGCTTGGCGAACCCGCGTGTCCTCGCCCAGCTGCCGGGCGTACTCGACCGGGTCGGTGATCCCCTGCAGCCGCGCGTTGGCCGCTTCCGCCGAGAACTCGACCGGCGGGTTGGCCGCCATGCGCCGGCGCGCCTCCTCCAGCGCCTGCGCCTGGAGCTGCTGCTGCCGCCCGGCGAGCAATGCCCCGCGGCCGGTGGTGCCGAGCCAGTGCGCGACCGCCGTCAGGTGACGGCGGACGGCGTCGCCGCCCGGCCCCTGCCAATCGCCGCGGCTGTCTTCGACCGCGCGGGCCAGTGCCCGCTCGTGCAGCAGCAGCTCCTCCCCGATGCGGAGCCACTCCTGCGCCGACTCGGCGACCGCGGCCGGGTTCGCGTCCGTCGAAATCTCGGTCGTCATCTGCTCGTGGGAGACGTTCTCCCACACCGTCGCCGGCATCCCCGTGGACGGCCGCAGATCCGGGCCCGAAGCGGTTTCGGGCGCCTGCCGGAGGGTGCGCTGGAACCCGGCGTACCAGGTGTCCGGTTCTCTCGACACGTGTGCTCCTCGACGCTCAGGCTCCGGGGTGGAGGCGGCCGATCGTGTCGCGCGTCGCGGCCTCGCGGCCGGCGTACTCCTTCGCCGCCGTCTCGATCGCCTCGACGTACCGGGGGAACGCCGTCCGGGCCCGCTCGAGCCCGGTGAGCAGGCCGCGGTCGTCGGTCGCGGTGGCGGCCATCCGCGCGGCGGCGAACCGGGCGGCCGGGGTCGCCCCGAGGGGTGGCGGCCCGCCGAGCACCGCCCACCGGGCCGCCTCCGCGTCCAGGGTCGCGGCGACGGTGTCGAGCGCCGCCACCAGCTGGGCCCCGACCTGGGGGCCGACCGCGAAACCACCGTCAGTAGACATGGGACACCGCCCGTCCGATCGCGCCGGCCACGACGTCACGGCCGGCGGGCTCGTAGCGCGCCGACACGGCACCGTTCGGCCCGGCCGCCGCGTGCACCAGGTACCGGCCCGCCGCCGTGTCCACCCAGCCGAGCGTGGAGGCCATCCGGCGCGCGCGTCCGGTCACGACGATCTGCCCGCCGCCGAACCGGGCGCCCGCCAGCACTTCGGCGAGCTCGTCGGGTGCTTCCGGTTCCCGGCCGCCGGGACCGACCTGCGGTCCCACGTCGAGAGTGTCGAAGGCGCGGGTTTCCTCGTGGTCGTGCTCGGCTTCGGCGAGGCGCCGGCGCCGCATCGCCGACATCTCGGCATCGGCGGCCCGCTCGACGGAGACGGGGCCGCCGCCCGCGCCGTCGACCGCGGGCAGCACCCCGGCCAGCACGTCGACGAACTCCTCGTCCGAGAAGAGCGAGAACTCCAGCCGGTCGTCCGCCGCGAACTGGGTGACGCCGAGGGCCTGGGCGCCGTCGGTCAGCCCGGCCACCGCGATGGTTTCGCCGAGCCCGTCGATCCCGGCGATGGCGACGAGCACCCGGTGCGCGCCGAACAGGGCGAACGCCGTGCGCAGGCCGCGGTTGAGCCGGCCCCGCACGGACAGCCGCCGCCGGGCGAGCGCGGCCTCGACGTCGTCCACCAGCGCGGCCAGCCGCCGGGGATCCCCCGGCACCGGCCGGAACCGGAACGGGAAGATCCGCGCGGGCACGCCGAGGGCCTGGCCGAGGACGTCCGCTTCGACCGGGTCGAGGGTGAAGTCGAACCGCTCCGCCATCGCTGCCCCTTCCGCCGGCCGCGTCGCCGGCGAGGGCTCCACCCTTGCTCCGAACGGTGGTATTCGCTAGGCCGGGCCGGGCAACCGACGGCAAATGGTTGCACGACCGAAACCCCTTCGAGGCCCTGTCCTGCGGGAACCACCCGATCTCGTGGCGATTCCGCGCGAACAGGTGAAACGGGCGCGTCCTACTCCCGCAGCCCGACGATCGGCAGCTGCCGCGCCATCCGGCCGCGCGCGGCCTCGCTGCCGTCGAAGCGCCAGCCGAGGAGCTTGCTCAGCAGGAGGTGGAGGACCGGCCGGGCCCAGCGGTTGCGCTGCTCGTAGCGGGCGAAGACGCGCATCGCTTCGGCTTCGCCGAGCACGCGGTGCCGGGGCGTGAACCGGCGGCTCCCGACGACGACCTCCACCGGCGGCCGGGCCCGGATGTTGCGGAACCAGTCCGCGCCCGGCCCCAGCCCGGCGACGACGAAGTACTCGCCGTCGTCGATGCCGACGACCTCGAGCACCGTGCGGTACACGCGTCCCGACCGGCGCCCGACGTGCGTCAGGCACAGGAACCGCCGGCCCAGCAGCCGGCCCCAGCCGTGGTCGTACAGCCGCACGGGAGCCCGGAAAACGGCCCGCACGACCCGCCCGGGGGCCGCCAGCTTCAGAGTTTCCCGCCCGCGACCGGCGGCATGTCCGGGGCGTCCTCGACCGCCGTGGCCGACTCGCGGAACAGGTGGTTCTCGACCTCGAACAGGTTGCCGCCCGCCCGCTCGACCACCGTGAGCAGTGTCGACATCTGCGCCACCTCCTCGACCTGCTCCTTGAGGAACCAGTGCACGAACTGCTCGCCGAGGTAGTCCTCCTCGGCCCGCGCGGCCTTCGCCATCGCCTCGATGTCGGCGGTGACCGCCCGTTCCTGCGCCAAGGCCAGCTCGATGGCTTCGTGCACGCTCGAAAAGTCGTTCCGGACGTCGCCGCTGCCCGGGATGGCCACCGGCTGGTCGCGGTCGAGCAGGTAGCGCACCATCGCGAGCGCGTGGTTGCGCTCCTCGATCGCCTGCCGGTAGAAGCGCTTGGCCAGCCGTGGCAGGTCGCGGGCGTCGAACCAGACGGCGAGGGCGATGTACTGCTGGGCGGCGGTGAACTCGTGGCGGATCTGGGTCTGCAGCAGTCCGGCGAACTTCCGGGTTTCGGCCATACCCCCAAACTTACGACGGATCGGCGACGCGGATCTACGATCGGCCGGTGACCTCCGTCCCCGGCCTGTCCGGCACGATCACCTGCGTCACGGGCGCATCCGGCACCATCGGCCGCGGAATCGCGCTCCGGTTCGCCGAAGCGGGCAGCGCGGTGGCCGTGCACCATCGCCGCCCCGGCGCGGCCGACGACGTCGTGGCGGCGATCGAAGCCGCGGGCGGCCGGGCCCGCGCGTTCGCCGCCGAACTCACCGACGACCAGGCCTGCCGAGAACTGCTCGAGGCCGTGGCGAACTGGGGCGGCCGGCTCGACGCGCTGGTGAACAACGCCGGCGTCCAGCCGGTCGAGGCACTGGCGGACCTGACGGCCCAGCGCTGGCGAGCCATGCTGGACGCGACGCTGACCAGCGCGTTCTCCTGCACCCAGGCGGCGGCCCGGCTCATGCGCGACGGCGGCAGCATCACGCACATCGCGTCGATCGAGGCCCGGCAGCCGGCGCCGGGCCACGTCCACTACAGCGCGGCCAAGGCGGCCCTGGTGACGCACGCCCGCGGCGCGGCGCTGGAGTACGGGCCGCGCGGCATCCGTGTCAACACGGTGTCCCCCGGCTTGATCTCGCGCGCGGGCCTGGAGGAGGAGTGGCAGGACGGCGTGGAGAGGTGGCACCGCGCGGCGCCGCTGGGCCGGCTGGGGACCCCCGCCGACGTCGGCAACGCGTGCGTCTTCCTCGCCTCCCCGCTGGCGTCCTGGATCACGGGTCACGACCTGGTCGTCGACGGCGGTGTCAGCGCCCGGCCGACCTGGTGACGCCCTCCGCCACGCTGTAACGGAAAACGCTGAGAGCCGACTTCGCCAGCGTTGTGCCACCGGACGAGGCTGGGCGAGATGCTGGAGTGGTTGTCATCGGGGCCCACCGGGCTGCTGGCGGGCTCCCTGCTGGGCCTCGTGCTGGGGGTCTTCTTCGAAGACATGCTCAAGAAGCGGGTCAAATCGGCCGGGAAGCTTCTTCGCCGTTGGACGCGGCGAAGCCGGTCGGCACCGGATCTCAACCGCGAATTCAAGCTCGGAGCTCTCCGAGCGCCGTGCGTGATCGTGGAAGGAGACGGCGAACACGAGATCGACAGGGACAGGGTCCGCGTGCTGGTGAACCCCGTCCAGGTGCGGCTTCCCGACGAGCTGTCGGAGTGGCGCGACGACGTCGCCCGGGAGCAGGCACGGCGCAAGGCCGCCGGCGACAGCCACGCCTGGAACGGCGCGAACTTCGCCGTCGACGACCTCATCATCTCGCGCGCCGGACCTCAGGAGCTGCCCGAGGTCACGCTGGTGCTCAAATACAGCGACTACTTCACCTTCCTGGCCACACAGCAGCTCGACCGCCGGCTCCCGGGCGGAGCGACCCCGAGAACCCGTTACCTCGAAGGCCGGGAGCTGAGCCAGATCCCGGACTTCATGCGTAGCGGCTTCGGCCTCAACATGGCCGTTGTCACCAGCGACGACTGGTTGCTCGTGTCGCGTCGCAGCAGCCGGGTCGTGACCGGGAAACGGCAGTGGAACTCGTCGGCCAACGAAGGCCTCTCCCGCGACAAGGACTCCGCCGACGGCCTGCCCCCGGACCTGTTCGAAGCGGCCCGGCGCGGCCTCCGCGAGGAACTGCAGCTCTCGGCCGGCCGGTACGACCTCCACCTCCTGGCCTTTCACGTCGTCACGTCCCTGTCGCAGTGGGGCGCGCTGTTCCTCGCCCAGCTCGGGGACCTGCGCCGGGACGACTTGCAGGACCACCTCTCGCGCGGAGTCGAAGACGGGTGGGAACACCCCGAATTCGACTTCGTGAGCTTCGACCCGGAGTCGTCGATCCGTTACCTGCTGCGGGAAGACAGGATCGGCGAGTGGGCCCCGGCGGCGCCGGTCCTGATCTACCTGTCGTTGGTCAACGCCTTCGGCCGGGCCGCCGTCGACGAGGCAGCCGACCGAGTGCTGCGCGAAGCAAAATGAAGCCCTCCACTCCTGCTAGAGTGGAACACGTTCTAGTTCCGGCCCCAGGGAGCGCGATGCCCGAGAATCCGTTTCCCGTCGTCGACGGCGTGCCGCCGGGGCGGGCGCTGCTCGGCTCCCGGATCCGCGAACTGATCGAAGCCTCCGTGTGCGTGCGCGACGACGAGGCCGGCCTCGCCGCCGCCGCACGGCGGGTCGAAGCCGTCACCGAGGCGCTGCGCGCGGCCGGCAGCGCGAAACCCCTGCTGCTCGCCGCCCTCGAAGGCGGGGGTCACCTCAGCATCAACAACCCGCTCGAAGGGCCCGGGAACCCGCTCGCCCCGCCGTTGTCGTGGGTGCGCGTCGAGCCGGACTCCGTGTGCGCCGAAGTCCTCCTCGGCGCGGCGCACGAAGGACCGCCCGGCCGCGTGCACGGCGGCTGGGTGGCGGCCGTGCTGGACCACGTCCTGGGCCGCGCGACCGCCGCGGCCGGCTTTCCCGGGATGACGGCGTCCCTCACCGTCGACTACCACCAGGGGACGCCGTACGCCGTGCCGCTCACCGCGGAAGGGCGGCTCGTGCGCCGGGACGGGCGCAAGCTCCACGCCGCCGGGACCTTGAAAGCCGGCGACGTCGTGTGCGCGACCGCGACCGCGATCCTGGTGCACTTCAGCGCCGACCGGTTCCCCGTGTCCACAACGGACTAAGGGGCGACCGTCGTGTGCCGGGGTGCCTCCGAGCTGGACGTGGCCATCAGGACCGCGCAGATCGGCACGGCCATCGCCAGCGCCGCCAGCACGAACACCGGGAACAGGAACGAGAACACCTCCGTGCCGGAGGGGTCCGGGGCCGCCGGGTCCAGGTGCAGGCGCACCGCCGCCATGCCCGTGTAGTGCATGCCCGTCACCGCCGCGCCCATCACCAGGCCCGCCGCCAGCCGCGGCAGCAGCTTGTCCAGCCCGACCGTGAACCACAGTGCCGCCGTCGCCGCGACGACGGCGATGACCACCGAGAGCACCACCGTCGTCGGGTCGTACCCGATCGTGCCCTTGACCTGCACCGCCCACATCCCGGTGTAGTGCATGACGGCCACCGCCAGCCCGGTCAGCAGCCCACCCAGCAGCAGCCGCTTCCACGCGAACCGGTTGCGGACACCGAACACCAGCAGCCCGCAGAACACCGCGACCACCGAAAGGATCGCCGACAGCGTCGTGCGCAGGATGTCGTACCGCACCGGCATCCCGGGCGTCGAGAACCCCAGCATCGCGATGAAGTGCATGACCCAGATGCCGACGCCGCCGATGGACACGGCCGCGAGCACGAGCCAGGTCAGCCGGTTCCGCGGGCTGTCGGTGGAACGCGCCTGCAGCGTGCAGGCGAGCCCCAGGGCGCACCCCACCACCGAGGTGAGGTAGGCGAGCACGACGAGCCAGTTGCCCATCGCAAAGTCTTCGTGGTCCATGGGCATTTCTCGGGCTCCTGTCAGGCTTTCCGTCGGTGAGGCGCGTGCAGCTCGGCGAGCGCGTGCTCGGCCGCGGCGATGAGGGTCTGCTTGGTCGACTCCGGCGACCGCGCGTCGCAGGTGATGATCTGCACCGCCGCCGGGATCTTGAGGGCCTCGCGCACCTGGTCGGGCGCGTGCTGGTGGGTGTCCTGGAACTGGTTGATGGCCACGAGGAACGGCAGGCCGCGCGACTCGAAGAAGTCGATCGGCGCGAAGCAGTCCGCCAGGCGGCGCGTGTCGACCAGGACGATCGCCGCCACCGCGCCGCAGACCAGGTCGTCCCACATGAACCAGAACCGGTGCTGGCCGGGCGTGCCGAACACGTAGAGCACCAGGTCGTCGGCGAGGGTGAGCCTGCCGAAGTCCATCGCGACCGTGGTGGCGAACTTCCCCGGCACCGCCTCGGTCTTGTCGACGCCGACGGCCGCCGCCGTCATCAGGGCTTCGGTCCGCAGGGGGTTGATCTCCGAGACGGCGCCGACGAAGGTCGTCTTGCCCGCCCCGAATCCGCCGGCCACGACGATCTTCGCCGAGGTGATGCGGCCTTTGGAGTGACTGTCAGAGCGCACGTAGTCCACTGAGGACCCTTTCGAGCAGGTCGTTCCGTTCGTCCCAGGAGGCGTCCGCGGTGAGCGTGTCGCGGATCGACACCTGGCCGGCGAAGAGCAGGTCGCCGATGAGCACCCTGGCCACGCCCAGCGGCACGCCCAGGTGGGCCGCCACCTCGGCCACCGACCGCTGGTGCAGGCACAGCTGGGTGACCACGGCCAGGGGGTTGGTCGGGCTGTAGGGCGCGGTGCGGCCCTCCGCGGTCGTTTCCACGAGGGCTTCCACCGCCAGGTCGACCGTCGGCCGGGTGCGGCCGGCGGTCCACGCGTACGGGCGGGCCAGCGACGCCGCGTGCCGCCCGCCCTCGCGCCGCCCGCTTTCGCGCCACCGGCCTTCCGTCACCGGGCCGCCCCCGGTGTGGCCGCGGGCCTGGCCGGGGTCTCGACCATCTTCCCGACCCGGTCGACGAGCAACGTCATCTCGTAGCCCACCAGCCCGATGTCGCAGCCCGGATTGGCCAGCACCACCAGGTTCGAGCCGTCGCCGACGTTCATCAGCATGAGGAATCCCTGCTCCATCTCGATCACCGACTGCACGACCCGCCCCGCGGTGAACAGGTCCGCCGTGCCGAGCGCGAGGCTCGCGAGGCCGGACGCGATCGCCGAAAGCTGGTCGGCCCGGTCGCGCGGCAGGGTTTCGTTCGCCGCCACGAGCAGGCCGTCCGCCGAGACGAGCGCGGCGTGCGCGACGCCGGGCACCTCCTGCGTGAACGCCGACACCAGCCAGTTCCGGGACTGGTCGACCACTTCCGTTCCTTCCTGCCGGGTGCTCATCACTGCTGGCCCTTCGGGTCGGCCGCGACCCGGTGGCGGGCCGCGCGCATGCCGCTGTAGTGCCGGGAAAGGTTGTTCCGCACCGCGGCCGGATCGCGGAAGGACGTGTCCACCGGCTTCGGCTGCCGCGGGGTCACCGAGCCCGGCGCCAGCTGCGCGCCCGGCTGCCGGGTCGGCAGGCCCGAGTCGGTGAACTCGACGTCGTCCAAGCTGCCCACCGCGGCTTCCGCGGCCTGCCGGACCTGGTCGGCCGGGGACGCCCAGCCACCGTTGGACGCCGGTGACGCCGGTTTCGCCGGGGCCTCGGCGAACCAGTGCGACAGCATCTGGTCGAACATCGGGGTGCTCTCCGCGACGGCGGGGCCCGGTTCTTCGGCAGGCCACCGCGGTTCGAGCTCGTGCCGGGCGGTGCCGTTGACCGCCGGGGCCGGCGCGGGCAGCCCGGGCAGCCCGGGCAGCCCCGGCCGCTGCGGCAGGTCGACGAGGATCAGCACGCCCGGGACGTGCACGCTGGCGGTGATGCCGGCGCTGGCGGTCCGCGTGGTCGTCGGCCGCAGCCGGACGGTGATCCCGTGGGAAGCGGCCAGCCTGCTCACCACGAACAGGCCCATCCGGCGGGTGGTTTCCGGGCTCACCGCCGCGCCGGCGGCCAGCCGGGCGTTCGCCGCTTCGAGGTCTTCGCGGCTCATGCCGAGCCCGACGTCGACGACCTCGATCAGCAGGCCGCCGTCGAAGCCGCGGTCGGCGGTGAGCACGACCTGCTCGTCCGGCGGCGACGAGCGGATGGCGTTCTCCAGCAGCTCGGCGAGGATGTGCACGACGTCGGCCGCGGCTTCGGACTGCACCGAGCCGCGCGGCGCGTTGCCGAGCGTGATGCGCTGGTAGTCCTTGACCTCCGACGTCGCGGCCCGCAGCAGCTCGACGGTCGCGACCGGGCCGACGTCGCGGCGCACCGGCCGCCCGCCCGCGAGGACCTGCAGGTTCTCGCCGTTGCGCCGCAGCCGGGTGGCGATGTGGTCGATCTGGAACAGCTCGGCCAGCCGCTGCGGGTCCTGCTCGTCGGCTTCGAGGTCCTCGATCACCGAAAGCTGCAGCTCCACCAGCGACTGGCTGCGCCGCGACAGCGTCATGAACATCTCGCTGACCTGGATCCGCATCTCGGCCTGCTCGCCGACGGCCAGGCGCACCGCCTGCCGGTGCATGTCGTCGAAGGCGCGCGCGAGCTGCCCGATCTCCTCCTCGGAATCGACCGGGAGCGGCGCGGTCGTCCGCCAGTCGACGTCGTCGCCGTCCCGGATGCGTTCGATCGTGGCGGGCAGCCGGCGGCGCGCGGTGTCCAGCGCGGCCGCGTGCAGCCGCCGGATCGGGGCGACCACCGACCGGGCCACGGCCAGGGCGATGGCGAGGGCGCCGAGCAGGGACGCGAGCACCAGCGCGGCGTCGCGCAGCGCGTCGGACCGGGCGAGGTTGGTCTGCACGCCGACCGCGTCCGAAAGCGTCTTCACCTGCTCGGCGAGGATGGTGCCGAGCACGGCCCGCTTCGCCGCGGGGCCGCCGGCGCCGGGGCTGGTCGCCGCGGCGAACCGGGCCGCCGCCGCGCCGGCCGGCAGCACCCGGCGGATCTGGCCGGTCAGCACGGTTTCTTCGGCGACCGCGGCCGCCAGCGCGTCCGCCGAGTTTCCGGTCAGCGCTTCCTGATCGGCGAGACCGGTCCTCAGCTGCACCAATGCTTTCGCGATATCGGCCGCGGTGTCGAGATCGGCGTCCGGCGCCTGGCCGACGACCCGGGGGATCAGTTCGCTGAGCCCGACGGAGAAGTCGTGGTACGCGGCGGTTTTCGCCGCTTGCGAACCGGTCTGCTGCCGCAGGCCGGCCAATTTACCCAGCTGATCTTCCAATGTCCGCGACAACTGGAGGTCGAGCTGGGAAAAGGCGGCGTCGTGGCGGACCGAAGCGGCTTTCGCGTCGACCGCGGCGGTCTGGGCGGCTCCGCCGTCGTGGATCATCTCGTCGTCGACGAGCCCGGCGAGTTCGGAAATCCCTTGCACGACCGGCATTTGGTCGCGCACGGCGCTCAGCTTGCCCGCCTGGGCGAGCTCGCCCTGCACGCGTCCGCCCGCCAGCAGCAGGGCGACCAGGACGGGCAGCAACAGCACCACGGAGATCTTGGTGCGCAACCGCCAGCTCCCCGGATTCCAGGACGCGGCGGAACGACGGGATGGAGGTTCGTCTTCTTTCATCGGTGGCGTGGCTCGATTCGTACCGGTGGCCCGAGAACGATTTCTGGTTCCTTTTCCACAGAATTCAGCCAAAGACGTAACCGCGATGACGGCGGTGTTGTCAAGGAACACCGGCCGTTTCCCCCGTACGCACCAATCACACAGGGTGAACTGCCACGGCACGGCTTTTTACCCTTGCGGAGGGTGAAGACCACGCGCGAATCGCACGGAATTCCCGGCCGGGTCCGTGAATTTCCGGCACCTCTGCGTCGGGGCCCCGGGACGGCCCGGGCTACGCTCGGGGGCGATGTTGAAAGTGCACTTCACGGAAGCGGACCTGGCGAAGGTGACCATCGCCGAGGACGCCGACCCGATGTGGGAGCTGCTGATGAGCAGCTACCGGATCCGGCGGCCGGAGGGCGAGCCGCTCTTCGGCCGGTGGCGCCGCGGATCACGCTCCGCGGTCCCGGAGTCGGGCCGGCTGCTGATGTCGGCCGTCCCGCCGTACGGCTACTGCCCCGACTTCCTCACCCCGGCCGGCGCGCGCACGATCGGCGAAGGCGTCTCGGCGGTGCTCGAAACGCCTTCGCCGACGCTCGCCGCCGACATCGCCGAGCTCACGGCTCAGGGCACCCGCGTCCAGCCGTGGCTGCGCCGCCTCGCGGACGGCGAGCCCCGCGAACTGCGCCGCCTCGGCACGGCCCTGCACGACTACTACCGCCAGTGCGTCGCCCCCGACTGGGCAGCGGTCCGCAACGCGGTGGCCCGCGACCGCCGCCGCCTCCGGACGAACCTCGACCGCGGCGGCCCCCAGCTGCTGCTTTCGACGCTGCACCCGGACATCACGTGGACCCCGCCGGTGCTGCGCGTGCGCTTCCCGATCGAGCAGGAACTGCACCTGAACGGCCGCGGCCTCCGCCTGATCCCGGCGTTCTTCGCCCACGGCATGCCGACGACGTACAAGGACCCGGGCCTGCCCCCGGCGCTGGTGTATTCGATCAGCCACGCACGCTTCGACCGGGACGCGGAGCCGGGCCCGTCCCTGGCGGCGCTGCTCGGCCACACGCGGGCGAGGGTGCTGATGACCACGGCGATCACCCGCTGCAACACGACGGAGCTGGCCGAGCTGACGGGCATCTCCCCGGCGACGGCAAGCCAGCACGCGTCGGTCCTGCGGGCGAGCGGGCTGATCACGAGTGCCCGGTCGGGGAAGTCGCAGATCCACGAGATCACGCCGCTGGGGCTGGCCATCATCCGGGCGAGCTGACCCGGCCGTGGTCCGCCGCGACGTCTTGAACGACTCGTTCAGGACGTCGGACGTCCTGAACGAGTCGTTCAAGACGTCTGGCGAGCCGCCCGGCCGGCCGGGCGCGGTCGTGTTAGCCTGTCGCCGTGCCGCGCCTGATGTCCTTGCGACTCGTAACCCGGCGCGCCGGCTGAACCAGGTCGCCGGCGCGCTGCGTTGGCGACCGTGGAATTCGCGGCACCTTTTGGGCGGACCTGGCCCCGATCCCTTCCCACCGAACCGTGGAGATCACGCCATGTCCACTTCCTTCGCCGTTCCCGCTCCCCGGTCCGCGATGCTGCTGCGGCGCCGGATCGCCACCTACTTCGTCGGCGGTGTCGAAGAGGTCCCCGGCCTCGTCGGCGCACTGGCCCAGGACGGCCGTCTCGTGCACGAACTCTCCGTCGACATCCGCGACGGCGTTCGCGAAAGCAGCATGGTCTGCGCCGTCCTGCTGGCCGGTGATGAGATCGAGCCGCTGCTCGAACGGCTGCGGGCGCTTCCTTCGGTCGTCTCGTCCGAGCTCGCCTGAGTTGGCCGCGCCAACGATGTAGGCTGCCCCGCGTGGACGAAGCCCCCGCCCGCCTGACCGCGAAGCCGAGCTGGCTGCTCACCCAGCTCGCCGTGCACGCCCACCGGCTGGCCTCCGAGGGCTTCGCCGCCGCGGACGCGCGCGGGTACCACTTCCGCATCCTCGCCGCCCTCGCCGAGTTCGGGCCGGCCAGCCAGGCCGGCCTCGGCCGCCGGTGCACCATGGACCGCAGCGACGTCGTCGCGGCGATCAACGAGCTCGCCGAGCGCGGGTTCGTCGAGCGGGCACCCGATCCCGGCGACCGCAGGCGCAACATCGTCAGCCTCACCAAGGCGGGCGATCGGCAGCTGCGGCGGCTGGACCAGGCGCTCGAGCAGGCGCAGGACGAACTCCTCGGCCCGCTCACGGCCGACGACCGGCAGACCCTGACCGCTCTGCTCACCCGCCTGCTGCGCCACCACCAGCGAGGCTGATCTCAAGGGCGGCGGCCCACACCGGTGCTGATCTCGTGCGGCCGGTGCCGGTCCGGGGCGAGCGGTGCCGTGTCCGCGCCGGCGCCCACACGCAGCCCGGCGAGGAACTCCTTCACCGTCGACGCGGCGTCGTGCCGCGGCTGCCAGTCCAATTCGGACTCCGCCCGCGTGGTGTCCAGCACCGGCAGGCGCATCACCGCGTCGAACAGCCCGGGTGACGCGGGCACCGCGTGCAGGCGCCAAGCCGCGCTCACCGCCGCGCGGACCGCCGCGACCGGCACCGGCACCGTCCGCGCGCCGAAGAGGCCGGCGACGAACCTCGGGTCGACGACCCGGCCGCTCGCGATGTTGAACGCCCCGCGCACCGGGCGCGTCACCACGCGGCGGACGGCGTCGGCCAGGTCCGCGGTGTGCACGACCTGGAAGCGCAGGCCCGGGACGTCCGGCAGCACCGGCACCAGCCCCGGCCGCACCAGCGAACCGGGGAGGAACGGCCCGGCGAACAAGCGGCGCTGTTCCGTCGCGGCACTGCGCTGGAAGACGAACCCGGGCCGGAGCCGGACCACGTCGAGCTTCGGGTGGCGGAGCTCGAACGCGTCGAGATACCGCTCCAGATAAGACTTTTCCCGCGTGTACGCCGCACCGGGCCAGCCGTGCGTCGGCCAGTCCTCGGTGACCGGCTCGTCGCCGTCACGCGGCGAGTACGCGCCGACCGACGACGAATAGACGAGCTTGGGCACGCCCGCCGTGGCCACCGCGTCGAACACCCGCAGCGAGCCCAGGACGTTCGCGTGCCAGGTGCGTTCCGGACGGCGCGTCGGCTGGAACAGCCAGGCCAGGTGGACGACCACGTCGGCGCCGCGGAAGTGCGCCACCAGGTCGTCCCGCTCGATGTCGGCCCGCACGTACCCGGCCTTGTCCGGCGGGCGGCCCGCCGTCCGCCGGGCGAGCCCGGCGATCGTCTCGACCTGCGGGTCGGCGCTCAGCGCGCGGACGACCCCGGTCCCGATGTTGCCCGTCGCTCCGGTCACCACGATTCGCATCCGGGCCGGTTACCCCGCCGCCGGTGACGTACACGGGTGACGTCGTACGACGGTCGCCGCGCGCGCACGCGGGTTCCTAGCGTGGGGTCGTCCACCCGCCAGAGCAAAGGAAGACCATGTCCGAAGTGACCTACACCGCCGTCGCCACCTCCACCGCGGAGGGCCGCAACGGCGGCCGCGCGACCTCCGACGACGGCGCGCTCGACGTCACCCTCGCCGTGCCCAAGGCCTTCGGCGGCGCGGGCGACGGCACCAACCCCGAGCAGCTGTTCGCGGCCGGCTGGGCGTCGTGCTTCGTGGGCGCCGTGCGCCGGGTCGCGGGGGCGAAGAAGGTGCCGCTGAACGACCTCGCCGTCGTCGCGGAGGTCACCCTGCACCACGACACCGAGGCGGGCGAGTTCAAGCTCAGCGCGGTGCTGCACCTGGAGGTCACGGGCCTCGACCAGGCGACGGCCGACGAGCTGGTCCGCGGCGCGCACCAGGTCTGCCCGTACTCGAAGGCGACGCGCGGCAACATCGAGGTCACCCTCGACGCGACGGTCGCCTGACCGCTTTTCACAGGTGGGCCGCGTCCTGGATCGCCTGGGCGAACGGGCGCGGCGCCTCCTGCGGGACGTTGTGGCCGATGCCGTCGAAGATCCGGTGTTCGTACTTGCCGGTGAACTTGGCGCGGTAGGCCTTGCCGTCCTTGGCCGCGCCGTCGAAGTCGCTGCCGATGGTGATCGACGGGACGCCGATGGCCGCGCCGGCGGCCAGTTTCCCTTCGTACGCCTCGTACTGCGGCTCGCCCGAAGCCAGGCTCAGCCGCCAGCGGTAGTTGTGGATGACGATGGCGACGTGGTCGGGGTTGTCGAACGCCGCCGCGCTGCGGTCGTACGTCGCGTCGTCGAAGTGCCAGGCCGGGGACGCGTTCCGCCAGATCAGCCTGTTGAAGTCGTGGCGGTTGGCCGCGTAGCCGGCGCGCCCGCGCTCGGTCGCGAAGTAGTACTGGTACCACCAGCCGAGTTCGGCGGCCGGGGCGAGGGGCTGCTGGTTCGCCTTGAGGTTCGTGACGATGTACCCGCTCACGGCGACGACGGCCTTGCACCGCTCCGGCCACAGCGCGGCGATGACGGCGACGGTCCGGCCGCCCCAGTCGTAGCCCCCCAGGACAGCCTTGTCGATCTTGAGCGCGTCCATCAGGGCGATGACGTCGAGCGCGACCGCCGTCTGCTGGCCGTTGCGGACCGTCTCGGCGGACTTGAACGCCGTCGGCCCGTAGCCGCGCAGGTACGGGACGATGACGCGGTAGCCGGCGGCGGCCAGGATCGGCGCGACGTCGGCGTAGCTGTACGGGTCGTACGGCCAGCCGTGCAGCAGCACGACCGGCTGCCCGGTGGCCGGGCCGAACTCGTGGTAGGCCATGCTCAGCACCCCGGCGTCGGCGTGCTTGACCGGCCCGAGCGAGGTGTGCTCGCCGGAACCGGCCCGCAGGTCGGTCCCGGAGGCCGGCGCCGCGGCGGACGAGCAAGCCGCCGGCGATGTCGCCGCCAGCCCGGCCGCGAACGCCTGCCCGAACCTTCTCCTGCTGATCATCTGCTGCTCCTGCGCGAAAGACTGTGGGACTTTCACGACGTTAGGAGCGATCCGGTGACCTCCGCGCCCGTCAGGTGACGCAGCGGGTGTACGTCACTCGAGCGTCTTCAGCATCCCGGCGAGGTCGGCACGCGAGCTGACGCCCAGCTTGGGGAAGATCCGGTGCAGGTGGGTACCGACGGTCCGGTGCGAAAGGTACAGCCGCTGCCCGATCTCCCGGTTCGTCAGCCCCTCGGCGGCCAGCTGCGCGATGCTCAGCTCGTGCGGGGTCAGCTTTTCGCGCGCGTCCGGGCCCCGGTTCGGGCTCGACTCGCCCGCGCCGCGCAGCTCGCGCCGCGCCCGCTCGGCCCAGGCGGCCATGCCGAGCGCGTCGAACGTCTCGCGGGCCGTACGCAGGTGCGTCCGCGATTCGACGACGCGCCGCTGGCGCCGCAGCCACTCACCGAACGCCAGGTGGACGCGGCCGCGTTCGGCGGGCCAGCCGCTCAGGTCGGCCCGCAGCGCTTCGGCGAACAGCTCGTCGCTCGGGTCGAGCACGGCGCGCGCGTACCGCAGGCCGATGCGCAGCGCGGGTGACGGCGTGTCCAGGCCCTCGAGCCCGGCCAGGACGTCTCGCAGTTCGCCGGTCCGCCCGGCCCGGATCGCGGCCTCGGTGAGTTCCGCGACGCAGAAGGTGCGCAACGCGAGCTGGTAGGCGGGATCGGCCGGGTCGAGCAGCCGCCGCAGGTCGGCGAACGCGTCCTCGAACCGGCCTTCGCTCAGGCCCATCAGCCCGCGGGTGAGCTGCACGGTGGCGAGCACGGGCCGGGCGCCGGCCGCGAGCCCGGCGCGTTCGGCTTCGCCGGCCAGCGTCTTCGCTTGCTTGTGGTCGCCGCGCAGGGCGGCGATCTCGGCCTGGACCGCCGTGGCCAGGCCGTGCATGAACGGCTGGCCGGTCTCCTGGGCGAACCTGGCCGCCTCCGCCGCGGCCGGTGCGGCGCCGGTCAGGTCGCCGAGCCGGACGCGGCTCCACGCCTGGACGGCCAGCGCCCGCGGCAACAGCCCGAGCCGGCCCTGGGCGCGCAGGCCCGGCGCCGCGGCGGCGGAGAACCGGGCGGCGAGGTCGAACGCGCCGACCTGCAGCGCGGCGCTGCCCAGGTACCGGTCGACCTCGGGATCGGCGCCGGTCTTCGCGACCAGCTCCCGCAGGTGCGCCAGGACGGCTTCACCGCGTTCGAAGGGTGCGACGTACGCGGTGACCGCGACGATCCGCGGATCGCCGGCCGGGATGGGCAGCCGGTCGGCGAGGTCGAGGAGGTCTTTTCTCGCGGCTGTGCCGGGTTCGGTCCAGAAGCAGCGCATGGCGGCGCTCCAGAGGATGCGCATCGCCGCGTCGTGC
Organism: Amycolatopsis sp. NPDC021455; assembly: GCF_040640995.1. NCBI lineage: Bacteria > Bacillati > Actinomycetota > Actinomycetes > Pseudonocardiales > Pseudonocardiaceae > Amycolatopsis > Amycolatopsis sp. NPDC021455. The sequence goes on along the minus strand of NZ_JBFACT010000006.1, from coordinate 4,629 downwards.
TGCCCGTCGGCCGCGACGGACCGGGCGGTTTCGGCGAGTTCCGCGACGCGGGCGGGGTCCTCCCGGACGCCGTCCTCGAACTCGCTGAGCAGCCGGCTCGCGGTGGCGCGACGGCGAGCGCCGGTGGGGTTCGCAGCATGTACCAGGCGTTCGGCGGTCTCCCGACGACCGGAGTCGACGGCGAGTTCGGCGGCCAGCAGCAGCCGGTCCGTTTTGTCGCCGGCATCGGGACTCAGCCGGGCGGCCTGTTCGAGCGCGGCGATGGCCGCGGCGGCCCCGCCGCGGAACCGAGCCCGTTCGGCGGTCCGCTCGAGTTCGGCGGCGACGGTTTCATCGGGCCCGGCGGTGGCGGCGGCTTGGTGCCAAGCGCGGCGGTCGGGCTGGTCGCGGAGCGCTTCGGTGAGGGCGAGGTGGGCGTTCCGGCGATCGAGCGGAGTGGCGGCGGCGGGGATGGCGGACCGCATCAGGGGGTGCCGGAAGGTCAGGGTGCCGGCGGAGAGATCGATGAGCCGGGCGTCGGCGGCGGGAGCGAGGACAGCGGGATCGGCGCTGGTTGCGGGGACAGCCGGCAGCTCGGCACCGGTTCGGCTCGGCCCAACCGCCTCCGCTTCCCCTTCGGCGCCCCTGCCGAGCAGGGCGCCGGCCGCCTCGAGCGTCTCCGTCAGCGATGTCGTCTCGTTCAACGCCGCCACCAGCAGCGCCGTCCGCGTCACTTCCGGCAGCGCCGCCACGCGGGCCGTGAACGTGCGCTCCAAGCGCTCGGTCAGCGGCAGCACCGGATCGAGCCCGTCGAGATCCGCCACCGCCGACGGCAGCTCGGTCAACGCCAGCGGCAACCCCGCCGCCTCGGCCAGCAACCGGGTCCGGATCGCCGGGACGAGCCGCGGGGCGACCGCGTCCAGCAGCTCGGCGGCCGCGTCCGGCGGCAGGCGGTCGAGCGCCATCGGGGCCAGCCCCGCGTCGAGCAGCGGCGATTCGGCGCCGTCCCGCAGCGTCGCGACCAGCACGATCGGTTCGTTCTCGATCCGCCGGGCCACGAAGGCGAGTACGTCCGCGCTCGCCCGGTCCAGCCAGTGCACGTCCTCGGCGACCAGCAGCAACGGCTTCGCCGCCGCCTCCTCGGCCAGCAGCGTCAGCACGGCGAGCCCGACGAGGAAGACACTCGGCTCGGTGCCCGTGGCCAGCCCCAGCGCCGTCCGCAGAGCGTCCCGCTGCGGCGCGGGCAGCTCGGCCACCCCGGCCCGGACGGGGTACAGCAGCTGGTGCAGACCCGCGTACGCCAGATTCCGCTCGGCTTCGGCGCCGGTCGTGCGCAGCACCCGCAGCCCGGCGACCGACGCCGCGGCGGCCGTCTCGGCCACCAGCGCCGACTTGCCGACGCCCGCCTCGCCGCGGATCAGGACGCCACTGCGGTCTTCCGGGCCGTCGACGAGCTCACGCAGCTCCTTCAGCTCGGTGTCCCGTCCGCGCAGCGCCATGGAAACGACCTTACCGAAAGCACGTTTCCGCAGCTCAAGGCCGAGTGACGTACACACGCAGCGTCATCCGACGGGCGCGGCGATCCCCGCCTGCCGCCTAGGTTTCCCGGAGCAATGTCCACATCGGACGAAAGCGACCAGAGAGACCCGATGAGACGCTTACTCCTCGCGGCCGCCGTGCCGCTCCTGCTGACCACCGTCGTGCAGGCCGCGCCGAGCGCCGCGGCCGCCACACCCTGCGCCGCCGTTCCGGTGCCCGCTCCGCCCGGCGCGAAGATCGAGTCGGTGCAAGCCGAACCCAAGACGGACCTGTGCCAGGTCACCGTCACGCTCACCCACACCGGCGCCGACCACGTCAAGGTCGCCGTGGCCCTGCCGGACACCGGGTGGAACGGCCGCCTCCAGGCCCTCGGCGGCAGCGCCTACGCCGCCGGCAACTTCGACGCGCTCCCACAGGCGGCCAAGGACGGCTACAGCGCCGTGACGACCGACGCGGGCGTGTCCCCGGACGGCCTCGACACGTCCTGGGCGGTCAAGAACGGCCAGGTCGACCAGACCCTGCTGACGAACTTCGCCACCCGGTCGGTGCACGAAGAAGCGCTGATCGGCAAGGCCGTCACGCAGCGGCACTACCAGCGGCCGATCTCGTACTCGTACTGGACCGGCTGCTCGACCGGCGGCCGCCAGGGCTACTCCGAGGCCCAGCGCTACCCGGACGACTTCGACGGCATCCTGGCCAACGCCCCCGCCGTCGACTGGACGCGGTTCGCGGTCGCGACCCTCTGGCCGCAGGTCGTGATGAACCAAAGCCACGACTTCCCCAGCCCCTGCGTGCTTTCGGCGTTCCGCACGGCGGCGATCCAGGCGTGCGACGCGCGCGACGGCGTGACCAACGGCATCGTCGACCGGCCCGACGAGTGCGGTTACGACCCGCGCAGCCTCGTCGGGACGAAGGTGGTCTGCGACGGCCACGAGTTCACCGTCACGGCTGCCGACGCCGAGGTCGTGCGCAAGATCTGGGCCGGCCCGACCGACGAGCACGGCCGCAAGCTGTGGTCCGGGCTGCCGAAGGGCGCGGACTTCACCTGGCTCGCCGGAACCCAGCCGGGTCCCGACGGCACGCTGACCGCGCCGGGCTTCCCGGTGGCCGTCAAGTGGGTGCAGTCGTTCCTGGAGAAGCAGCTCGCCTTCGACACCTCGAAGCTGACGTACGCGCAGTTCGCGGACCTGTTCCGCCAGTCGGTGCGGGAGTACGACGGCGTCATCGGCACGTCCGACCCCGACCTGTCGGCGTTCCGCCGCGCCGGCGGCAAGCTGATCACGTTCGTCGGCGCGAACGACCAGCTGATCCCGCCGGGCGGCACGCTCTCCTACCGCACCAGGGTGGACCGGGCGATGGGCGGACCACGGAGGGTGAACGACTTCTACCGCCTGTTCCTCGCCCCGGGCGTCGAGCACTGCTTCGGCGGTGGCGGCCCCGAGCCGACGAACGCGCTGGGCGCGCTGGTCGACTGGGTCGAGCACGGGAAGGCCCCGGCCACCCTGGCGGCGGCGTCCGCGGACGGCAAGACGCGCGACCTGTGCCCGTACCCGCGGGTTTCGCGCTACACCGGCGGTGACCCGGCCACGGCGTCGAGCTACCGCTGCCGCTGAACCCCGGCTCCGCAAACGCCCCAATGTGGCGTTGGTTGCGTTGAATCGGCACTGCGGCGCGAAGCGCCTCCGTTGAGGGCGGCGGTGGGGGCATGGATGGAGCACCCAATGTGGCGTTGGTTGCGTTGGACGCACCGAACGCCACATTGGGGCGCTTGAGCCGGGCGCGGGCCTGGGACCCCGTTCAGTGCCGGGCCGTCCCACCTTCCGCCGAGCTCATCCTCCTCGTGAACCGCGCCGCGACGTCGCGGAGCTTGATGTTCGTGTGCTGGGACTCGACGATCAGCCGCTGCATCGCCGTGTCCTCGTTCACCCGGTGGATCAGCATCAGCATGCCCTTCGCCTGCTCGATCACCGCGCGCGTCTCCATCGCGTTGCGCAACTCGTCGGCGAGCCTGCGGGCCTCGCGGTAGCGGCGGGTCAGCCGCAGGACCGTCTCCACGCAGAGGGTGAACAGGCGCAGCACCTTCGTGTCGAACTCGTGGTAGCCGTGGGTCTCGAACCCGAACAACGTGATCGCGCCGACGAGCGTGTCGTCCACCCGCAGCGGCACCGCCAGGTAGCTGCCCACCCCGAGCTCCTTCGCCGCGGCGACGAACTCGGGCCACTGGTCGCCCGTTTCGTCGACCGCGACCCGGACGACCTCGCCGGTGAGCGCCGCGAGCAGGCCGGGACCGTCGGCTGCCGCGTACTGGACGTCGTCGATGCGCCGGGCGCGCTCGTCGGTGAAGGCCGCCGTCTGCGTCACCCCGTCGCGGACGACCATGATGCTGGCCAGGTCCGCGTCCGGGACCACCCGGACCGCCTCGCCGCAGACCGCGTCGAGCAGGCCAGGTGTGTCGGACATCGATTCGAGGACCCCGACGAGATCGGCCAGGACGGCGTTCAGCTCGTCGACCCGCTCCGCCATGCCGTCGCCAGTGGTCGGCAAGGCCCACCCCTCCCATGCGTCAAGCGGCGAGCACAGGGGATGAGCTCGCCAGCAGCGTCAACCGAGACCACCGCTGGCGTTTCAACGGGTCCGAACGAATTCTACCGGCCGGGGACGCCCGGTTTGACGTCGGCCGCGCCGGGTAGCCGACGGGGATGGACAATCCGGCTGTTGACGACGAGCTGTGGGCGGAGTTCCACCGGGTGGTGAACATGACCTCGCGCGAGCTGGAGGACTGGCTGCGCACCCGTGACGCGGGCCCGGAGACCGAGCCGCTCCCCGACGAGGCGGGCCCGCTGACGGGCAACGAAGTACTGGCCATCCTGCGCAAACGCCGGTCCGACGTGGACGCGCACGACGCCGGCGTGATGCGCCGGGTCGTCGACCGGGTGCACGCCCAGCGCCGCGACGACCTCGAGCCGACCGCGGGCGAGAGCCACTGGCGCCACCGGCTGATGTCCCTCGGCCACGACCCGCTGAAGCCGGCCTGAAAGCCGTGAAGGCCTCCTTCCCGGCCATAAGAGCCGGGAAGGAGGCCTTCACGGACGAACGTCAGCCGGCGACGGC